>JAAXZS010000039.1 GCA_012719745.1 Clostridiales bacterium | reverse complement strand
TGAAAGGTTCTGCCCTTGTCAGTCGTATTGATAGTGAAAGCCACAAACAATACAACAAACGGAGGTAAACAAAATGAAAAAGTTATTGACAGGCGTCGTCATCACCGCCCTTGTGCTGACCATCGGCACCACCGCCGCTTTCGCGGCCACACGCAATCGGGCAGCGTCTGGTTCATGCGCCGCGTCCTGCCCGGTATCCGGCAGTGGCGTCTGCGACAACAGCGGCGCGGGCTTTGCGGATGAAAACAACGACGGTGTCTGCGACAACAGGGAGGATCGTCCCCAAGACGGCTCCGGCCACCAGGCCGGCCCCAACTTCACGGATGAAGATAACAACGGCGTCTGTGACAACAGTGGCAGCGGCCCTCGGGACGGGACGGGCGCCCGCCTGGGCAGATGCGGCGGGAGAAACTGAGGTAAAACATGCGGAGCGAACAGGAGGCCAACAGAGCCATTGAGCGATACGCCGACACCGTGCGGCGGATCTGTCTCATCCATCTGAAAAGTCATGCTGATACAGAGGATATATTTCAAAATGTGTTTTTGAAGTATGTCCTCAGCTCCGCTGTGTTCGAAAATGAGGAGCACGAGAAGGCCTGGTTTATCCGCGTGACCATCAACGCCTGCAAAGATCTTTTGAAAAGCTTTTTCAGAAGCCGGAGCGTTCCCCTTGACGCGCTTGCGGAGCTGCCGGAGGAGACCGCCCCGGATCTCAGTCATGTGCTGGAGGCGGTCTTGTCCCTGCCGAAAAAATACCGGGATGTGATCTATCTTCACTATTATGAGGAGCAGTCCGCGGCAGAGATCGGGCGGATTCTCCATAAAAACGAAAATTCGGTCTATACGCTCTTGTCCCGGGGACGGAGCTTATTGCGGGAGAAGCTGGGAGGTGAAGCGATTGGATAAGCAGATCAAAAACGCCTTTGACGCGGTGCGCGCTGAGGAATCCTTAAAGCAGCATACAAAGGCATTCCTGCATGAAAAAATGGGACAGAAAAAAGCCAGACCCGCGCCGGGCTTTCGCCGGGCTGCCACGGCTTTGGCCGCCTGCGCCGTTATGCTGCTGGTAGGACTGGGGGGCTACCGGACTTATTTTCAGGGCGTATCCTTTATCAGCGTAGACGTGAATCCTTCCATTGAGATCGGCGTCAACCGCTTTGACCGGGTGGTTTCCGTCACAGGCTACAATGAAGACGGCGAGGACTTGGCTCGATCGGTGACGCTGAAAAATAAGACCTATAGCGACGCACTGACCCTCCTGATGGACAGCGAGATCATGGCTACCTATCTGGAAAATGACGAGCTGGTCACCGTCACCGTTCTGGGTGCCACCGATGAAAAAAGCGTCGAGATGCTCACCAACATCAACCGCTGTGCTTACGCGGACGACGCCAATGTGACCTGCCGGTCGGGCAACCGGGCAGATGTGGCGGCGGCTCATGAGGCGGGGCTGTCCTTCGGCAAGTACGAAGCATTTCTGGAGCTGCAGGCACTGGATCCCACCGTGACACCGGAGGAGGTCAGCGGTCTCACCATGCGCCAGATCCGGGATCGCATTGACGCTCTCGGCGGTGAAATCACTGCCCACCCGGGAAACGGCGGTCAAAACGGTCAGAGCGGACAGGGGCAGGGCAGCGGTCAAAAGCACAACGGTGCCGGCAAAAACGCGCCGGATGCCTAATTCGCTAAAGACAGACAAATATTGTGTGATACCTGATAGAAGGCCGCCGGAATCAACCGATTCCGGCGGCTTTTTTTCATATAAATTGTTTTACAATCGGTAAAATGTAAGCCATATTTTCAAAGATATCATATTGCCCCGGTAGCCGGAGTACCTTATTAAAGGAGGTGCTATGGATGGTGATTTACATTAAATGGCCGAAGGTCATCCTGTTTGCTCTGATGGCACTGTTCCTTGTTTTCACAGCGCTTTGCCTTCACCACGCTTATTCCGAAAGCTCATCCCGGGCGGTAATGCAAACATCTTCCTTTGATGAGCAGAGTGAAGAGGACAAATTGCTGGTCTATGTTTTTTTAGATGCCATACGGGAACAAAGCAATCTGTTCTATGAACCCTATTATACACAGCTACCGCAGGTTACTTATGATGGAACCTATAAAAAAAGTGTGGAAGAAAGCGGCGTGAATAGTAAAATTACATTTGTTTCTTTGCCGTATATCGGGCCGCACGACACAATAGGTGAGGATGAAATTACATTTGAAGTGAATCGCAGCGGAAAAATTGTGTCAGCCGATTTAAAACATCTTGTCAGTTATTCCTTGCCGGATAATCTCCTGTCTATTCAAAAGGAACTGCCGCCGATTGCATAAAAAGAGTGAGTCCTGTAAAGGCTCACCCCGGACTGCCGAAAATGCCTCGCATTTCTGGTAGACTTTTTTGACAATATAAGCCAGCGTCTGACAGACGCTGGCTTTATGTTTTTATCCAGTGCAATCCTCACAATTAAAGTCTTTCTCACAGGATAAGTAAGTTTAGTGGCGAGGATGTTCCTGCACCATCTGACAGGCGGAAATTAATTGCGTTGTAAGATCGGCATCCATTTTTTCTTCGTAGAAAGAGAGCATCGGAACTAAGTTGGCTTTCGGCATCACAATATAACGTGGAGGTAGTCTGGTAAGGGCAAGCGCCTTTACATCGGCCATACAGCGAGGACAACGGCACATGTCAAAAAGCTTCATGTATTTCAGAGCCTTTTCTTCCACCAGTGCCTGCGTAATATTACAATATTCAAAATTGTCGCTTATCTTAGGATTACTGTCGCTATGGGTGGGTGCGGAGGAATCGGCTTTGGAAGGCATATCAACAGGGGAGACCTGATGTACGGCAGAATCACCAGACGATTTTAAAGAGGGTTCTTCCTGTTTTAAGGTTGCTTCGGGCGCAGCGGCAGGAGCGGAAACAGTGTCAGCTTCTTGGACAACATCCTGACTTAGTGCTGTAAAAATACGATTGGATATAGCATCATCATTTTCGCGGGCGACCTCAAGAATGGGTGCAACCGCGCTGCGTTTTTCAGTGGGCGGTGTTTGGACATCCTGAATGGAATCGGAGGATGACTCTTCACCTGCAATCAAATTTAGAACGTGTGCAGTTTTGCTGCTTTTGGCTGGCATACAATCACTCCTAATAAATTAATAACATTCAAATGCACTTTATTCTATGATTCGGAAATAAGCTCAATCATTTCGTCCAAAAGGTGTTGAAAGTCTTTGGCAGAATTTGACCTGGGGGCATATGTTACCACGCTTTCGCCATAGGCCGGGGCCTCTGCCACGGCAACACCTGTTCTGATCGTGGTTTGAAATACTTTTGTATGTAACTGTTTGGCTAATTGACCGCTCATTTCATAAACCTCACGGTTTAAATGCAAACGAGGATTGAATTTGTTTAGTAAAAGGCCAAATACCACCAAATGTGAGTTATAGCAGTCTTGTACAGTCTGAATTGTTTCTTTCAGCTGCGATACACCTAATAAGCTGAGTATTTCTGGTGCCATGGGAATAATCAGGCCATCAGAGGCCACATAGGCATTCACTGTTAAAATATTCAGCGCGGGCGGTGTATCAATTATGATATAGTCATAGCGATTTGCAACCATCGACAGATGCCTTTTCAGCAAAAACTCACGATTGGGAAGGTCGAACTCAAGTTCAATGGCGGAAAGCATGATGTTAGATGGAATAATGTCACAGATTTCCGTGGAAACAATGACCTCGTCAATGGAGGCAGAATTTTTAAAAAGATCATATATCGTTTTGCAATGATCTATGTCCAACCCCAAACTAAAGCTGAGACTGCCCTGTGGGTCCAGGTCAACACCCAATACATGGTAACCTCTGGAACTGAGCAGACTAATTAAAGCAGCTGCAGTTGTGGTTTTACCTACACCACCCTTTTGGTTTGTTATTGTAATAACCTTAGCCACGACCATGCCTTCCTTTTGTAAAATTCTATTTAAATGCTTATTTTTACTATACAATATGCCGATAAAAAAGTACAGATAAATTTTATATAAGTGATAAAGAGACATATTGAAAATTAAATATAATTGTAACATGGTACAAAAACAGGAAAACGGACCTTGGAAAGGAGCTTTATATGTCATCAGTCAGTGGAGTGAGCAGCAGCAATACGACCAGTATCTATGGCAATCGAAATGTTTTATCAGGTTTAGCCAGTGGCCTTGATACTGAAAGCATGGTTGAAAATGCGGTAAGCGGTTACAAAACAAAGATCAATACCCTGAAGCAAAAGGAGACAAAGATCACATGGAAGCAAACTGCATATCGCGATCTGACTGACCCGATGGTGCAATTTACCAGAAAATATGCGTCCTATTCTTCGTCCACAAACCTCATCAGCGCATCGTATTTCAACAAATCAACGATTACTGTTTCCAATGGTGTAAACGCTGCCAATGTTTCCGCCAGCGGGCAATCGGACAGTAATGTAAAAATTCTCGATATCAGTCAGATGGCAAAAGCGGCTGTACTTACGACAAGCGCAGACAGAATTACGGGGCGTACAAATACTGTCCCTGCCGTGACAGCGGCAGAGACAATGGATCTGACCTCAGCTATGGACTTAAGTGCCGTTTCCGGCAGTTTGACGCTGCTATATGGAGGCAATCACACCATTGACATAAGCTTTGGTGAGTGGGAACTTTACAAGGCTGGTGATGATGGAAAAACATCGGCGGTTGATGCGCTTGTAAAAGGCATTAATCAAAAGCTGGCTGAAACACAGACTTTTGACAGCGAGGGCCAGTTGGCAAAAGCATCTACCTTTATTAAGGCGGAAAAAGATGCGGATGGCAATATTGCATTCAGCGATGCGCGAAACGCGGGAAATACGGTGGCAATTTCAGGGGCAAGCGGGAAAATTGCTGCAACGCTTGGTATTCAGGGAGCGGAAAAAGAATCCGTACTGCATACATCCGGTATGACATCGCTGGTTGATTCCAGCGTAAAAGGGGAATTCCTTGCCGGCAAGGCTTTGAATGTTACAATTGATGGGAAAACAAAGACAATAACACTTCCTTCATATAATAGCGGAGCAAGCAATGCAGACGAGGAATTCGTTTCTTCATTGAACACTGCCCTGCAAAGCAAATTCGGCACAAGCTTCAGCGCTTCTATGACTGCGGATAAAAAACTTCAAGTGACAGGCCCTAAAGGCTCCTCCATTCTCCTTTCGTCTGGGGACAGCTCTGTTACAAGCGCCTTGGGTTTCAGCGAAAACTTGTCCTCCAGCTATTTGAATACAGGGGCAACCCTGGGAGCACTGCTCAGCGTCAATACAGTGACAGAAAACGGGGTAGTTACGGGAGAGACGCTGGGAACGGGCAGCGCAGGAATTTTAAAAGGAATTGCGTTGAAAGGAACCGGCACTATTAAAGATAAGGGCGACGGAACCTATTGCGATACACTGGGCAATCTGACAGACGAGAATGGCAACCGTCTCGGCAGCGATGGTAAGCAGTTATATGGCTATGATATGACCATCAATGGCGTTAAAATCGGCACATATACCAGAGATGCGGCACTGGACAGTGTCCTTCGGGACATTAATAGCAACACCGAGGCAGGAGTCTTTGTCAGCTTTTCAAAAACCACAAACAGCTTTCTGATGTCGGCAAAAGAGACGGGAGCAAATAACGATATCGAGATTACCGATGCCCAGAACAATTTGGCCGCAGAGCTGTTCGAAACAATCACTGACGGAAAAGATGCGTCCGGTGCCCCTGTGACGGGTTATACGGCAGGACAGGATGCAGTCTTTTCCATGGAGGTAAACGGGCAGCAATTCTCCGATATTACCAGAAATGACAATACATTTGATGTGGATGGTATGTCTTTGACACTCAAGGGTACCTTTGAGCAGACGGATGCCAATTCTGCCATAACATTTACGACCACAGCAGATGCAGATAAGATTATTTCCAATATTAAGGATATGGTGGATGATCTCAATAAAATCCTTATGGCAGCGCATGACGCTTACTCAACACAGCCGCTTACTAAAAGTGACAATAAGACCCGCTATGAGCCATTGACGGACGATGACAAGGAGGATATGAGCGAAACTGCCATTAAGAATTA
This sequence comes from Clostridiales bacterium, assembly GCA_012719745.1. Taxonomy (GTDB): domain Bacteria; phylum Bacillota; class Clostridia; order Oscillospirales; family Oscillospiraceae; genus Vescimonas. Next base: position 2,468 of record JAAXZS010000039.1, on the reverse strand, counting down.
TGAAGATAAGGCTAAGACGGGGCTGCTCTTCGGGGATAGTGATTTGAGCAACCTGTATTCAAAGCTTGTTAGTGCGGTAGAACCCTTTGGCAGTGACGCCCGCACCCTGAGCAGTATTGGTATCGGCACCAGCTATTCCGATGGCGTGACGACGCTGACGCTGGATGAGGCGGAGCTGAAAACCGCTTTGGAAAACAATCCGAATGCGGTCAGAGACGCCTTTACCAAAACAACCGGAAACGGCGGACTGATGACCAACCTGAAAAGCGTATTTGACATATATGCTTCTGTAGAGGGCGCATCCAAAGGGATCCTGGTTGAAAAGGCCGGTTCAACGTATTCGTCCTTGTCTATGCTGAGCAATACGCTGCAAAGCCAACTGGGCGATTTGGATGATGAGATTGATAAATGGGAAGAGAGAATGTCCGATAAAATTGACTATTATTCTGAACAATTTTCTAAATTAGAGCAGTTAACATCGGAAATGAATTCACAGAGTTCCATGCTCACAGGCATGTTAGGCGGCTAACGCCGGCGCTGGGAAGAAGGAGCATTGATATGATGAACGCACAAGGTTATCAGCAGTATAAAATGGATTCAGTTAACACAATGACACAAGGCGAGTTGTTGATCTTGCTGTATGACGAATTGGTAAAACGCGCAGCCAGAGCGGAAATCTTCCTGCGCCAAAAGGATTATCCGAAATTTGAAGACTGCATTGACCGCTGCCTTGATATCATCCGCTACTTAGATGCGACTTTAGACGATCAGTATCCTATCAGTGGGGAGCTGCACAAGCTTTATGACTTTTTTGGCTATGATCTCAGCAGAATAAAAGTCGGCCGCAATGAAGGGGAGCTCAAACGGGTTTCCCCAATGTTCACAGACCTGCGCGACAGCTTTAAAACAGCGGAGAAAAGTACAGCTGAGAGGTGATAAACTTGACGGAAGAACATTTGCAGGGTATACAAACAATCCAAAAGGCTATTCATGAAAAAATTACAGAAGTAATGAGCCTGACAAAGGAACTGGATGAAGCAATCAACCGGCAGGATCAGGTATCCGTACAGATTTTGCTATTTTCCCGGCGGCAACCCATTTACGAACTCTGCTCTGCGTGGGCGGAAATGAAGCTGAAGCGCTATGATTTGTCAGATCGTGAAGCCGGGGAATTTGATTCAATTCTCAGAGGAGATCAAGATGTCCCTTTGGAAAATAAGGCGGCGCTGATGCAGCAGCTTTCAAATAGGCGCCTGCTGGCAAAGCTGCAAGCGATGGATAAGGCAGCCAACCGGAAACTCTGCCGGGATAAATCGTTTTACCGTACGACCCTCTCGTAAACAGATGCTCAGACACACCCAGGAAAACAGTGTGGAAAAGGCAGGGGGCAGCTGCCTTGAATTTCCCCCAACAACCATAATCTGTGCCTTATATGTCTTCCCAAAGCAGCCAAAATGTATTATAACAATACATAAAAGACCTGTCTGATTCGCACAATGAAGCTTTGCGTATCAAGTAAACCGGGAGGATAATATGTCGACAATACAGCTGGTGGATGTTGGAAAATCTTATACAGTGGGCCGCAAGCGCTGCATGGCAGTGCACGATATTAACCTGACAATAAAACAGGGGGAGTTTGTTTTTATCATTGGAAGCAGTGGAGCCGGTAAAACGACTCTGCTTCAATTGATCTGCGGTATGACAAATCCGGATTGCGGAGCAGTATACCTAAACAACGCAGATATGTCCCGCTCCATCCTTATGTCACGGGACCGGATCAGACAACAGTTTGGATATGTGCCGCAGATACCCATGTTAATGCACCGCAAAACCATCAAAGAAAGCCTGACCATGGTGGCTCGGAGCAATGGCATCTTCAGAAGAAAAGAAGTGCATGAAATGGTCGATAAAGTGCTTGGGGTAGTCGGATTATCCGGCATTGGCAAGAAGTATCCGGTGGAACTGTCTGGAGGAGAAAGGCGTCGAATAGAATTAGCTCAGGCAATGATCAACAGCCCGTCCATTCTGGTGCTGGATGAATTGACGGCTAATTTAGATGAAGACAACATTTGGGACATTTTTCATCTGCTTAGTGAGCTGAACAGACAGGGAACCACCGTTATTATGGCAACACATGCCAGCATGTTTGTAAATTTGATACGCCAGCGGGTCATCACGCTGGTGGATGGGACCATTGTGGGTGATGTGGCGGGTGGAAAATACGGCGATATATCCCCCAAGGCGATTAATAATGGACGCAGCTTTTAATGGCAAATGCTGCTTTGCTGGAGGGAATCATCATTGGAAAAGGAATGGATAGATCAGGAGCAGGATCTGATATTTGCGTTGGAGATTGGAACGCGAAGGGTAATAGGTGTCGTGGGACGGCCAGAAAATGGGCTTTTTCATGTACTGGCTGTCGAACAGGTTGAACATAGCAAGCGCGCCATGCAGGACGGTCAGATTGA
>JAAXZS010000081.1 GCA_012719745.1 Clostridiales bacterium | reverse complement strand
GTTCATTCGGCTTTCGCGATTTTCCATCCATTCTATCAAAAAAAAAATCATTGTCAAGACAAAGTTAAGAAATACTGCCCTGCCGGCACGTGTTAGCAGGCGGTAGTTTTTGGTATTTTTAACAATACAATTTATTTTTGTATCATTACCTTTCTTCATGTATCTTTTCAAAATTGGTTAATTATTGCTAAAAAGAGTAAAAATAGCCAGGAAAAACGGCCAAACGCTGTCGGTCAAATGTGCTAATTTCTGTCTTTTTTCATTTTTCTTGGCGGCTTTTTTGCATTTTTTTACCAATTTTTCAATTGACTTTCGTTTAAAGAAACAGTATAGTTATAAAGTCTTCGTTTTCAGGGCGGCATACGGATGGTTTCATCCGGCTGAGGGGAGACTACTTATTTTAGGGAGGAAAACGCATGAAGAAAACCTACACCAGCATTTTTGTCATCGGTTTTGCACTTTTTTCCATGTTCTTTGGGGCGGGCAATCTAATTTTTCCGCCATTTCTGGGACTTGAGACCGGCTTGCAATGGTTGCTGGGCTTTATCTGTTATTATCTGGCAGATATCGGCCTTGCTCTGATGGCGCTTTTTGCCATGCTTGAAAGCGGCGGTTCCGACGGTATTACCCGCCGGATCGGCCACATCCCCGCCACTGTGCTGATGAGCGCCATCGTGCTTTGCATCGGCCCCATGGTGGCGATCCCCCGCACAGCAGCCACCACCTTTGAAATGTCGATTAAACCTCTATGGAGCTCGGTCAGCCCCGTTCTTTTTTCCATTGTATTTTTCCTGATTATTCTGGCACTTTGTATCCGTGAAAACGCCGTGGTGGACATTGTGGGTAAATTTTTGACCCCCGCTCTGCTGCTGGGTCTGATTATTCTGATTGTCAAGGGTGTCATTTCCCCGCTGGGTTCCATTGCGCCTTCTCAGGTGGCAAGCGTCCCGGCCACAGGCATCAAGGCCGGTTACCAGACGATGGATGTACTGGGCGCCATGGTATTTGGCATCATCATCCTCAAAAGCGCGGAGGATAAGGGTCATACGGAAAAACGGGAGAAAAACCGGGTTGTTATCGGTGCCGGTATCGTCTCAGGCGTTGCACTATTCCTGGTCTATCTGGGGCTCACCTATCTGGGCGCCACCGTCTCCAACCAGTACGGAACGGATGTCAGCCGCTCGGTACTGGTGGTGAGCATTGTCCGCAGTCTTTTAGGTCAGGCGGGTCTTGTGATTTTCGGCATCGTGGTGGCACTGGCCTGTATCACCACGGCAGTGGCACTGGTCAGCTCCGCGGCCACCTATTTCTCTCAGCTCTCCCGCGGGAAAATTTCCTACTCCCTGCTGGTCATTGTTATCTGTGTCTTTTCCGCCTTTGTCTCCAACATCGGTCTGGATACCATTGTTGCCATTGCCTCTCCTATTCTGGACATTGTTTATCCTCCCGCGCTGGTGCTGATCGTACTGTCCTTCTTCGGCAGGAAAATCCGCAACGACAACGTGTTCCGGATGGCAACGCTGGGCGCGCTGCTGACCAGCATTCTCTTTACCATTCGCTCTTACAGCGGCTCCATGGTATTTTTGGATCATCTGCCCCTTGCTACTCTCGGTTTTGGCTGGATCATCCCGGCCATTGTTTTCGGTTTGCTGGGTTGGCTGATCAAAAGCAAAAAGGCCGCTGTCTGACATCATTTGAACCGGTGCTTCCAAAAGGAAACCAGTAAATAAAGCTCTGACAGGGCGATTGCCAGAAGGGAATAACTGATTTCATTCAACGCCATCGCCTCCTCTGCTGCTTTATTTCTATTCATAAACGCCGCCATTCTTTCCGGACATTCTGTTCCGGATGACGGGCACAGTTTGTCCGCATACCAGGACGGCAAGGTTGTCTGGCATGTTTCTGGTTGTATTCGTCAAAGCATCCCTGTCCCAAACAGGACAGGGATGCTTTGTGCGCTTTGTCGGTATCACTCTCCCTGCGGAGCGGGGAAAATAACTGTCAGCAGCATTTTGAAATTTTCTTCTGCATAAACGGCGTGGGGTTTATGGGCCGGCATGACAATGCTCTCCCCCGCCCGGCATACGTGGGGCACGCCGTCTACCGTTAGCACACCGGTTCCCTCCAGAATTAATACCATGGCGTCCCCCTCCGAGGTATGTGTGCCGATCTCTTCTCCTTTGGCGAAGGCAAAAAGAGTCAGACTCACCGCCTCATTCTGTGCCAGCGTGCGGCTGACCACCTGACCGGGCTGTACCGTTACCGCACTGCCCAGGTCGATTACAGCCTCCTGGGGCAGGTTTTTGATCATTGTCATGGTCTTTCCTTACGCCTCTTCGATGGCGGACACCGGGCAGTTGTCCTTGGCTTCCAAAGCGGTGGACTCCACCGCCGGATCTACCTCTCCCTCCACTGCAACGGCCATATTATCCCCGTTGATGGAAAATACCTCCGGGCAGGTGGACTCGCACAGGCCGCAGCCGATGCAGTTGGCATTCACATGGAATTTCATTTGACGCTCCTTTCCGCCGGTTTCACCGGCGCTCTTATTTTGTGACGGAACAGTTGCCGTTCTTCGGCTGCAATTGTCCTCCTTGACTTTATGCCCAGATTCTACTATGCTTTATTCCACAAGTATGTTGTATTTCCAACATTGGAGGGTAATATGGAAAATTTATCATCCGCACTGGAGAACTGTCTTTTGTTTAGCGGCATGACGGCAGAGGAAACCGGCCACCTTCTTTCCTGTCTGGGCGCACGGCAGCAGACCTATCAGAAGGGTTCCTATCTCCTTCGGGCTGGTGATACCACCGGGATGATGGGTCTTCTCTTGGAAGGCCGCGTCTCGATTTTGCAGGAGGATTTTTGGGGTAATCGCAATCTGATGGCGCGTATCCGGCCGGGGCAGCTCTTTGCAGAATCCTTTGCCGCCGCTCCGGAGACACCTCTCAATGTCAGTGCGGCGGCGGAGGAAAAGTGCGGAGTTCTATGGCTGGATGTGCAGCGCATTCTCACCACCTGTCCCAACGCCTGTGCCTATCACAGCCGCATGATTCGCAATCTTCTGACGGTTTTGGCGGAAAAGAATCTGCGTTTTAATGAAAAGCTGACCCATATGGGGCAGCGCACCACCCGGGAAAAACTGCTCTCATATCTCTCCGCCCAGGCAGCGCACGACGGCAGCGCCGCCTTTGATATTCCTTTTGACCGGCAGGAGCTGGCGGATTACCTGTGCGTGGAGCGCAGCGCCATGTCGGCCGCACTGGGTCGGCTGCGGGAGGAGGGCGTTCTTCAGTTTCACAAAAACCATTTCATTTTATATCAATATGCACAACGATAAGAAGCCCTTTCAAAAAAGTGTCGTTTTGTGTAATTTGCGTAAAGGATTTCGATGAGTTGCATTTTGGCCTTGCAAGATTTTCTTTTGTGGCTATAATAGAGCAAGTGTATCCGCCGGCGGGCATAAAACCCATGCGCCCCGCTGGCGGATTTTACAGTTCTATCGCATAGGAGGTCTTTTTTTGAAAACACGTCTTTCTCTTTTGGCGGGTGTAGTGACGGCATTTGCATGCTTTACGCCGGTCGCTGCATTTACCGGCAGCAGCAATACCGGTGCCCAGTCGGTGCCGCTATGGCTGTGTATCCCCTTTGCGGGGTTGCTTCTCTCCATCGCCGTGCTGCCCCTTGTCAAGCCGGACTGGTGGGATAAAAACAAGGCGAAAGCCGTGATCTTCTGGTCACTGCTCTTTGTGATCCCCTTTGCCGTGACAAACGGTGTGGGCCAGGCAGCCACCGTTACGCTGAACTGTATTTTGGATGACTACCTGTCCTTTATTATACTGCTCTTCGGTCTTTTCTGCGTCTCCGGCAACATTACGCTGGAGGGCGATCTGGTGGGTGCCCCCCGGGTCAATATCGCGCTGCTGGTGCTGGGTACGCTTTTATCCAGCTGCATCGGTACTACCGGTGCCAGTATGTTGATGGTGCGGCCCATCATCAAAATCAACTCCTGGCGTAAGCGGAAATGTCAGACCATGATCTTCTTCATCTTCCTCATTTCTAACATTGGCGGATGCCTCACTCCCATCGGCGATCCTCCGCTTCTCATGGGCTTTATGCGGGGCGTTCCCTTTTTCTGGAGTCTGCGGCTGTTCCCCATCCTTATTTTCAATATGGTTTTGCTGCTGTTCATCTACTACTGGATCGAGCGTCGAGCTTACCAGAAGGACATCGCGGAGGGACGCAAGCCGGACATCAGCCGCCCCGGCACCCGGGTGAAGATCTGCGGCTCCCACAACATTATCTTTCTGGTGATGATCGTGGGTGCTGTGATTCTCAGCGGCACACTGCCCGGTCTCTCCGCCTTTCAGGATGCCTCCGGCGCAGTGCGGGGTCTTCATTTCATCGGCGTTTCTCTGGGATATCCGTCTCTCATTGAAATTGCCATCATACTGCTGGCGGCCTGGCTCTCCTTCAGCACGACGCCCACCGAAATCCGCACCAAAAATCACTTTACCTGGAGCGCCATTGAGGAAGTGGCCACACTGTTTATCGGTATCTTCATCACTATGCAGCCGGCGCTGATGCTGCTGAAAGCCAGCGGCTCTCAGCTGGGACTGACGGAACCGAGTCAAATGTTCTGGGCGGCCGGTGCCCTCTCCAGCTTTTTGGATAATACCCCCACCTATCTGGTGTTCCTCACCACGGCGGGTGCTCTGGGCTTTACGGGAGGCATGGTCACCTCGGTGGGTACGGTGCCTACCCAGATGCTCACGGCTATTTCCTGCGGCTCCGTTTTCATGGGTGCCAACACCTACATAGGCAATGCCCCCAACTTTATGGTCAAATCCATCTCCGATGAAAACGGCATTCGGATGCCCTCGTTTTTCCGCTATATGCTCTGGTCGCTGACTTGTCTCATACCGGTATTTTTACTGGATATGCTGCTATTTTTTATGTAAGGAGGGGATGAAATCATGGAAGCAACACGGGAAAAGGTAATGGAACTGGCCACGCGCATCTATGAGCTGGACGGGGAAGTATACCGTTGTCTGGGTTCCTCTCTGGGACGGGTGTACACAGGTTCACGGACAGACTGCATTGAAGGACTGGCCCGCCTCATGTGCAGCGGGCGAACTGCCTATCTGCTGCGCAGCGAACTGGCTTTGGTGGGCAATATGGCCCGTACCATCCCCGATAAAGACGACTGCGCCCGGGTGATGGACACCTACAATGCTCTTTTGCGGGAGGTGCAAAGTCTGCCGGAGAGCTTTGGGACGGTAGACATTCAGGACAAGGAGCGCATTCGCCTCAATCAGGTCAATCTAAGGGAGCGTTTTTCCGAAAACGATCATCTGGTGATCTGCATCGGCCGCTCCCAGGGCTGCGCCGGTACAGATATCGGCTTTGCGCTGGCCGACGCCCTGAAAATCAATTTTTACGACACGGAAATTTTCAACTCCGTGTTAAAACGCCTGCAGGCGGAACAGGATCAGGTACCTGACAGCACGGGATCAGACGTCTTTTCCTTTCAGCCTTCGGGAAAAAAGCACAGTTCCCTGCGGCAGTGGCTGCAGACGGTGGATCGCTACCATGGCCTGCCCAAGGAGGATGCGGTGTTCTTTAATCAAAGCGATCTGATCTGCCAGATGGCCAAAAAAGAGGACTTTATCGTTATGGGCCGCTGTGCCGATATGATTCTGGCCAACAACCGCATTCCTCATATCAGCGTTTTCATCACCGCTCCCTTTGAACTACGCGTCCAGCGGATGATGGAAACCCACGGTCTTGATCACCGCCATGCCGCCCGCCTTCTGAAAAAGCTGGATCGCCGGCGGGGCCGCTATTATCGGTTCTATACCGGCCTTGAATGGGGCAGTCCCATTAATTACGATCTCTGCCTCAACAGCGCCAGCTATGGCATTGAAAAATCGGTGGAACTGATTGCCCGCATGATCAACAGGCAGCTGCCCCCTCCCGAACAGAAATAAGCAAAAGAATCCGCAGGCCCTGCGTGCAAGGGGTCTGCGGATTTTTAATGCCTGTATCAGCCGGATACCGGGATCAGAAGTACCTCCCCCGGGTAGATCAGGTCGGGATTAGCAATGTCATTGGCCGCAACGATGGCTGAAACAGTTGTGCCGTAAGTCTGGGCAATATCCCACAGCGTATCCCCGGTTTTCACAACATAGGTGACGGTACCGGAGCTCCCGCCGGATCCCCCATCGGTATCCATATGAGTGGATGTCAGGACTTGGGGCGTAAACCAGTCCAGATCCACATCATCGTCAATGCCGGATACCCGACCTGTATTGCTGTACTGGTAGCCGCTCCAGCTGTCCCAGATATCGTTGTCAGATGGCTGCGCACCACCGTTGTATTCCGCCACCCACAGCGGGTACGCGCCATAGGCGGCGTTCCAGAGGGTCTGAGTGCGGTAGGCATCGGAGTAGACCACCGGTGTGACGCCCGTCAGCGCCGCCAGCTTTTCCAAAAAGGCAAGGCCCACGGCATTGATGGCGCTGTCGCTGAGGCCGCCGTAGCTTTCGTAGTCCATGGCGGGCCGCATGGTGTAGTCGTACCCGTCAATCAGCTGAGCAAAAGTCGTGGCCTGTTCCTCGGCATCCGTGGTGTTGGTGGCCGTTACATAATAGTAAAAACCCGCATCCAATCCGGCCGCCGATGCGTTTTCAAAGTTTGTGCGGTAATTGGGGTCCACATAGTCAAATCCCTGTCCGGCCCGAATATAGACCGCCTGTTTTCCGTCTTCCCTGACCGCGTCAAAATCAATGGTGTCCTGATAGACGCTGACGTCAATTCCCTGATAAATGGTATCAGAATTCGGCTCCAGAGCCAGAACCGGTGCCGCCGTCACTGCGGCGACAGCAAGCGCCAGTAAGGCGCTGCAAAATCCTTTTTTGAATAACATAATAACCTCCCCGCGCCATTATATGGCCCGGGACGATCAGGAGATACACATAAAAATCCCCATCCGGGCAAATGTATGCCGGATGGGGATGCTTTTCTCTCTCGACTTTGCTTTTTCAGCGCTGGCCCTTGCCCCAGAAGAACAGAGCCACGGTGCCGGGTCCCACATGGGTGCCGGTGACAGGCTCGTAACACACGGTGATGATCTCGCCGGTCTGTCCGGCCTCCCGGAGCTTTGCCTCCAGACGCAGCGCATCACTCGGGCAGTCGCTGTGGGCAATGCTTACGGGGCAGGTAGGATCGGCCACCATCTTTTCATAAGTATCCGCCAGCTCCTGCAGCGAGCGCAGCTTGCCCCGGGCTTTGGCGTGGAGCACGATCTTACCCTCATCGTCGCCCTTTAAAATGGGTTTGATCTGCAAAAGAGTGCCCGCCAGCGCAGCAATACTGGAGATTCTTCCGCCCCGGCGCAGATATTTCAGTTCATCCACCACAAAATACTGACACATGTTGTGGCATATCTTCTCCATCCGGCTTACCAGCTCGTCAAAGGGCACGCCCTCTGCTGCCAGCTTGGCAGCCTCAAGCACATTCAGGCCCGCTCCCATGGAAGCGCTTTTGCTGTCAATGGCGCAGATATGGCACCGGGGATAGGCTCCCGCCAGCTCCTCCGCCGCCAGATGGGCGCTCCAATAGGTACCGCTGACGCCACCGGAAAGGCCCAGATACAAGACATCATTCCCTGCCTGCAGCGCCTCTTCAAAGGCTTCCCTGGCCACATCGGGGGCGATCATGGTGGTCTTGACATCCGCGCCGCGGCGCAGGGCGTTGTAAAAGGCGGGGCCGTCAAACTCCTCTACGCCGGAAACTACCTCCCCGTCCACTGTGTAAGACATGGGGATGGCCTTTATGCCGTATTTCCGCAGCAAAGCGGTAGGCACATTGGCGGCTGTATCCGTAAAAATCTGTATCATAGCTTGCTTCCCTTTCTTTCTCAGATTCAGTCCCATTTCAGTTCACGCGCTCTTTACCCCAGAAAAACAGCGCCACGGTGCCGGGGCCTGTGTGACTACCGATGGTGGTGCCCACATAGTTGATGAGCACCTTGCCGTTGAGCTTGGGAAACCGCGCTTCAATAAGATCGGCCACAGCCCGGGCGTCCTCATAGCAACCGGCCTGGGAGATAAAGCACTTACCGCTGTAGTTGATGCCGTCATCGGCGTTCTGCTCCATGCGCTCCACAATGGTGGAAATGACTTTTTTCTTGGAGCGGATCTTCTCTCTGGGGATGAGATGCCCTGCGTTGTCCATATTCAGCAGGGGGCAGATACCCATCAGGCCGCCGAAAAAGCCGGCTGCCTTGGAAATACGGCCGCCCTTGACATAGAAAGTCAGGTCGGTGGAGAAAAACCAGTGGTGCATCCGCAGCCGGTTTTCCAGCGCCCAGGCATAGAGTTCGTCAATGTCCATGCCCTCGTCCCGCTTGTCGGCCAGTGTCTCCATCAAAAGGCCGTAGCCGGAGGAGGCGCCCAAAGAGTCCACCACATAGATCTTTCGCTCCGGGTATTTCTCCCGCAGCTCCTTTGCGGCCACCTCGGCGGAACCGTAAGAACCGGAAAGGCCGGAGGACAGGCTCACGTGGAGAATGTCCTTCCCCTCGTCCAGCAGCTTGGAGAAATAATCCAAGAATTCCGCCACATTGACCTGAGAGGTCTTTGTCTCGGAACCGGCAGCCATCCGGTGATAAAATTCCTCAAAAGGAATGGACTGTCCCAGATCGTCGGCGTAGTCCACCCCGTCCATCGTATAATGAAAGCAGATATATGAAATATTTCTCTTCTCAAAATGCTCCCGTGTCAAATCGGCTGTAGAACAGCAGCTCAGTACCATATTCTCCATTAACATGCTCCTTATTCTGTTTCAATTTATCCTTCCAGTTTAGCTGTCAGGGAACCGGCCAGATGGCCAAACAAAAACTGATATCCTTCGTCCGTCAGATGGATTCCGTCGGCGGCGTTCATGCGCCAAAAATTGTGATCGCCCAGAAAAGCGGACCGCACATCCAGCAGCGGCAGCTTCAACCGCTCCGCCAGGTGGCCCACTGCGTCAGAATACATCTCCTGAAAGCGATAGATCATCTGGCAGTCGCCCAGCCAGGAGAGAATCTTTTCCCGGCTCAGACCGTCCCGGCAGATAAAATTCAGATATTTTCCCGCGTCAATAGGGGGCAGCGTCATCAGCACCGGCTGTACACCCCGCTCCTTCAGGCGGCCAATCATACTGGTAAGCGTTTCCAGAAAATGGGGCAGCTCCGTATGGGGCTGATGCTCCTGCTGGGGCGATGCCGCCACCGCACTCCAGTCGAAATCGCAGTCGTTCCCGCCGAAGGCCAAAAGCGCATAGCGGGCCTCCATGCCCCGTTCCAGATCATGCTCCAGCAGAGACTGTCCCTTCGTCACCGTAGCGCCCATCTTGGCCCGGTTCACGATCTCCACCGGCAATTTCTCGTAGGGCTGCATCACCTGGTTTAAATGGAAATGATAGTGAAACTCATCGTCCGGCACAGTGGCCTTCATAATGGAATCTCCATAAATATAAATCTTTTCCGACATAACCTGATCTCCTTGCCCTCATGCGGAAAAAGCTGTCGTTTTCCCTGAAAGAATTGCCGCTTTTGCTCCGCTTTGTAACCCTTTTGATTGTTGCATCTAATATAGCATATCAGGTGTTCTCTGTCAATACGCAACATTTTCTCATTTTCTGTTGCACATTTTTCAGGAGATGTGCTATGATACTGCTGTAAAGGAGGGACGTCCATGCACTACGACAAAGACCTGATTGCCCACAAGCTGCGGCGCTGGGAACAGTTTTTGCAGGATTACAAGCTGCCCGACTGGGACGATATCCCTGATTTTGGGCTTTATATGGATCAGGTGATGCTGCTGCTGACCAACTATCTGGACTTTGTCCCCACCTCGGTGGAAAAGCTGGTGACCACCTCCACCATCAACAACTATGTGCGCCTGAAGGTAATGCCCGCCCCCGTGAAGAAAAAGTATTATCGGGTGCATATCGCCTATCTTCTCATCATTCTCACGCTGAAGCAAAGTCTCAGTATCAGCGACATCCAGCAGATTATTCCTCCTGACAGTCCCCGGCAGGACGTGCAGTCCATTTATTCCGACTATGCCCGTCGGCTGCAGTCCGTGGCGCTGTTTTTTACCCAGGAGGTACGAAATGCGGCCCGGGATCTTCTCTCTCCGGAGGAGGGCGGCGCCGAAAACGCCACCGAAATGCTGCTGATTCAAAGTGCGCTGGTGGCCGGTTTTTCCCGGATTCTGGCGGAGAAACTGGCCCGCCTTCGGGATGCCGATCCCCAGCAGGTGCTGGAGGCGGAAGAGGACAAGCGTCAACATAAGGAAGCCCGCTAAAGTTTTTAAAAATCTGACGCCGCCTACGCAAATGCGCAGGCGGCGTCCTTATTTTTTATGCGTGATGATGTGCAAAAGGATCCGCCTGTGCCACGCGGCACTCTTTTCCCGTGATCTCATCCGGCACAATTTTTACAACAGTGGTGGCAGCAAAATATTTGCCCATCACCTCGTCAAACCGGCCCATCCCCTTGGGATCGTAAAAGGTGCACAGCAGCAGCATGGCCCTGACGCGCTCTTCCTCTTCCGTGACCACCTCGGCCATTCCGCGGAACACCGCTGCCGTGTAGTCCATTTCAAATTCATTGGGCACAACGGCTGCACTGCCCACCGCTGACAGGCAGACATGGGGATTTGCCCGCAGAGCGTCCAGCTTCATGCCCGCGCCGGCACAGTGGAAATAGATCACGCCATAGGCGGGATCGGCCACCGGGGATATGGGAATGCAGTAGGCACGACCCGCCTCATCCGTCATGGCCAGGGTGGCGTAGGGCGCTTTTTGCAGCGTGTCCCAGGCAAAAGCAGCCTCTCTCTCTCTGTCTTTTCTTCGCATGGGGGTTTCCTCCTGTTTTAATAGTAGTTTCAGTTTGCACCAAATGGCATGGTTTGTCAACGGACGCATAGGATAGATGAGAAAAACTTTTCAGGAAAGGATGATTCCCATGCCTGCTCACTATCCCTTTGCCCTGCCGCCTCTTCCCTATCCCTACGATGCCTTCGTGCACGATATAGACCGTGTCACCATGCAGATCCACCATGATCGGTTCTTTGCCGGTTATGTGGACAATCTCAACCGTATTCTGGCTCCCTGGCCTCAGTATCATGACTGGTCTCTCAGAAGTCTGCTCCTGCGCTGGTCGGAGCTGCCCCCGGAAATCCAGCAGCCGGTACGCAACAGCGCCGGTGGGGTGTACAATCATGAGTTCTACTTCATGAGTATGGCCCGACCGAATACCACACAGCCGGATCAAAAGCTGCAAGGCGCCATTGACCGCAGCTTCGGTTCCATGGAAAGCTGCCTGCAAGCGCTCAGAAGCACCGCCTTAAGCCAGTTCGGCAGCGGCTACGCCTGGCTCTCCAGCGACACAGGTGGCAATTTACATATTAACAAAACCGCCAATCAGGATGCGCCCGTGCCTCTCTACCCACTTTTGAACATCGACCTCTGGGAGCACGCCTATTTCCTCACCTATCAAAATCGCAGGGATACGTATATCGATCATTTCCTGCCGCTGCTCAACTGGAACGCCGCCTCGGCTCAATATGCGGCGCTCCTGCAAAACCAGCCTCCTTATCCCTGCCCCTGAAAAAAGCTGCGTGTACCGTCAAAACGGCACACGCAGCTTTTCTGCTTACTTTTTGCTCAGTGTCAGGCTGTAATCACCTGCCGCGTCTGCCACGGCAACGGCATAGCCGTTGTTTTTGGCAAAACGGGTGATATTTTCCACCGCGCACTTATCGTCAACCAGCACCTCCAAAGAGGCGGGGTTGCCTTCCTTTACCGCCTTTTGAACCATCAAAACCGGTCCAGGACAGGACAAACCACGGGCATCGATCATGACTGCACCTCCTTTTTTGGCATATGGGTCAGCGCCACAATCAGGCATACCACAAAGCCCACGATCACAGCCACCTTGCCGGCGGTGCTGACGCCGCCGGGATTCAGCACACCGTCAGCTACGGATGCGGCATTGCCGGCCAGGCCGAAGTTGTGGGCAAAAGCTGCGCCCACGATCATGCCGATCACGGTGAGGCCCGCGTCCACATTACCGCTGCCGGCAAGGATCAGCTGGCGCAGAGGGCAGCCTCCCAGCATCACGGAACCCCAGCCCACCAGCACCATGCCCAGGCAGGACCAGAGATAATCATTATGCGAAATGGCCTGAATAAATTCCGCCGTATTGACGCCCAGATGATAGTTGCCAAGGATCAGATTGCCGATGGTCACCGTCACCCAGATGGCCAGAAAGCCCGAGAGCAGCGTGAAATCCTTCATCAAAAAGGCATCGCGGATACCGCCTGCCATACACAGCCGGCTCTTCTGACAAAGGGCGCCTACCACCAGTGCCACTACCAGCGCAATACCTACAGCGGCGTGCTTGGCACCGGGTCCCTCCTGAGAGAAATGAATGAAGGCGGGCGCGGCGATCAACGCCACCAGCAGCACCACCATGATTGCCGGCAGCACAAAACCCTCCGCTTTTCTTACCTCATAGGCTCTTCCCAGTGAAAAGCCCTTTTTCAGCCACAGGCTGCCGATGCCGATACCCAGCACAAAGCCCGCCAGTCCGGCCACAGCTGTCAGGTCACCGCCGCCCAGACGCAGTACAAGGCGCAGCGGGCAGCCCAAAAACGCCAGTGCGCCGATCATAACGAATATACCCAGCACAAAGCGGGTGGCCGGGGATGATCCGGCCTTTACCTTGAATTCTCTGGCCGCCAGCGTCATGATAAGGGCTCCCAGTACGAGTCCGATGATCTCCGGCCGTATGTACTGTACCTTTCCGGCCGAATGCAGACCCAGCGCGCCTGCCGTGTCCCGCAGGAAGCAGGCAATACAAAACCCCATATTGGCGGGGTTGCCGCAGGCCGTCAGGATCAGCGCCGCAATACCCACTGCCACGCCGGTGCCGATGACCCACCAGTTGATTTTTTTCATGTCTTTTCTCCAACTTTCTCAAAATTTCCCATTCGGTATTCTTTTCAAAGAACATCGCTGAGAAAAGTATACCATATCTGCCATGAGAGTCAACTATAATTTTAATATTATTTTATATCATTTTATTGTATACAATTTTTATATAGTGTCTTTTAATTTTGAATACGCGTACTTATTGGAGTAAATTAATCCAATAAGTACGCGTATTTGGCGGATCACTATTCAGATATACAATGCCGGGCGGCGGGTGGAAAGGTAAGGACGAGCCTGCCGGCTCCGCCGGGCAGCGGAGAGATCCAGTTCCGCCGTGTAAAGTTCCTCGCCGTAATCGGCCTTTAAAACCAGGTTCCCGTCCGGGTCCGCAATGAGGGACTGTCCACAGAAATCCATGTCGCATTCGATGCCTACCCGGTTGCACATGGCGGCAAAAACGCTGTTTTGCATGGCCTGCACACGCACCTCCCACTCAAACATCTCCATAGGCTCGGCACGGGTATTGGCCGTAGGGATCAGGATGAGGTCGGCGCCTTTAAGGGTGGCGGTGCGAATGCTCTCAGGCAGGTGGCGGTCAAAGCAGATGACAATGCCCACCTTTCCCCAGGGGGTCTCGTACACCTTAAAGCCATCATCCGAGGGGGTGTAATAGTCCTGCTCACAGAACTGAAGAGCCTGGGCAATGTGTACCATTTTGGAAATATCCACCAGTTTTCCGTCTGGGTCAATCCAGGCAGAAGCGTCGTAAGCCTTGCCGTTCAAGGATAAATAGAGATTGGGCGAGACATAGAGGTGGTTTTCCCGAGCCGCGGCACAGATGGCCCGCACTTCCGGCCCATCCGGCTCCATCAAGTAGGCGGAGGCATCACCGCCGGGGTACTGGGGAAAGAAAGGACAGAGCTGGATCTCCGGAAAAAACAGCACATCACAGCCTCTGGCCCGGCGGATCATGGTCAGGGTTTTTGCCAGATTCTCCTCTTTATTTTCCGTCATGGACATCTGTGCCATTGCCAGTTTCATGATTTATACCTCCCAAATATGGGTGAAATTTTGCAAAATTCTTTCAAAATTTTTCAGCCGTTTTCTGTGGATTTCAGGGAAAAGGTCATGTGCACCGGGTTATGGTCGGAGGAGGAGAAGCCGGTGTCGATCACATGAGATTCCGACACTTCCACGTTGTCCGACACCATAAACCCATCGATGGTCAGCACGAACTGCCCCTCATGATAAGGCGCGTCGGCATTGCGGCAGGTGGGTACCGGATGCGCCGGATCATAGGGGGTCACCAGCGTCATATCCGTGCCCTCCAGCAGCTCTGTGGGAAAGCGCTGCGCCCATGTATAGCCCTCGCCGGAGACGCCGAACACCTCTGCCGAGGTATCCAGCAGGTCTTTGTTGAAATCGCCGCCGCAGACCACATAGTTGCCCTTGTCCCGCTCCGCCTGCATATCCGCCAGAAGCAGCCTGAGCTGCTCCACGGCAATGGTGCCGTCACTGCTGTAGGCGGAGAGATGAACGGCGTAGAGCACCAGCTCCGCTCCGTTTTCCACCGGCACGCGGCTGACGCTGTAGCACCGGTCCAGATCCACCATCTTCATAAGGCCCGTCTCCACCGGGAGGCTCCGCCGCACGGAGGAGGTGATTTGCAGTTTGGAGAAGGTCATGATGCCGGAAATGGATTTTCCGTGGGGCTGGGTGATGGGATAAAACAAAAAGGGTGAGTCGTAATTTTGCGCCCAGAGGGAGTTATAGCCCGACAGACTGGCCGTAAGGTCGGCCCGCTCGTCCCGATGATAGGTGCGGGTGGAACCGGCGTCCACCTCCTCCACAAAGTAGAAGTCCGCCTGCTGTCCCGCCAGAATCTCCCCGATGCGGGCCATGTTGTCGCTCAGCCGTTCCTTGGACCAGGCCCAGGACTCCGTCCCGCCGTCCATGAAGAAGCTGTAGTCGGGCTCATAGGCGCCGAAGCCGATATTATAGGAGACGATCTGATAGTCTTGCTCTGTCTGCGCCGCCGCTGTCTGACTGCCGCTGACGGCGATGGTCTGATTGTCGGGAATGCGGTGATAGGCCAAAAGCACATAAGCAAAATAGGCCGCCGCAATGACCAGCAGAGCCGCTACCACCCACAGCAGTATTTTAAGGATTTTTTTCATGGTCTCTCCCTCCAGAGATATTCCTCTGATTTACATTTTCCGATGGCTGTATTATAATGGTTTTCATCCGGTTTGGACAGAGGGAATCTGATTGAAAAAACTTGTCATCCGCTACAATGCCCCGGTGGTACTCAGTTTCGCGCTTTTATCACTTCTGGCACTTTTTCTGGGGCAGGTCACCGACGGACGCAGCACTGCGCTTCTTTTCAGCGTTTACCGCGCGCCTCTTTCCGATCCCCTCACCTATTTCCGCTTCTTCGGTCATGTACTGGGTCACTCCGGCTACTCCCACTACATCGGCAACATGCTCTTACTGCTGTTGGTGGGCCCGGGTTTGGAGGAAAAATACGGCAGCCGTCCCATTTTGATTGCCATTGTAGTGACGGCCTTTCTCACGGGGCTTGTCCAGTTCATCTTCTCCCCCGGCTCCGCTCTTTTAGGGGCCAGCGGCATCGTCTTTATGATGATCGTCCTCTCCTCCTTCACCGACATGGGCAAGGGCGGCATTCCCCTGACCATGATTTTAGTGGTGGTGCTGTATCTGGGCGGGGAGATTTCGGACGGCTTGAAAAATGCCGACAACGTTTCCCATCTGACACACATCATCGGCGGCGTCTGCGGTCTTTTCTACGGCTTCTATCTGCCCAAGCACCGCAAAAGATAAAATCACATATACAAAAAATGAACCGTATCAAGCTATCTGATACGGTTCATTTTTTATTGTCTTTTAGTCAGGTCGGTTCTTTGAATGGCGGACGCCGTTTATTCAAAGAAAGTAAAACGGGGATGAGCGGCATCCACGAAGCCGGTTTCCGCCTCGCAACCGAAATATTCCCGCAGCAGCGCCACAAACTCCGCCGTAGCGGCGCGCACCTGAGGCTCATTCACATCGGTGAAGCCGTCGATAGGAAAGAGGATGGCCTTGGTCTCTTCGGTGATCTTGCCCACCTCGCTCTGCCGCCATGTCCAGCGGCGGGTACGCACCTCATGGCCGGAGACATAGATGGCCTCGCCGGGAACGGGAATCTCCGTCTCCGTGGCACCAAAGGCCACAAAGGTATCTCCCGGCTGGGAAAGGCGCACAGTCAGCCCGTCTTTCATGGTGTCCAGATCATGGGCGCCGATGGGCAGGCGGTATTTGATGGAGATGGCGTTGCCCAGATCCACCGCCGCATTGATGGAGGGGAAGCCCTTCTTCTTGGCAATACGGGTCAGCAGCGCCTCAATGGAGCAGAGGTACTTATTGGGATTGATGTCAAGGGCCCGGAACGCCTCCCGGTAGGGCAGGATGTCCGGCGTCTCCTTGGGCTTTTTGTCTTCAAAATATGTTTCGCACAGACGGATATTTTGCTGAAGCATCTCCTCCAGCGCCGGAATGGGGCGGGTATTATCAAGACCCCGCACGGCCACCGCGCCGAAGCAGGCCGTGGGCAGCTTATCAAAAATTTCCTGCGTCACTTCGTAAAACATGGTTATTTCTCCTGTTCATTCTTAGGTGGATAGGAGCGCGAACGCCGCCTGCTCGGCTTCCTCCACAGTGTGAATTCTATTACCCTGATAATGGCAGATCAGCTGACCGTCCCAGGAGATATTATACTCCGGTGCACACAGCATACTGCGCAGGATCAGGAGCTTTTTCCCTTCTATTTCTTTTTCCCGGTTTCCGTTGGGCAGTACACGCCACGGCAAACGGTCAAATTCCTCTTTGTTCACGGTGAACCTCCTCAACACTCGATCCGCGAACCGCTACCCGTTTCTTTCCCATGATACAAATACATCATTTCATTTCTCCTTATGATCCAGCGGCTGTATCGTTACATCCACATGGCAAACAGCTTGAGCACCACACCCATCACCTTGCGGTACCAGATACGGTTTTTCCACTCCTCATAGGTCAGGGCATGGCTGCGTTCCATGATCTGTTCCATATCACTTTGCAGGTCCTTCACCGCCGGCATATGGTAGAGCATAGTGCCGCACTCAAAATGCAGTTGAAAGCTGCGAAAATCCATATTGACGGAGCCTACGAACGCCACCTCTTCATCCACCATTACGCTTTTTCCGTGGAGGAGACCCGGCTCAAAATTATAGATATGGACGCCGTGCTCCAGCAGCTGGCCGAAATAGCACTCCGCCACCAGATAAGCAAACTTGTGGTCGGGAATGCCGGGCATCATCAAGCGCACATCCACCCCGCTGTCCGCCGCCAGACACAGCGCACGTATCATAGGCTCGTCGATGGCAAGGTACGGTGTCGTGATATACACCTGCCGACGACCCAGAGAGATGAGCTGCAAAAACATATCCTCCGCCGTGGCAATGGGGTTGTTGTCCGGGCCGTCCACCATGGGCTGGCAATAGCCTGTCTCCTGGGTGAGGGCGTTGTGAGGACGGTAATAGTCGTGTTCTTCGGAAAGGCTGCCGCCCACCCGCTCCCACAGGTAGATAAATTCTCTGGTAAGGCCCCAGCAGCCCTCGCCCTCCAGCCGGACCCCGCAGTCCTTCCAGTAACCGAAACGCTCAATAAGATTGGCGTATTCGTCTGCCAGATTGGCGCCTCCCGTATAGGCAATATGGCCGTCGATCACCGCAATTTTCCGGTGATCCCGATAGTTAAAATAAATGCGGTTGACATAATGATGCACAGGGTTGAAGACGCGCATATCCACACCCAGCGCCTGGGCCTCCTCAACAGTCTCCTCATGCATCCGCATCATGCTGCCAAAATCGTCGAAGAGAAGACGGATCTCCACGCCCTGGCGCGTCTTTTCCCGGAAGATGTCCATCATCCGATCCCAGACCTGCCCCTCTACCACGATAAAATACTCAAGAAAAATAAAATGCTCCGCCTGCTCCATCTTTTGGAGCAGATCCTCCAGATAAGCCTCGCCGCTTGGCAGGTAAACCGCCCGGGTATTTCGGTAAAGCAAAAAGCCCCGGCCTTCCAGCATGGCAGCCAGCTTGGCCCAGGTGGAACTCTCCCCCCGCAGCTTTTCCAGATTGGTCTGGCTCTTCTCCAGCAGGGCCTTCGATTCCGTGGGAGCGGGGATCTTCTTCAGATCCAGCCGTTTGCTCTGGCGATTGCCATTCCAGAGCCAGTACAAAATGAGACCCACCACCGGCACCGCCAGGATCAGCAAGATCCACACCATTTTGTAGGTATCGCTGCCCTCCCGGTTGTAAATCACGATGGCGTAGACAAAAGCCAGCAGCTCCATGCCCGTATAGGCCAGATACATCTTTTGATGCAGTACCGTACTCAGGAGTACGACCAACGCGATCTGCGCCACCAGCAGTACCGCCACCATAGCAAGACGTGTCGCCGCGGAAATCCGGCGCTCGGTCTTTTGCTGTATTTGTCTCTTCTTCATCTGCCGCACTCCTTTCCCATTTATTTTATGAGGAATCAGTGCAGGGTGATCCGCACAAATGTCGAATCACCCCGCCGCTTAGTTATTTTTCTGGAGCAGATCGTGCTGGATCTCCCAGAGCTTCTGGGACAGATCCACATAGTAGGCATGGGGATTGTCAAAGCGCTTGACTTCCTCCCACAGCGTATCCACCTGCTGACGGCAATAGGCCTGAATTTCAGGCAGTGTCGGCTTCTGATAGACACATTTGCCTTTCCGGAACACCGGCACCAGCAATTCCCTTGCTGTAAAATTATAGACAGTTTTCTTTTTCCAGGTCGCCCGGGGATCGAAAATCTGCAGGGTATGATTTTCATCCACCGTTTCATCGTGCACCGTAATATAGTCCACGATGGCCTTTCCTGTATCCTTGCCATAGAGTCGGTAAACCTTTTTAAAGTGCGGAATGGTGATTTTTTCCACATTTTCACTGACCTTGATCTTGGGCAGGATCTCACCGTCCTGATTCTCCACTGCGGCCAGCTTGTACACCCCGCCGAACACCGGTTCGCTGCTGGCGGTGATCATCCGCTCGCCCACGCCAAACATGTCAATCTTGGCGTCCTGCAAGAAGAGATCCTGGATCAGGTATTCATCCAGAGAATTGGACACGGAAATCTTGCACTCCGGCCAGCCGGCCTCGTCCAGCATCTTCCGGGCTTTCTGGGTGAGATACGCCATGTCGCCGGAATCCAGACGGATACCGCACTTGGTAATGCCCAAAGGCCGGAGCACCTCGTTGAAGGCTCGGATGGCATTGGGAACGCCGGATTTCAGGGTATTATAGGTGTCCACCAGGAGGGTTGCGTTGGTGGGATAGACCTCACAATAGGACTTGAAGGCCTCATATTCCGAGTCAAACATCTGCACCCAGGCATGAGCCATGGTGCCGCCGGCGGGCACGCCGTAGCGCTGATCGGAAATAGTGCAGGCCGTGCCGGCCACACCGCCGATATAGGCCGCCCGCGCCCCGATAATGGCCGCGTCCGCCCCCTGTGCCCGACGGGAACCGAACTCCAGCACCGTCCGTCCCCGGGCCGCCCGGGTGATACGGTTGGCCTTGGTAGCAATCAGACTCTGATGGTTGATGGTCAGTAGCGTAAAGGTCTCGATGAGCTGCGCCTCAATCGTC
This sequence comes from Clostridiales bacterium, assembly GCA_012719745.1. Classification (GTDB taxonomy): domain Bacteria; phylum Bacillota; class Clostridia; order Oscillospirales; family Oscillospiraceae; genus Vescimonas. The sequence continues at coordinate 5,474 of JAAXZS010000081.1, read as the reverse complement.
GGCGCACGGACAATCACCAGCGGCTCCCGGGGAAAAACAGGCGTTCCCTCCGGTACGGCATAGATGTCGCCGGTAAAATGAAAATCCGCCAGATAATCCAGAAATTCGTCGCAAAAGAGATTCCGTCCCCGCAGATACGCAATATCCGCGGTGGAGAAATGCAGGTTCTCAATGTAGTCGATCAGCTGTTCAAGCCCTGCCACAATGGCAAATCCGCCGCCATCCGGCACCCTGCGAAAAAACACATCGAAATAGGTAATGCGATCCTTGTAGCCTTTTTTGAAATAACCGTTGCCCATGGTCAGCTCGTAAAAGTCGCAGAGCATGGTCATATTCAGCTTTTCCTCTGTTTTCATCCTCGAACACCTCAAATGTCCTTATATTTGCGTATACTTTTTTTATTATACCTTTATTTTCCGACTTGTGCAATCATTTTCGCCATTTTGATTGACTTTCAACCCCCCGCTCCCTATGATAAGGGCAGAAACAGTGAGAAAGAAAGGGGCTTATTATGATTCTTGCCTTAGATCTGGGAGGCTCGGCCACCAAGTCGATCCTTCGCACGCCGGCGGGGCAATTCCTTTTTCCGGAGCGGCTGCCACCCCGGCGTACCAGCGAAGAGGTGGGCCGCCAGGCCGCCGACTATCTGCAAAAGCACGCCGTGGAGGGTGTGGACCGGGTCGTGCTCACCGGTGTAGGCAGTTCCTTTTTATTCGGGGACATACTGGGCTGTCCCACTCAAATGGTGGATGAATTTGAGGCTCTTTCCCAAGGCGCTCTGGCCGTTTCCGGTCTTTCGGAGGCCGTGGTGGCGAGCATGGGGACGGGAACCGCCTTTCTCCATGCCAAACGCGGCGCGCCGGCGCGGCATCTGGGCGGCACCGGCGTGGGCGGCGGCACACTTCTGGGACTGGGAAAGCTGCTTACCGGCTGCGATGATATTTCCTCGCTCTGCCGTCTGGCGGAAAACGGCTCCCTCGCCCGGGTGGATCTCCGGATGAGCGACATGGCTCTCTCCGCCGCCGCCACGCTGCCGCCGGAGCTGACCGCTGCCAATTTCGGGCATCTGTCGGCGCAGGCCACGCCCGGTGACACGGCGCTGGGACTTATCAATCTTGTTTTGCAGGCCATCGGAACCATGGCCATTTTAGCCTGTCAGGCGGTGGGGACAGATCGGATCATCCTCACCGGTTCCCTGGCCGAGCTGCCCCAGGCCCCCGGTACCTGGGCACTTTTCAAAAGTGTCTACCCCTACGATTTCATCGTGCCGCCTCAGGCCGCCTTTACAACCGCCATAGGCGCGGCGCTCTGCCTTAGCTGATGCGGTAGTGGGCCACAATGTCGTTTCGGTTTTCCAGCACATCCTGCTCGTACTGTGGCTGCCAGGGACTGCCATGATGGATGAGGAAGGAAACGCCTTTTCTGTTGCGCCTGTCGGACACCACGCCGATATGATGGCGGAACACCACAATATCACCACCCTGCCACTGGTCGATGGCATAGATGTCGGTGGTCAGGGAAATGGCGTGGTTCTGAAAGTAGACATTGAGGTTTTCCACCCGGCGGAAGTCGATGTTGATGTCCGGCTGGTCAATTTGGTATGCCTGGGGATCATTATATATGTCCTCGTTCACCAGCGTCATCAGATCATAGCCCGCCGCCAGCAGTCCCTGCGCCACCACATCCGTGCAGACACCGTACTGATCGTCGGGATAGCCGGTGCTGTAATACTTGCTTTTATACACCGGCCTTGTGGCAAGATATTGACGGACACCCGCCAGTATGTCGGTTTGATCGTCCACGCCGTCGCCATCCCGATCCACCCCGCTCACATAGGGCGCAAGGCCAAAGTGCTCACCGCTGTAGCTGATATGAGGAATGACATTGAAGTAGTAGAGCGCCAGCAATGCGGTCAGCAGAAGGGCAAGTAAAATTGCTATGCGCAGCCGTCGCTTTGTCCGTTTTCGCATGTCTGCTATCTCCTCTCTTATGGGGACTTGATGCACTATTCTATCAAAATAGAGGCCGCTTTACAACCGATAGAGGCAAACTGGCATAAAAATGGCATCCGCCTTTTGGCGGATGCCATTTTTATTGAGGTAAAATCAGTCTTTGTCCTCGTTCTCTTCGTCTCCCTTGGCATTGGACAAATCAGACAGGTCGAACTCCAGCTTTTCACCGCAGTTGGGGCAAACCACTTCGCCGGCTTCCAACACGCTCTCGTCAAAGTAAATGTTTTCTTCGCAGACGGGGCAGGTGGTCTCAAAGCAATCCTCTTCTTCGTCGTCCTCGTCCTCGTCCTCGTCATCGTCGTATTCGTCTTCAAATACGGCCTCTTCCACGTCGGACAGATCGTCGCTGACGGCATCCAGACCGTCTTCCACATCGGCCAGCTCGGACTCCACATCCTCAAACTCGGAAGCCATGCTGTCCAGCACATCCACGATGGCCAGCAGCAGCTTGCCCTCCTTGGTCTCTTGGTCCAGGGACAGCCCCTCGGCGAGGCCCTTCAGGTATGCCACTTTTTCGGTAATTTCCATGGTAAATCTCCTTTCCATGTACGCCCTAATTTTTGCTTATTTGTACTTACTTTGCCCGGCCCAGATATTCTCCAGTTCTGGTATCAATGGTCACCTTGTCGCCCTCGTTGATGAACAGAGGCACCTTGACCTCGGCGCCGGTCTCCACGGTGGCAGGCTTCAGGGTATTGGTGGCGGTGTTGCCCGCAAGACCCGGCTCTGTGTCGGTGATGGTCAGATCCATGAAGTTGGGGCACTCCAGACCGAACACGCTGCCCTTATAGCTGAGCACCTTGCAGACGGTGTTTTCCGTGATGAAACGGAACGCATCTCCCAGGGTATCCTTGCCCAGGGGCACCATATCAAAGGTCTCCTGATCCATAAAATAGTACAGGTCGCCGTCGGCATAGCTGTAGGCCATGTCCTTGCGCTCGATAAAGGCTTCTTCAAACTTTGCGGTGGGGTTGAAGGAAGTCTCGGTCACGCCGCCGGTGACCACGTTCTTCATCTTGGTGCGGACGAAGGCCGCGCCCTTACCGGGCTTTACGTGCTGGAATTCGATGACCTGCATCACCTTTCCATCCATTTCAAATGTTTTACCGTTTCTGAATTCACCAGCGGTAATTGTCGCCATATTTTTATCCTCCCATATATGAGAAAATATCCTTTTACACGGGAGTATTTCCTCGAATTCATAGTATCGCCAAAATGGCTTTCTTATTTTACAATATCGGTTCCCGTTTGGCAAGTGTTTTGCAGGATTTTTCCACAAATGCGCGAAAAATATCCCCTCAGAGTACCAGAAGTTCCTTTTTAGCCCGAGTAATATCCCGGCACCCCGCCTCTGTCAACACCAGCACATCCTCGATCCGGACGCCGAAACGCCCCGGCAGATAGATGCCCGGCTCCGCCGAGATCACGGCGCCTGTCGGCAGCGACTCTTCATTACCAGGGGTTGCATTGGGCGCTTCGTGGATCTCCACCCCCACGCCGTGGCCGAAGCTGTGGCCGAAATAGGGACCGTACCCCGCCGCCTCGATCACATCCCGGGCGGCGCCGTCCACCTCCCGTCCGGTGTTGCCCGCTTTTGCCGCGGCAATGCCCGCCATCTGGGCCCGCAAAACCGTTTCATAAACTGTTTTCATCTCGTCTGTCACCATGCCCAGCGCCACTGTCCGTGTCATATCCGAACAATAGCCCTGATAGACGCAGCCAAAATCCATGGTGACGAAGTCCCCCCGTTTCAGCACCCGGTCCGTGGGCACCGCATGGGGCATACTGCTGTTGGGGCCGCCGGCCACAATGGGATCAAAGGACATTTTCTCCGCGCCGCCGCTGAGCATCAGATACTGGAGACGGGCGGCCACCTCTTTTTCCGTCAAACCGGGGCGCAGCTCTTTGAGAATCTGCGTCAGGGAGTCCTCCGCAATGCGCTGCGCCGCTTCCAGCCGTTTGATCTCTTCGGCGTCCTTGGTCTGCCGCAGGGACTCCACCAAAGCGGAGGCGGGCTTTAACTCGCAATGCAGCTTTTCCTCATAGAGCCGAAACTCTGACACCGTCATGGCGTTATCTTCAATGCCCAGTTTCGCAATGCCGCAGCGGTCGATCACCTCGTTGATGAGAGTGATATAGCCCCGGCCCCGCTCCACCATGGCAATGGCGGCGTCCGGAATCTGCCGCTCTGCCGCCTCAATATAACGAGAATCGGTAAAATAATAGTTTTCTGTCGTCGTCACCAGTGCCACGCCGTCACCGCCGATAGAGTGAAAGCCCGTGGCATAAAAACGATTGGCTTCCCCCGTCAGGAGCATGGCGTCGCAGTCGCTGCTCTTTAGTCTTTCCTGAATCCTTTGAAAATGATGCAATCTTTTCAACTTCTTTCTTTTCCTGCCGCTTTTTTAAAGGGAACCTGCAAAGCGTGCAGCACCTTCTGCCAGAAGGTCACCGCACCCCCTGCGGGTTCCACCATCAGCGCTAAAACGCCGCTTCGATTGGCACCCAGCACATCCGTCAGTAATTTGTCCCCCAGCATGGCCGTTTCCTCCGGCGTCACCCCTGCTTTTTCCATGGCCTCCCGAAAGCCTCGGGGAGATGGCTTACCCGCATGACCCACATAGGAGATGCCCAAACAAGCGCAAAAGGCCTCCACCCGGGCGGGACTGCGGTTATTGGAGAGAATCATCACTGTGATGCCGGCGTCCCGCAATTCCCTGATCCACGCTAAAATGGCTTTATCCGGGGCGCGCACCGATTTGGGTGCCAGCGTAAAGTCCAGATCACTGAGCAAAAGGCGGACGCCCAGCGATCGGAGTATCTGCGGCGTTATCTGTAGGTAGGTCTGATAAACGCTGTGGGGGATCAGTGAAAAACTCATAAGCACTCCGATTCCTTCATATTGTTTATAAGGCAATGGCGTCTCAGCGGCACGTCTATGCCTTTGAGATGCAGTGTAGCATTTTTAAAAACCGAAAACAAGGGGGGATTCTTTTGCAGCTCTATCTGGCCGCGCCGCCGGAGCAGCTCCACACCGCCCGGAAATATACCAACTATCTGGCTCACGCGGCCTACCGCATCGGCCCGGGAGGTTCGCTGACCGCCCGGACGCTACCCCAGCCCCTGCGGGGCGGGCTGATGATGCTCAGCGACCGGGAGGCGGAGGCCATCCCAGACACTCACCGGCTTTGCCGCGAAATCCTGCGGGAATGCGGGCGACGCAGCTATTCCGGCGTGACAGCGGATTTTGAAGAGCCTGTCTCCGCCGACCGTGCCGCCCTTTTGGAGCAGCTGGAGGTGCTGCTGCGGATGAACCGGCGGATACTTTTTGTGCCGGAAGCATATGGTGCCCACACCGTCAGCGCCTCCGTGGTCATTGACACCGCCCTCTCCGGTGGCACACTGCAGGGACGACTGAAAGAAGCGGCAGACCGTTACGGCGGGGCGCGCCTGGCACTAGAT
>JAAXZS010000146.1 GCA_012719745.1 Clostridiales bacterium | reverse complement strand
GTCTACCATAAACAACCAACATTGTAAATCAAAATTACTAAAAAATTTTTTGGAACGACCAAAAAATTTGTGGGAAACAAGGAAAATATCCCAATTAGACATATAAAATAAAAAAGAGAGCCGCTTGAGCGGCTCTCTTTTGGCAAGCAAGAGATAAGATCAGCTGTTCTCGGTAATACCGTTGATACGGATGGTGAAGGAAGGAGCGGACTGATAGACGGATTCATCATAGTAGCCGTCCTTGATTGCCTCTTCGGTATCATAGGTAAAGTCACCGTTTGTATCCACACAGAAGGCGGAGGTCACATGACCGTTGGCGTCGATCTGATAGGCATTGTTGCTGCTGGCAGGAGCGGTAAAGGTAGCGGTGTCAAAGACATGCAGTGTGCCGGCCTTCAGAGCGGCTTCCACTTCGGCGACCTTGTCAGCGGTACCCTCGGCGCAGGCCGTACCCAGCTTGGTGATGGCCACAGCGTCCTTATCAAAGCCCTCGGCCCAGTTGGTGGCGATCTTCTCGCCCTTCATGGCAGCGCCGATGGCATAGGTGTAGTAAACACCCCAGTTATTGGTGGAGGAGGTCAGAGCCACGTCGGGAGCGACAGAGAGCATGTCAATGTTGTAACCGACGGAGAAAGCGACCTTACCGGCCTTGTAGGCAGCTTCCACAGCAGCGGGAGCGCCGGTGGAGTCAGCGTGCTGACCGATAATGACACAGCCGTCAGCCATCAGAGACTCGGCAGCGGCGCCTTCCTTCTGCAGATCAAACCAGGAGTTGGTGTATGTAACCTGCATGGAAACCTTTTCATAAGCGGACTTGATGCCCAGATAGAAAGCGGTATAGCCGGAAACCACTTCGGCATAGGGATATGCACCCACATAGCCGATCTTTACATTGCCGTCTTTATCGTAGTTGGCGTCGGACAGCTTGCCGTCCTTAACCAGCTCGGCCACCTTCATGCCGGCCACAACGCCGGAGACGTAGCGGGCTTCATAGATGCGGGTAAAAGCGTTGGAGAAGTTGTCCAGTCCGTCAGCCTTGGCGGTATCGCCGGTCATGGAAACAAACTGCACTTCGGGGTTCTCGATGGCAGCCTGCTTGCAGTGGGACTGATGACCATAGGAGTTGGTGATGACCAGTGTGCAGCCCTGCTCGACGCAGTCGGTGCAGGCGGCATCGCAGGATTCATCTTCGCCGATGCTGTACTTCCAGACCACGTTTTCATCGGTCAGACCCAGAGAATTCATAGCGTCCTTCACGCCCTGAATATGAGCGGCGGAGTAGCCCTCGTTCTCATCGCCGACCAGAACAATGCCGACTTTGAAAGGCTTCTCGTCCGTCTTTCCAGTGTCGGTCGTGCCGGAATCCTTGTTGCCGCAGGCAACAAGAGCCAGTGCCATGACAAGAGCAAGAATCAGTGCAAGGAACTTTTTCATTCAAATTTCCTCCTTTAAAATTGGCATAATTGATAAAATTTTTCAATCATACCGAATAATGGGTGAACCCCAATATTCACATCATACAGGAAAGCGTGGAAAATTTCAACTGAAAATCAGCGAATCCACTAACTTTCTTAACCGTAAACAAATAAGGCGGCTTGCATAGAAAAAGAAATCGGTTAAATCGCAGAAAGTTTGCACAGATAGATAGAAATTGCTTATGCCAGAAATCGTTACAGGTGAACGGAGGTGCCGGTTTTTCCGGCAATGCCGTCTTTCGCTTTTTCCAGAAGTGTGATAAGTGCCGTGCGGCCCGGCTTGGACTGGGCAAATTTTACCGCGGCCTGCACCTTGGGCAGCATGGAACCGGCGGCGAACTGCCCCTCGGCTTCATATTGGGCAGCCATAGCCGGTGTCAGGTCGGAGAGCCACTCCTCGTTTTCCTTGCGGAAGTTGATGGCCACTTTTTCCACGGCGGTGAGGATGATGAGCATGTCGGCGTCCAGCAGTTCCGCCATCATCTCGGAGCCGAAGTCCTTGTCAATCACAGCCGCCGCGCCCCGCAGATGGTTTCCCTCGGCAATGACGGGAATACCGCCGCCGCCGCAGGCCACCACCACACAGCCGGCTTCGGAAAGACTCTTGATGCAGGGAGCTTCCACAATGCTCACCGGTTTGGGAGAGGCCACATACCGGCGATAGCCCCGACCGGCGTCCTCTTTCATCAGATACCCGGTCTTGGCAGCCACCTCGTCGGCCTCTTCCTTGCTGAGAAACTTACCGATGGGCTTGGAGGGGCTTTTAAAGGCGGGATCATTGGCGTCCACCACGGTCTGGGTGACGATGGTGCATACGGGCTTGTTGATGCCGCGGCTGAGCAGCTCTTCCCGCAGACCGTTTTGCAGATCATAGCCGATATAGGCCTGGCTCATGGCGCCGCAGACGGAGAGGGGGGTGTTGCCCTGGGTCTTGTCCTCATGGGTCAGGGCGGTCATGGCGTTGTTGATGATGCCCACCTGAGGGCCGTTGCCGTGAGCAACGATGACCTCGTTGCCCGCTTCGATCAGATCCACAATTGCCTTGGCGGTGGTTCTGACAGCCGCTGCCTGCTCCGAGAGTGTGGCGCCCAGCGCGTTGCCGCCCAGGGCAATAACAATACGTTTACTCATATGTGCTTTTCCTCCCATTTCATGGTTTAAGACAGATAGCGGGAGCGCCGGAAGGACACCCCCGCTATTCATTTTTTAGAAGTTTTTGCGATGGGCGTCGGAAGCGTCCATAGCCATCAGCGTCTTCACGGGATCCTTGACCTGAGCCAGGAAGATCATGGCGGCGATAATATAGGGCTTGAAGGAGGCCTCCTTATACAGGGGCACCAGATAGCGGTCAAACACGGAGTTGTCCACTTCGCCCTCGGGGCAGCTGAGACCGGAAATGTCGGCGGGCAGGCAGTGCAGATACAGAGCCTTGCCGTCCTTGGTGGTCTTCATCAGCTCTTCGGAGCAGGTCCAGTCCTTGTGCTGGGCGTTCTGTGCCAGCAGTTCCTTTTCCAGCTTGTCGATACCGGCCTGATCGCCGTTTGCATAGAGTTTGGTGCGCTTTTCCATAGAGGCAAAGGGCGCCCAGGACTTGGGATACACCACGTCGGCGTCCTTGAAGGCGTCGGCCATGGAGTTAGTCTTGCGGAAGGAACCGCCGGTAGCGGCCGCGTTCTTCTTGGCAATCTCCTCCACCTCGGGCATAATCTCATAACCTTCAGGATGAGCCAGCACCACATCCATGCCAAACCGGGTGAACAGACCTACAACGCCCTGAGGAACGGACAGGGGCTTACCGTAGGAGGGAGAATAGGCCCAGGTCATGGCAACCTTTTTGCCCTTCAGGTTCTCCACACCGCCAAACTGGTGGATGATGTGCAGCATGTCGGCCATGCACTGAGTGGGATGATCCACATCGCACTGCAGGTTCACCAGCGTGGGGCGCTGTTCCAGAATGCCGTCGCGGTAGCCTTCTTCCAGAGCGTCCATGAAGGTCTTCTGGTACTTGTGACCCTCTCCGATATACATGTCGTCGCGGATACCCACCACATCAGCCATAAAGGAGACCATGTTGGCGGTTTCACGGACGGTCTCGCCGTGGGCAATCTGGGACTTCTTCTCGTCCAGCACTTGCTCTTCAAGACCCAGCAGGTTGCAGGCGGAGGCAAAGGAGAAGCGGGTACGGGTGGAGTTGTCCCGGAAGAGGGAAATGCCAAGACCCGAATCAAACACACGGGTGCTCTTGTTGCGCTCCCGCAGATCACGCAGGGCGTCGGCCACGGTGAAAACGGCTTCCAGTTCCTCATCGGTCTTATCCCAGGTCCAGTAGAAATCGTTTTTGTACATATTGTTGATGTGCAGTTTTTCCAGATGACGTGCCAGTTCAACAGTCTTGCTCATAATCAGTTACTCCTTAATTATATAATGTGGTTTGATAAAAGCGCGGCAACGAGGGAAAGATTTTCCTTTCCCCCGATGCCATATGGTTACTGAATGTTGTTGTCGGTCTTGCCGGCGCGGAACTGGCAGACGTCGTCCGTCTTGTTCTCGGCCTTGTAAAGACCGGGCACAGCGGCGTACAGGGCGGCGCAGGTCACCAGATCCTGTTTCCAGGTAATCTCGTTGGGCGCGTGAGCCTGAGACTCGGCGCCGGGGCCGAAGCCTACGCAGGGGATGCCGTAGCGGCCCTGAATGGAAACGCCGTTGGTGGAGAAGGTCCATTTGTCGGTGAGAGGACGGCCCTCGCGGGTGGAATTGGCCTTGGCATCGGCTGCCAGGCGCTTGTCGCCCCACAGCGCGTGGTGGGCGTCAATCAGTGCCTGCACATGGGCGGCAGATTCCTTGTTGATCCAGGTGGGGAAGTAACACTCGGTCTCATAGACCTCGCCGGTCCACGCCGGACGGTCGTACATATACATGGAGACCTTCACATCGTCGCCGTACTTCTTCACGGCAGGCAGATCACGGATTTCCTGCAGGCAGGAATCCCAGGTTTCGCCTGCGGTCATGCGCCGGTCAATGGAGCTGGCACAGGAGTCGGCCACGGCGCAGCGGGAGGGAGAGGTGTAGAAAATCTGGGAGGTGGTGCAGGTGCCCCGGCCCAAGAAACGGGCATCCTCGTAATGCTCGGGGTTGTACTTGGGATCCAGCATCTTCACAAGACCCTTAATCTCCACCGTGTCGTCGGCGGGATTCTCGTTGAGGGCGCGAACCTCCTGCAAGATGTCGGCCATCTTGTAAATGGCGTTGTCACCGCGCTCGGGAGCAGAGCCGTGGCAGGAAACGCCGTGGACATCCACACGGATCTCCATGCGGCCCCGGTGACCGCGATAGATGCCGCCGTCGGTGGGCTCGGTGGAGATAACGAACTCGGGAACGATTTTGTCCACATTATAAATATACTGCCAGCACATGCCGTCACAGTCCTCTTCCTGCACGGAGCCGACCACCATCATCTTGTAGCCGTCGGGAATCAGGTTCAGATCCTTCATAATCTTCACGCCGTAGGCGGCGGAGGCCATGCCGCCCTCCTGATCGGAGCCGCCGCGGCCGTAGATAATGTCGTCGGTCTCATAGCCCTCGTAGGGGTCCTTTTCCCAGTTGTCCCGGTTGCCGATACCAACGGTGTCGATGTGGGAGTCAATGGCAATAATCTTATCGCCGGAGCCCATCCAGCCGATGACGTTGCCCAGACCGTCAAACTCCACCTTGTCATAGCCCAGCTTTGTCAGCTCCTGAGCAATGCGCTTTACCACGCCTTCCTCCTGGCAGGATTCGGACGGGATGGCAATCATATCACGCAGAAACTTTACCATATCGGGTTTGTAGGCTTCCGCCGCTTTTTTAATTGCATTAAAATCCATCATGTACCTCCGTTATAAATGTATTTTCAGCTGTTTATGTAATGCCGCGTTGTGTTCTACCCCTATGATAACACATCCACCACGGATGTCAAACAAAAATTTATGAACCCTAAAAATTTTTTTGGAAAAAACATTGATTTCTATCTGGAATGTGTTATGATATATGTACAAAGAAAATGGAGGCGGTCGGATGGAAGCAAGAAAACTGGAAAGGCTCAAGCAGTTGGCGACAGGCATAGCGGCTCAGTTCGGCAGCAAATGTGAGGTCGTGATACACGATGTCAGCAGCAATCACCCCGATCATTCCATTGTGGCCATTGAAAACGGTCACATCTCCGGTCGGAAGGTGGGGGACGGCGCGTCTCAGATCGTCCTTGACCAGTTGTCCGGACAGGACACTCAGCCCAAGGACCACCTCTGCTATCTCATGCGGACGCCGGACGGGAAAATCCTCAAATGCTCGTCTCTGTACATCCGCAACAGCAAGGGGAAGGTTTCAGCCATTTTCTGCATCAATTACGATGTGTCCGGACTGATGATGGTACAAAGTGAGCTGGGCTCTCTTTTAAATGTAAACAGCAGGGATCAGGAGGAGCCGGGTCGGATCATCAATGTCAACAGTGTTTTAGATGAGCTGATCGAACAGTCGGTGTCCAAGGTAGGCAAGCCTGTGGCGCTGATGAACAAGGAGGACAAGGTGCGGGCGATTCAGTTCCTGAACCAGAGCGGGGCGTTCCTCGTGACCAAGTCCGGTGACAAAGTGGCCAAATACTTCGGTATTTCCAAATATACATTGTATTCTTACATTGACAATAAACAACAGGAGGAAAAACGACATGATTGATTTGACCATCAACAAAAAGGGCTTGGCCCATAACATTGAAAAGGCCAAGGAGAACAACATTATTATCCCCACCATCGCTCAGATGCACAACCCCGATCTGATCCCTGAGAAGATTAAGGCAAAGCTGAAAAAGACCGGATTGTGGGATGTGGATCCCGTGAACCTGTTCCGTATTTCCTGGCACAACGAGGCCAAGGAGAGCGGCGGCCTCTTCCAGGCGGTTCCCAACTATGTGGAGATTCCCAGCGTTCTCTCCGGCGTTCCCTGCCGCATTGTGGCCATGGCCGGCAAGTGGTTCCCCACGGGCTGCCACAAGGTAGGCGCCTCCTTCGGCTGCCTGGCTCCCCGTCTTGTGACCGGACAGTTTGACGCCACCTACCACCATGCCGTTTGGCCCTCCACCGGCAACTACTGCCGCGGCGGCGCTTTCAACTCCAAGCTTCTGGCCTGCGAGTCCGTGGCCATCCTGCCTCAGGACATGTCCAAGGAGCGTTTTGACTGGCTCAAGACCATTGCCGGCCAGATCATTGCCACCCCCGGCTGCGAGTCCAACGTCAAGGAGATTTTCGACAAGACCTGGGAACTGAAGCAGGATCCCACCATGATGATCTTCAACCAGTTTGCCGAGATGGGTAACCCCCTGTGGCACTATAATGTCACCGGCTACGCTCTGAGCGATCTGTATGAAGCCATCAAGAAGCCCGGCGACAACTTTGCCGGCGCCTGCTTTACCTCCGGCTCCGCCGGCACCATGTCCGCCGGTGATCTGTTGAAGGATCGCTATCCCCGTTTGAAGCTGGCTGTGGGCGAGGCACTGCAGTGCCCCACCATTTTGGATAACGGCTTTGGCGGCCACCGCATCGAGGGTATCGGCGACAAGCACATTCCCTGGATTCACAACGTGAAGAACACCGATATGGTCATCGACATCGACGATGAGGATTCTCAGCGGCTGCTGCGCCTGTTCAACACTCCGGACGGCCACAAGTACCTCAAGGAAGTGCTGGGCCTTGACGATGAGCTCATCGAAAAGCTGTCCTGGCTGGGCATTTCCGGCATCGCCAACGTCCTGTGCTGCATCAAAATGGCCAAGTATTACGAGCTGACTGAGCATGATGTGGTTGGCACCGTTCTCACCGACTCCGCCGTGATGTATAAGTCCCGTATCGAGGAGCTCAACGAGATGCACGGCGCCTACAACGAGACCGAAGCCGCCAAGGATCACGCCCTGCACATGCTGGGTCTGAAGAGCGACAACATGCTGGAGCTGACCTATGCCGAGCGCAAGCGTGTTCACAACCTGAAGTACTACACCTGGGTCGAGCAGCAGGGCATGACAGTGGAAGACCTGAATGCCCAGTGGTACGATACCAAGGGTACCTGGGACGCTGTCCACGCACAGGCCAAGGAGCTGGATACCCTCATCAACGAATTCAACGAGGAAACGGGTCTGCTGAAAACTCTGTAAGATAAAGCACCTGCAAAATCTTGAAAGCGGGGCAGGTAATACCTGCCCCGCTTATTTATGGATAAGGAGAATCGACATGCGTAATGTAAAGTATGGCAAATGCGTTCGCTGCGGCAAGACTTACGAGGCAGTGCCCGATCTGACCAACTGCACCTGCGGCGGTATTCTGGATATTGTCTATGACTACGACTACATTAAAACCGTTCTGACCAAGGAAAAGCTGGCAAAACGAGACAACCGCTCCATGTGGCGCTACCGGGAGCTGCTGCCTGTGGAGGAAACCACCCCTGATACCCCTCTGCGGGTGGGCTGGAGCCCTCTTTACGAAGAGCCCCGTCTTGCCCAAATGTTGGGCATCAAAAAGCTGTGGGTCAAGGATGACGGGCAGAACCCCACCGCCTCTTTGAAAGATCGCGCCTCCGCCATGGCGGTAGCCAAGGCCATGGAAGCCGGTGCCAAAACGATAGCCTGCTCCTCCACCGGCAACGCGGCCTCGTCTCTTGCCGGCAACGCCGCCGCTGCGGGCCTGAAAACCTATATCTTTGTGCCGGAGCGGGCGCCCAAGGGCAAGGTGGCGCAGCTGATGATCTTTGGCGCCAATGTGATCTCCGTTCGCGGCAACTATGAGGACACCTTTAAAATGTCCGCCGAAGCCATCGATAAGTACGGCTGGTATAACCGCAACGCCGCCATTAATCCCTACCTGTCCGAGGGCAAGAAAACGGTGGCACTGGAAATTGCCGAGCAACTGAACTGGGAGATGCCCGACTATCTGGCCATCTCCGTGGGCGACGGCTGCACCATCGCCGGCGTGTGGAAGGGTTTTAAGGATCTGTACGCCATCGGCTTTATCGATAAGCTGCCCCGGCTCCTCTCCGCCCAGTCTCTGGGCTGCTACCCCATCAACCGCTGCATTCAGACCGGCGAGCCCTGGCAGCCCATGGAGGAGAACACCATTGCCGATTCTATTTCCGTGGGCGTGCCCCGCAACGCCGACAAGGCCATCATGGCCATCCGGGAGTCCGGCGGCATTGCCGTCAACGTCTCCGACGAGGAGATTCTGGATGCTCAGAAGCTGCTGGGCCGTACCTGCGGCGTCTTTGGAGAGCCGGCCGGCGTCACCGGCGCGGCCGCTTTGAAAAAAGCCTGCGAAGAGGGGCTGATCCCCACCGACGCCACGGTGGTGTCCGTGGTCACCGGAAACGGCCTTAAGGACGTGGCAAATGCCATCAAGTCCGCCGGCGAACCCATTCACATCAAGCCTGATCTTGACCTGATGGTGGAAGAATTTAAGGCCCGGGGCGTAACAGTTGAATAAGACGCAATCGATAAAAATGAGCCATCCCGTGTGGGATGGCTCGTTTTTTGTATGCAAATTTGTTACAGGCTGTTTTTGCCGCGGACAATGTACTTGCCACTGCAGTCGGCCAGTACGGTGCCGTGATCCACGGCCAGCTGTCCCCGTAGCCAGACCTGGGCGATGCCGCCCCGGGTCACGAAGCCCTCGTAGGGGGTGTAGCCGGCCTTGCCGACCATGTCCTCGGCGCGGATCACATGGTCGGCCTGGGGGTCATAAACCACAATGTCGGCATCACTGCCGGGGCGCAGCACCCCTTTGCGGGGGTAGCAGCCATACAGCTTGGCGGGATTTTCGGCCAGAACCTTGCACATGGTGGCCAGCGAGATGCGCCGTGTGGTGACGCCGTAGGAATAAAGCAGCTCCCCCCGGGTCTCCACACCGGGCACGCCGCCGGGTATCTTGGTAAAATCGCCCCGTCCGGCCTCCTTTTGCTCCAGCGTAAAGCTGCAGTGGTCGGTGGAAACGGTCTGAATTTCCCCCCGGCGCAGCGCACGCCACAGCGCCTTCTGGTCGTCAAGAGTGCGGATGGGTGGGGCGCAGACATAGCGGGCGGCGTGGGAATAGTCGTCGCTGTCATAGACGCTCTCATCCAGTACCAGATACTGGGGACAGGTCTCCACATAGACCTTCTGCCCCCGTTTGCGGGCAGCCTCCACCTCATGGAGAGAGGCCTCATTGGTCAGGTGAACGATGACCACGGGGATGTCCACCACCTGGGCGATGCGCAGCAGTCGGGACACGGCCTCCGCCTCCAGCGCCGCCGGCCGGGTCCGAGGATGGGAAGAAACACCCGTTTCTCCGGCAGCCTTTTTCTCTGCAATGAGGGCATTGATGACACCGCTGTTTTCACAGTGAACGCCGCAAATGCCGCCTTTTTCCTTCAGCTTTTTCAGCGCCTTGTACATCAGCTCGTCGCCGATCATCATGGCGGGATAGGTCATATACATTTTAAAGGAGGAGATGCCGGCGGCATACATATCGTCGATTTCCCGCTCAATGTTCTCGTTCCAGTCGTCAATGGTCATATGAAAGCCGTAATCGCAGTAGGTTTTTCCGTCGGCCTTCTGATGCCACAGCGTCAATCCCTGGTGGAGGGATTCGCCCCGGTTGGGACAGGCAAAATCAATGACCATGGTGGTGCCGCCCCGCAGTGCTGCCCGGGAGCCGGAGGTAAAGTCATCGGCGGTGGTAGTGTTGCACACGTCCAGATCAAAATGGGTGTGGGCGTCGATAAATCCGGGCATCAAAAGCATACCGGTCACGTCCATAACGCGGGCCTCAGGGCAGACAATGGTGCGGGCCACCTGTACAATTTTTTCCCCGTCAATGAGAATGTCCGCCCGTTTGGTTCCCTTGCCGGAGACCACGGTTCCGCCGCTGAGTAATCGTTTCATAAAAAACACTCCCCCTGTCAGGCATGTCCTGAAAACAGCATGCAATATGTGACAAAATAATTGATAAGTTGAAAAGATTATAGCATAACACGGTACAAATTTCCACTAAAATTATAAAAAGATAAAAACCATTTCGGCAAAATGAACAAATTATGAAAGAAGAATTCTCCAGTATTATTCAATCCAGTAATTTCCATTTATGAGAAAAGCCTGTACAATAGAAATATATGGGTGTGTCTGGCCGCCCTAAAATAAAGGAGGAAGATAACATGCGCAAATTCCTATCCACGATGCTTGCCCTTGTGATGACGCTGGCTTTGCTGGTACCGTCGGCCTGGGCAGGAACCGCGCCCAAGAGCAATGATGTCGTGGTGCTTTACACCAACGATGTGCATTGTCAGGTCGATCAGGCAACTGATGCGAAGGACACCAGCAAGATCACCAATATTGGGTATGCAGGTGTTGCGGCCTACAAAAAAGAAATGCAGGCGCAGTACAACAATGTCCTTCTGGTGGATGCCGGCGACCATTCCCAGGGCGGTCCCATCGGGACACTGTCAAAGGGCAGCTATCTCATTGACATCATGAATGAGACCGGGTATGATTATGCCACCCTCGGCAACCATGAATTTGATTATGGCATGGATCAGCTGCTCAAAGTGAATATTCCGAAAGCAACCTTCCAGTATCTTTCCTGCAATTTCTCCGATGCTTCCGGCAATGCGGTAACAAAAGCGTATGACATCAAAACGTACAATGGTGTGAAAGTGGCGTTTATCGGCATTTCCACTCCCGAATCCTTTACAAAATCCACTCCCACCTATTTCCAGGACAAGAATGGCAACTATATCTATTCTTTTGCAGAGGGAAACAATGGACAGGATCTTTACAACAAGGTGCAGTCCACCATTGACGCGGCCAAGGCAGCCGGTGCAACCTATGTGGTAGCCATTTCCCATCTGGGAACGGATCCTGCCTCTTCTCCCTGGACATCCAAAGAGGTAATTGCCAATACCACGGGTCTGAATGTGGTGTTGGACGGCCACTCCCACAGTACCATTGCCTCCGAGACCGTCAATGATAAAAACGGCACCGCTGTTTTACTCAGCTCCACGGGCACCAAGCTGGCCGCTATCGGCAAGCTGACGATGAATACTACCACCGGCGCGATGACCACAGAGCTTGTGACCGACTATGCCACCCAAGATGCAGTAACCATGGAGGAGATTGCATCCATTGAAGGTCAGTTCAACAGTCAGCTCAAGCAGGTGGTGGCCCACAGTGATGTGGCGCTGACAGTGATGACGCCGGACGGCAGCAGCCGGGCCATCCGCAGTGCCGAGACCAATCTGGGTGATTTGTGCGCCGACGCATACCGATCCGAGTTGGGCGCGGATATTGCCTTTGTCAACGGCGGCGGTATCCGTGACAATATTCCGGCCGGCGACATCACCTATGAGCAGATCATCAAGGTACATCCCTTTGGCAACATGGCCTGTCTGGTGGAAGCCACCGGTCAGCAGATCGTAGACGCGCTGGAAATGTCCTCCCGTGCGTATCCTAATGAGAACGGGGGATTTTTGCAGGTATCCGGTCTGAAATACAGTATTGACCCCACAGTGGCCTCCACGGTAAAGACAAGCGATAAGGGCGCATTTATCAGTGTGGACGGTGCCCGCCGTGTTTCCGACGTGCAGGTGCTTGACAAGACGACCGGCACCTATGTGCCCATTGATCTGACCAAAACCTACAAACTGGCTTCCCATAACTATATGCTGAAATCCGGTGGTGACGGCCTGAATATGTTCATGAATGACAAGGTGCTGCTCGATGAGGTCAAGATCGACAATCAGGTGTTGATCGACTATATCAAGGATACGCTGAACGGCACGGTTGGAACGGAATATGCTAATCTGAACGGACAGGGTCGTATCACATACCTGAATATGGTGATGCTGGATCAAAGCACTCTGGCTTTGACAGTGGGCAAGACGGCCACGCTGACCGCTTCCGGTCATGAAAGCCTGCTGGGTATGGCTATTACCTGGACTTCCTCTGACGACAAGGTGGCCACGGTGGATGCCAGCGGTGTAGTGACCGCTGTGTCGGCCGGTACCGCCGTTATCACGGCTTCTGTGAACGGCTTCACCGCTACCTGCACGGTGACCGTAACGGCGGCTGCTGCCAATTCCTCTCCCGCCACCGGTGACAGCGGCAGTGTGGTCATCTACACCGCCCTTGCCGTCAGCGCCCTGCTGGGCACCGGATTTGTGGTAGGAAAGAAGAAGGAGCTTTTCTAAATTCTCCCTACAGCAACCACTCTACATGCTGAAAAAATGACCTCCGCCGTCAGGCGGAGGTCATTTTAATTCAATTCACCGCAATCAGTGGTACAAATACCCGTACTTGTCGCGGATGGTGCAGATCAGCTTTTCCAGCTCCGCCGGCAGGGCGTTGGCGCAGGAGAGATCATAGTCCTTTACATCAAAGAGCCGCACGCGAACCATATCGCCGCCCAGGAACAAAACGCCCACGTTCTTGGAGTCGTTGAAGTCCGCTTCTGTCTCAAAGAGGGTAAACTTATCGTGGCAGGGCTCGGAGGCATAGGGGCAGAACTGAGTGCAGTTGCCGCACTCGTTACACATCTTATCCACATGAATAATCTGGTGACTGCCATCCGCC
This sequence comes from Clostridiales bacterium, assembly GCA_012719745.1. Classification (GTDB taxonomy): domain Bacteria; phylum Bacillota; class Clostridia; order Oscillospirales; family Oscillospiraceae; genus Vescimonas. Next base: position 11,515 of record JAAXZS010000146.1, on the reverse strand, counting down.
ATAGCGATGGCAATGTTGGCGCGGTTGGGGCAGGAGTCCACGCAGTTTTCGCAGACCGTGGCGCACTGCAGGCACCGTTCCCCTTCACAGCAGGCGTCGCCGCTCATCATGAGTACGCCCTTTTTGTCGCTGGCCTCCGCAATGGTTTCGTAGGCCGCGGCGGGAATCTCATAACTGTGGGGCGCACCGATGACCGCCTCAGCAAACTTGGCGGCGTCCGCAATACCTTCCACTACGGTGGCAGGCCCCCGGGCGGCGTCGCCGGCGGCGTAGACGTTGGCCACATTGGTTTCAAAGGCGGGACGCCCCTTCTTGTCCACCTCAATGCCGTTGGCGGTAAGGAGCTGTGCGTCCACCTGCTCGCCTACGGCGGAAATCACCAGGTCACAGGGAATGGTCAGCAGTTCGCCGGTGGCTACGGGGCTGCGGCGTCCGGTGGCGTCTGGCTCGCCCAGCTTCATCTTCTCGCAGGTCAGAAGACCGTTTTCCTGCTTCACAGGAGCAGCCAACTCCATAAAGGCCACGCCGTCGGCTGTTGCCAGCTCCAGCTCCTGGGGATCGGCGGGCATATACTTTCTGGTGCGGCGATAGACAATGGTGGCACAGGCCCCGGCCCGTTTGGCCACCCGGGCGGCGTCCATGGCGGTGTTGCCGCCGCCCACCACGACTACGTGTCCGGAAACGGAGGCCTTGCCGGCTTTCATATCCTTCATCCACTCGATGACGCCCTGTACGTTGCCGGGAATATCCAGTTTACCGGCTTTCCAGGCGCCCACGGCAAAGAGAATGTGGGTGTAGCCCTGCTTTTTCAGCTCTTCCACAGAGGGGGCGGGCGCGCCGCACTTCACTTCAACGCCGTACTTTTCCATCAGGGCCACGTCTTTGTCAATGGCCTCGTCGGAGATACGGAAGGAGGGAATTACATGGCGGGGCACACCGCCGAGAGTGGCTTCCCGCTCAAAGATGGTGGTCTCCACACCGGCACGGCCCAGGAAATAGGCCGCGGCAATCCCGGTGGGGCCGCCGCCGATAATGGCGGCCGTCTTGCCTTCCACTCTGGCGGGCCTCTTAATGGAAGCCATCAGGGCATTGTAGCCCTTTTCGGCGGCCAAAAGCTTGGTGTCCCGGATATGGACGGATTCCTCATAGAAATTGCGGGAGCACTTGCCCTGACAGCGGTGCGCACAGATGGTACCGGTGATAAAGGGCAGGGCGTTCTTTTCGGTAATCAGCTGCAGCGCCGGGCCGTACAGACCCTTGCGGCACAGCTCGATATATTCGGGAATGTCCTGATTGATGGGGCAGCCGCCCTTACAAGGTGCCATAAAGCAGTCCACCCAGGGCACACCGCCGGTGGTCTTGCGGGAGGGCAGGGGCTTGATGGGCTTAAGATGGTGATAGTCGCTGTGGCTGGCGGTGGAAAGGTCGCAGATGGCCTGGGTGTCGGTGGCGGTAAAGCGGCTGTAGGGCAGCTTTTCCACCTTTTCCACCATCTGATAAAGACGGTTGTACCCGCCGGGCTTCAAGATGGTGGTGGCTACGGTAATGGGCCAGATACCCGCGCTAAACAGCTTGTCGCAATTGAAAAATTCCGCGCCGCCGGCAAAGGAAATCCGCATTTTTCCCTTGAACTGGCGGGAAATACGGTGGCACATTTCAATGGTCAGAGGGAAGAGCGCCCGGCCGGACATGTACATTTCATCATTGGGCAGCTCTCCTCGGGTGGTGTCCACGGGGAAGGTGTTGGACAGCTTCAGACCGAATTCCAAACCATTCTTGTCCGCCAACGCCTGCAAGCGCTCAAACATGGGCACGGCGTCCGCCCACTGCAGGTCCTCGTTGAAGTGGTGCTCGTCAAAGACCACATAGTCGTAGCCCATGGCGTCCAGAGTCTTGCGGGCGGTCTCGTAACCTAAAATGGTGGGGTTGCACTTCACAAAGGTGTGCAGGTGTTTTTCCCCAATGAGATAGGAGGCGATGCGCTCGATTTCGTCGGGGGGGCAGCCGTGGAGGGTGGAGACGGTGACGCTGCGGGACACCCGGGGACTGATGGCGTCGATATAGGCTGTCTCCTGGGGGAACAGCTCCTTGAGCACGGCGAGGCACTCTTTGAATTCCGGGGTGTCGGAGGCGTCCATCATACCGTCAATATAGGTGTTGACCTTGTCGCCCTTGATGCCCGCCAGATCATAGCCTACAGACATGTTGAACACAAAGCCGTCGGGATCGCCCAGACCGTAGAGCCGGGAAATCATTTTCAGCGCGCACCAAGCCTTGATATATTCGCACCGGGCTTGGGGAATGGTCAGTTCCGTGGACCACTCCTGATTGTAGCCTTCGTCGCTGGCCAGAATGCAGGGACGGGGCACACAGGCAGCCAGCTCCGCGCCGTCCATCTTCTGGACAGTCTTGACCTCAAAGAACCGGGCGCCGGCAAAGTAGGCGGCGATGATGTTCTGGGAGAGCTGACTGTTGGGGCCGGCGGCGGGGCCGAAAGGGGTCTCAATGGTTTCACCGAAAATGGGCAGCGTCTTGCCCTCGGCGTGATAGGCCTTGTGAACGCCGAAAATCTCGCCGCTGCGGGCATATTCGGTAACAATCCAGTTCATCAAAGAACGGAAAGGAATAGGATACATTTTCTCGGACATGGAAATACCTCCCTGTTATCTAAAATGTGATGCAATCAATATTCGCAGTGGTTCAGCGCACCCCACAGCTTCTTGGATACTTCCAGAATGCGGGCGTTTTCGGCTTCCTCGTCGATGCCCACCAGCTCCCGATCCTTCATGAGAATCTTGCCGTTGCCGATGGTGGTCTGGCACTGACGGCCGGTCATGCCGAAGAGCATGTGACCGTCAATGTTGGCGTCGGAGAAGGGGGTGTAGGGTTTGTAGTCCATGACAATGATGTCGGCGGCGGCGCCGGCTTTCAAAACGCCCAGCTGATCGGGGAAGTAGCGCCCGCCGATTTTGGCGTTATTCTTAAAGAGCATGTCCGTCACCTCGCACCAGCCCACGTTGGGAAGGCACGCATTGCTGCGCTGGGAGCACAGAGCCACCTTGATAGATTCCAGCATGTCATTGGTGTAGGCATCGGTGCCCATACCCAGCAGGATGCCCCGCTTGTAAAGCTGCAATACCGGGCAGATGCCGATGGCGTTGCTCATGTTGGATTCCGGGTTGTTCACCACCATGGTGTCCGTTTCTTTGATGATCTCCATTTCGGCGGTGTTGGCGTGGACGCAGTGCCCCAGAATGGTCTTGGGTCCCAAAATACCGTGGTCCTGCAAACGCTGCACCGGCCGACGACCGTAATTTTGCAGGGAATCGTACACATCGTTCATGCCCTCGGAGACATGAATGTGGTAGCCGGTGCGGCCATTGTTGGCCTCCACCATGCGCTCAAAGGTCTTGTCGGACAGGGTGAAGAGAGCATGTCCGCCAAACATGGCCCGCAGCATGGGATCGTTCTGCTTTTCGCAGTAGGTAATGAAGTCGGCGTTTTCCTTAATGGCCTGCAGACACTTTTCCTCACCGTCCCGGTCGGAAACCTCATAGCACAGGCAGGAGCGGACGCCGAAGCGCTTGGCGGACTCGGCGATGGTAAACAGGGAACCGGGAATCTCGCCGTAGGAGGCGTGGTGGTCAAAAACAGTGGTGACACCCTGCTTGATGCTGTCCATATACAGCGCGTCGGCAGAGGCGCGGGTACCTGAGAGCGTCAGCTGACGGGCGATGGCCCACCAGGTGCCGTCCAGCACCTCATAAAAGTTGGTAGGATTGTTGCCGGTGATGGAAAGGCCCCGGGCTAAGGCAGAGTAAATGTGGGTATGGGCGTTGATAAAGGCGGGCATGATGACACCGCCCTTGGCGTCGATGATCTCAGCGGCGGGATATTTGGCACGCAGCGCCTTCTCCTCGCCCACCTCTGTAATTTTGGTGCCCTCAAACGCCACAGCGCCGTGCTCGTAGTAGCCCCGGCCATTTTCGTCGCGGGTGATGAGTCTGCCGTTTGTGATGAGATACATGAATACATCCTCCTTTTGAATCAATGGATTGTTTCATTATTCAGATTGCCCTATCCATCCTCACCGTTTACGCCCGCATACGAAAAAATGTTTCAAATCTCCTGAAGAGATTTGAAACACTCAAGCACAAACGCCGAGTGATAGTGTCAGCCCGTGCGCGAAGCACTTCCTTACAGCTACCAATCTTGGATTGTAACTCTATTTTACTTGAACAAAATGCAAAAAGCAACTGAAAAATATGAAAAAGCGTGAAAAAAATTGTGGACTTTTCAGGACTTTTCCAGCAGATTTTGCAGGCCTTCCGGAAGGAGAAGTTCAAAATCACGGCGGCAAAAGGCCACATATCCCTCCAATTGCAGCCGCCCCAGCTCCCGGGAAAGAGCGCTGCGGTTGACGCCCAGATAGGCGGCCAGATCAGAGCGGGAATAGGGAACAGTGAACTGATTTTTGCCGCAGTCGCCGGAAAAATCCAGCAGAAAACGGACAATGCGAAGCCGCAGCTTCGGCTCTGTCAGATAGGCAATCTGCCGGCGCTGCTGCCAGAATTTGGCCGCCGTCTCCCGCAACAGATTCAGCCGCAGCTGCACATGGCAGGTACAACCCTTTCCGCAGTCGGACATAATACGTTCCAGCGGCAAAAAGAGAATGACGGATTCCTCGCGCGCTGTCACAGTGACGGGACTGGAGGTACCGGACGCCATCAGCAGATCACCGATCAGTCCTCCCGCCGTATGACGCGCCACGATCTGATAGGAGCCGTCCGGGTGCATCTGCTGGGCGTCAACGGCGCCGTGGAGGACGATGCCGGTTTCGCTGATATTTTCCCCCGTCTGCCAGAGGATTTCCCCGGCGCCATAGCGGCGGGTGAAGCTGCCAAGGCACCCCAGCAGTTTTTTGATGTCGGCGGCGGAAAATCCGCTGAAAAGCGGTGTTCTTTCTAAAAGTGACTCATAATCGGCCATATAATGCTCCTTTCGTTGCCACGGCAACCGAAATGCGGGGAAAATGCTTTTATAATGGTACGGTAAAAGAAAGTGAGGATAGAGAGATGAAAACAAAAACCCTTTGGATCACGGAAACGGCGGTGATGATTGCGCTGCTCATCGCCTTGCAGGCGGTGACGAAACCGGCCGGCCAGTTTGTGACAGGCTCCTGTGTCAATCTGGTGCTGGGCGTTTCCACGTTGGTGGGCGGCTTATGGTGCGGCGTAACAGTAGCGGTGCTGTCACCCTTTTTTGCCTTCATGCTGAGCATTGGGCCGGCACTTCTGCCGGTGGTGCCGCTGGTGGCGGTGGGCAATCTGGTGCTGGTAGTGCTGCTGCACTTCATTACCGGCAAGCTGCTGGATAACAACCGTCTGCTGGCTTTTGCCGGCGTTGTCGCGGCGGCGGCCGCCAAGTTTCTGGCGCTGTATCTGCTGATCGTCAAGCTGCTGATCCCGGCTCTTGCCCTGCCGGCAAAGCAGGCGGCGGTGTTGTCAGCCTCCTTTTCCTGGCCCCAGATCGTCACGGCGCTGATCGGTGGGGTTCTGGCGGTCTGCATTGCGCCCCTGATCCGAAAAGCACTGCAAAAAAAGCAGCCCTGAAAAAGAATAAAAGTGTGCGGTAAATAAAAAAGTCGGCGCAAAATGGAAACATTTTGCGCCGACTTTTCCCGTTTAAGCCATTGTTATTTGACGTTCATCTGACTGGGCATTTTCCAGCCCTCGTGATCGGTATGAAGCAGATGATGGGACCGGGAGCTCAGGGGCTCTTTGAGGTAATCGCGGTAAAGCTCCTGCACATCGGCGTTTTCATGGGAGAAACGGACAGGCGCGTTCTTGTCCAGCGTCCAGAGCACGTTGCCCCGTTCCTCCGCCAGTTCCTGTCCGTCGTGGATGGGTTGACCGCCGCCGCCGGCGCAACCGCCGGGACAGGCCATGACCTCCACAAAGTCATAGGAGACATCTCCCCGTTCCAGCGCCTTCATCAGCTTGCGGGTATTGCCAAGGCCATTGACCACGGCCACGGAAACCTCACCTGCGCCGGGAATGGCAAACACGGCCTCTTTCCAACCGTCCATGCCGCGCACCTGGCGGAAAGCGTCGGGATCGGGATTGGAACCGGTGATGAGGAAGTAGGCGCTGCGCAGCGCCGCATCCATGACGCCGCCGGTGGAGCCGAAGATTACCGCCGCACCGGTGCCGCTGCCCAGAGGACTGTCAAATTCCGTTTCCTCCAGCACGGCGGGATGGATCTGCTCGCCCCGGAACATACGCACGATCTCACGGGTGGTCAGCACCACATCCACGTCCGGATCACTGCAGACATCGCGCATGGTAGGCAGAGCCGCCTCACTCTTTTTGGAGGTACAGGGCATGATGGACACCACAAAGATGTCATGGGGGTCCACGCCCAGCTTCTGGGCAAAGTAGCTCTTAGCCACGGCACCGAACATCTGCTGAGGGGATTTGGCGGTGGAAAGGTTTTTGGTATACTGAGGGAACTGCCCCTTCACAAACCGCACCCAGCCGGGGCAGCAGGAGGTGAACATGGGCCAGGCGTATTTATCCCGATGGGTAAACCGCTCCACAAACTCACTGCCCTCCTCCATAATGGTGAGGTCGGCGGAGAAGTTTGTGTCAAACACATAATCAAATCCCATGATTTTCAGAGCCGTAACCATCCGCTTGGCGGTGGCATACTCCGGCGTCAAATGGAAATATTCCGCCCAGGCGGCCCGCACGGCCGGCGCCACTTGCACCACCGTGACCTTATGGGGATCGGCCAACGCATCAAACACATGACCGGTATCATCTCGCTCCTGCAAGCCGCCTACGGGGCAGTGGGTGATACACTGGCCGCAGAAGGTGCAGTCGGATTCACCCAAGGTACGGGCGCTGGCCACACCAACGGTGGTGCGGGAACCGGTGCCCATCACATCCCAAATATTCATGCCCTGAATTTTCTCGCACACCTGCACGCAGCGCATGCACTTGATGCAGCGGTTTTCCACCCGTACCACCGGGTTGGAAAAATCGTCGGGAATGGGACGCAGGTCCTTCACATAATGGTCGCCCAAGAGGTTATAGTCATTGGTGAGCTGCTGGAGCTTGCAGTTACCGCTGCGGGTACACTGGGTGCAAAGACTGTCGTGCTGCGCCAGCAGAAGCCGCAGATTCACACGCCGGGCCTCCCGCACGCGGGGGGAGTTGGTGTGAACCGTCATTCCCTCGGATACCACATTGTCGCAGGAGGGAACCAGGCGGTCATAGCCGTCTACCTCGACCATGCAGATGCGGCAGGCGCCGATTTCGTTAATATCCTTTAAATAACAAAGAGTAGGAATATCGATATGTACGGATTGCGCGGCCTCCAGAATGGTGGTACCCTCCGGTACCGTGACCGTCTTTTGATCAATTGTCAGTGTTACCATTTTACAATCCGCCCTCCCTTGAAGATTCCGTAGCCGAAGTGGTCGCAGCGCAGACAGCGGGAGGCCTCGGTGCAGGCGCCTTCCTCGGTGAGGCCGCACTCGATGTCCTCAAAATCGCAGCGGCGCTCAAAGGCATCCCGCTCGGTGGTATTGATCCGCCCGTGAGGCGGCCGGTTGTTCAGCAGCGGCGCCGGAATGTCGATGTCCACCTCAATTTCATGGCGATAGCCCAGATGCTCGTCGATGTTGGCCGCGGCCACCTTGCCCGCGGCAATGGCGCGGATGGCGGAGGCGGGCCCGGTGACACAGTCGCCGCCGGCAAACACATTGTCCATGTTGTCCACATGGGCGGAGCTTTCCGCCACAAAGGTACCCCGCTTGATGGGAATGCCTGTTTGTTCAAAGCCCTGGGTTTCAATGCCTTGGCCGATGGCCACCACCACGATGTCGGCGGGAATGCGGATCTCCGGCAGACTTGCCTTATTGGGACGGGGCCGACCGGCCTTATCCGCCTCACCGATGATCTGCGGCTGAACCCACAGCGCCGCGGCACAGCCGTTTTTGTCCACTTCGATACGCACGGGAGCGTCCAGACACATGACCTCGGCTCCCTCGGCAATAGCACCATCCACCTCGTCGGGAAGAGCAGTCATATCTTCCTGCCGACGGCGATAGACACAGGTGACCTTCTTCGCACCCAGACGGATGGAACTGCGGGTCACGTCCATGGCCACGTTGCCGCCGCCGATGACTACGATCTGTTTGCCGGTGAAATCAGGCATCTCATCGTCGCCGATGGCCCGCAGCATTTCCACCGCGGACATAACATTCTTACTGTTTTCACCCTCGATGCCGGTCTTTTTATCCGTATGGGCACCGATGGCGATGTACAGACAGTCATACTCCTGCTGCAGTCGGTCAAAAGTGACATCACGACCCACCGTGATGCCGGTATAGACCTCAATGCCGGTGGAGAGAATGGATTCAATCTCCTCATCCAGCTTGGCCCGGGGGAAACGGTAGTTGGGGATGCCGTAGCGCAGCATACCGCCCAGCTTCTTCTTCTCTTCATAGATGGTGACCTTGTGCCCCATCAGCGTCAGATAATAGGCGCAGGAAAGACCGCTGGGACCGCCGCCGATAATGGCAACCTTCTTGCCGGTGGCGGGGGCACAGGGAGGATTGGGCACGATGCCCGCGTGATCCACTGCATAACGTTTAAGGCCTCGAATATTGATGGCGTCATCAATCATGTTGCGTCTGCACCGCGCCTCGCAGGGGTGCTCGCAGATGTAAGCGCAGGAAATGGGCAGCGGGTTATCCTTGCGGATCAGGCGCACGGCGTCGGCATACCGACCGGCCTTCACCAAAGCCACATAGCCGGGAATATCCACGCCGGCGGGACAGAGCGCCACACAGGGAACAGGATTTTCCAGTCCCGCCAGGCACCGGTGATGCTGTACATGCTCCTCATAGTCATCGCGGAAGCCCTCCATTCCGTCGAGAACCAGTCGGGCAGCGTCACGACCAATGGCGCAGTCAGCGGTGTTAACAATGTTGCGGGCTGTCTTTTCAATGATAGCCACCGTGTCCATGGTACCCGTACCGTCGAGAACCTGAGCAATCAGCTTGGAGAGCTGCCCCAGACCGATCCGGCAGGGGACGCATTTACCACAGGACTGGGCGTGGCACAGCTGTAAAAATGTCAGCGACATGTCCACAGGGCACAGGCCGGGGGGGCTGGCGGCGATGCGCCGCTCTACATCACGGTACAGATTATCCACTACAGTCTGTGCTTTGCTGGGCGTTTTAATGTCGAGTCTGCTCAAAAGATGTTCACTCCTTTTGTCCGACTTCTGGCTAAAGACTGCCATATTGTCGAACTTGTTTTGGATACGATAAGAATGACACAAAAGAAAAACAAAGTCAACAAAATCAACAAATAGACAAAGTGTAGTATTTTAACGAAATATTTATGGGGAAATATTGCACATAGTGCGTATATTGCACATAACATCTTCTTAACTTGACAGAAAATTCTTGTGTGCTATAATCTATCATACACGTTTAATGTCATGTTGTATGACAGCGGGAGAACCAAACTTTTGGGGTGAATCTGCGATGCGGAGGGAAACCTTCTTTTCCTAACCCGTCAGCTAATCTCGTTAACGTAAGAGGGAGACAACAACTGTTTCGGTGTCGTTATCTGCCCTTTTGCGCCGGTCTATGTGTGACCGGTGTTTTATTTTGCGTCAGGAGCTTGACTTATGAATCATCGTCTGGTAGCAAATATTTTAGGATACATACTGCTGGTGGAGGCGGGTTTCCTGCTGTTTCCCCTGGCTATTTCCGCGGCCGCGGGGGAAGCTGACTGGATCGCTTTCTTAAAAACGGCGGTTATATGCGGCGTGCTGGGAATGGCAATCACACGTATCCGCGTGGAGACCAAGCAGATGCACGCCCGGGACGGCTTTGCCGCCGTGGCTTTAAGCTGGCTTCTTCTCTCGGCCTTCGGCGCACTGCCCTATGTATTCAGCGGTGCGATTCCTCACTATGTGGATGCCCTTTTTGAAACGGCCTCCGGCCTGACCACCACCGGCTCCACCATCCTGACAGAGATCGAGCATCTGCCTCGGGGCGTCCTTTTCTGGCGCGCTCAGACCCAGTGGATGGGCGGCATGGGCGTGCTGGTACTCTTTCTGGCCCTGATTCCTAAAATCGGCGACGGCGCCGTTTTCCTTATGCGGGCGGAGAGCCCCGGCCCCATTAAATCAAAGCTGGTGCCCAAGGTGGGCATGACCGCCAAAATTCTTTATGGAATCTATGTGGGCCTGACAGTGCTGGAATCTGTTTTGCTGCGCCTGGCCGGCATGAGCTGGTATGACGCGGTGACCCACTCCTTCTGCACCATCTCCACCGGCGGTTATTCTGTGCGCAACGCCAGCATTGCCGCCTATGGATCTGTTGCCATTGACTGGATTATTATTGTGTTCATGTTCCTCTCCGGTGTCAATTTTGCCCTTTTGTTTCTGGCGCTGCGGGGCCGCCTGAAGGAGGTCTGGCGCAGCGAGGAGCTGCGGTTGTACACCGCTCTGGCGGTGGGAGGCACTCTGCTGATTTGCCTGAATCTCTATGTACGCAATGGGATTGGCTTCGGCCAGTCCATTACAGACTCCGCTTTTCAGGTAGTCACTGTGATGACAACCACTGGTTTTGCCACGCAGAACTATGACCTGTGGCCCACCTTTTCCAAAACGGTGCTGGTGCTGCTGATGTTTACCGGCGCCTGCGCCGGCTCCACCGCCGGCGGCATCAAGTCCTCCCGGCTGTTGCTGCTGGGGAAAAACATGCAGCGGGAGCTGAAAAATATCCTGCATCCCCGGCAGGTGCATGTGATTTCAGTGGACGGCCAGCGGGTGGAGGAGAATGTGGTGTCCTCCGCCGGTGTATTCTTTTTTGCGTATCTGCTGATCCTGTTTGTGGTGACCCTGATCGTCTCCTGGGATAACGTGGATTTCACGGAAGCCTTTTCGGCAGCCCTTACCTGCCTGAGCAACGTGGGTCCCGGACTGGGTGCCTTAGGACCGTCAGGGAATTTCAGCGCACTTAGCGATCTGAGTAAGGTGGTTCTGACCCTCAGTATGCTGCTGGGCCGGCTGGAGCTGATGCCCATTCTGGTGCTGCTGTTCCCCTCCATCTGGAAAAGAAAAGTATAGTATGAAAAAAATCTGCCGGGTATGCAACCCGGCAGATTTTTTGGCAGATGTTGCAAATAACACTGCAAATATGGGCGCGGCACGGTATAGTAAACCATCAGAGAAAATGGAGGCGGTTCAAAATGAAGCGGTTTTATGGAATGGACGGTTCAGTGGTTTCAGACGTCTCTGTGATGGAGGACTGGAGAGGGGCCGATGTGGTCGGCATGCTGCGTTTGGGGCAAAGAGGCTGCTATTTTACAAAAGGTCTTAAAAACTGCTGCGTCTTTTACACAGAGATTGACCGGGCTTTTGAAAGAATTCGAGAGGTGACGGCAGGCATTTGCTGCGGTGCCATGAAGATGGCAAAGGAGTCGGT
>JAAXZS010000043.1 GCA_012719745.1 Clostridiales bacterium | reverse complement strand
GGGTATATGTATATGCTGAAGCTATTCCACCTAGTGGACGATAAGATCCACGCCCGCTCCACCGGCCCCTACTCTCTGGTAACCCAGCAGCCCCTGGGCGGCAAGGCCCAGTTTGGCGGCCAGCGCTTCGGCGAAATGGAAGTGTGGGCACTGGAAGCCTACGGCGCGTCCTATACGCTGCAGGAGATCCTGACGGTGAAGTCCGACGATGTCACCGGCCGTGTCCGCACCTACGAAGCCATTGTCAAGGGTCACAATGTACCCACCCCCGGCGTACCGGAATCCTTCAAGGTGCTGGTCAAAGAGCTGCAGTCCCTGTGCCTGGATATTCAGGTGCTGGATAAGAACGGCGACCAGATCGAGTTGAAAGAGGATGAGGATGCCATGGACACCTTTAACCTGGCCCGCATGGATGCTGAAGATGAAAGAGAGAACCGCTATGCTGCCGATGAGGAGCTGGCCGATGCCGGCTTTGACGTTGTGGCCGATGACGAGGTGGAAGCCTCCTTTGACAGCGACGATGACAGCGACGAGAATATTTGAGAGGAGGAGCTTTAAGATATGAGTTACGCAATATTTGACGCCATTAAAATTGGGATCGCTTCTCCGGAAATGATTCGTGAGTGGTCTTACGGCGAGGTGAAAAAGCCGGAGACCATCAACTACCGCACACTCAAGCCCGAACGGGACGGCCTGTTCTGCGAGCGGATCTTCGGGCCCACCAAGGACTGGGAGTGCCACTGCGGCAAGTATAAGAAGATTCGTTACAAGGGCAAGATCTGCGACCGCTGCGGCGTAGAGGTTACCCGCGCTAAGGTGCGGCGGGAACGCATGGGCCACATTGAACTGGCCACCCCTGTTTCCCACATCTGGTATTTCAAGGGGATTCCCTCCCGTATGGGACTGCTTCTGGATATTTCTCCCAGAATCTTGGAGAAGGTTCTGTATTTTGCCGCCTATATCGTCACCGACCCCGGCGAAACGCCCCTGATTAAGGATCAGATCCTTTCCGAAAAAGAGTACCGCGACATGCGGGAAAAATATGAGGACGATTTTGACGCCGGCATGGGCGCCGAGGCCGTTAAAAAGCTTCTGAAGCAGATTGATCTGGACGCCCTGTCCGAGCAGCTGCACACGGAGCTGAAAAGCGCCTCCGGCCAGAAGAAAACCCGGATCGTCAAGCGTCTGGAAGTGGTAGATGCCTTCCGTATCTCCGGCAACAAGCCGGAGTGGATGATCATTGACGTGCTTCCGGTGATTCCCCCGGAGCTGCGCCCCATGGTACAGCTGGACGGCGGCCGTTTCGCCACCTCCGACTTAAACGACCTTTACCGCCGCGTCATCAACCGGAATAACCGGCTCAAGCGGCTCATGGAGCTCAAGGCACCCGACATCATCGTCCGCAATGAAAAGCGGATGTTGCAGGAGGCTGTGGACGCCCTCATCGACAACGGCCGCCGTGGCCGTCCTGTCACCGGCGCCAACAACCGGGCCCTCAAGTCCCTCAGCGACATGCTCAAGGGCAAACAGGGACGGTTCCGCCAGAACCTGCTGGGCAAGCGCGTGGACTACTCTGGCCGTAGCGTTATCGTGGTCGGCCCCGAGCTGAAGATCTATCAGTGCGGCGTACCCAAGGAAATGGCTGTGGAACTCTTCCGCCCCTTCATTATGAAGAAGCTGGTGGAGGACGGTTCCGCCAACAATATTAAGTCCGCCAAAAAGATGGTGGATAAGGGCCGCACAGAGGTGTGGGATGCACTGGACGAGATTATCAAGGATCACCCCGTCATGCTTAACCGCGCGCCGACCCTGCACCGTCTGGGCATTCAGGCCTTTGAACCGGTGCTGGTGGAGGGCCGCGCTCTGAAGCTGCACCCCCTGAACTGCACCGCCTTCAACGCTGACTTTGATGGCGACCAGATGGCCATCCATGTACCCCTGTCCGCTGAAGCGCAGGCCGAGGCAAGACTGCTGATGTTGTCAGCCAACAACCTGCTGCGTCCGCAGGATGGTGGCCCTGTCACCGTGCCTACCCAGGATATGGTATTGGGCTCCTACTACCTGACATTTGAGCGCTTTGAAAACGGCGTGTCCCAGATGGATAATGACGCGTACTGGCCCGAGGAACTTGACTTTTCTCTGGTGGGCAAGAGCCTCAAGGAGCTGGAAGGCAAGGAAAGAGAAGAGAACGAGCAGCTGCTCAATGTCTACCGCAATGAGGATGAGGCACTGATGGCCTACAACGAGCATGTCATCGGTATGCACCAACCCATTCGTGTCCGCGTCAGCAAGGAGTGGAACGGCGAAAAGCTGTATCATATCGTCAACGCCACCCCTGGCCGCATTATTTTCAACCGCAATATTCCTCAGGAGCTGGGCTTTGTGAAGCGCTTCAATGAGGATGGCACTCCCGGCGAGCATTTCTTTGATTATGAGATTACCGAGACCTGTGGCAAGAAGCTGCTGGGCAAGATCGTGGACCGCACCATTAAGCAGTACGGCTTCACCATCGCCGCCGAGGTGCTGGACAATATTAAGGCCACCGGCTACAAGTATTCCACCCGCGGTTCCATCACCATCTCCATCGCTGATATGACAGTGCCTGACGACAAGTACCGCCTCATCAACGAGACGGAAGAGCGCGTGGTGGACATCGAAGAGCAGTACAACATGGGCTTTATCACCAATGAGGAACGCTACAAGATGGTAGTGGCCGAATGGGAAAAGACCACCAACGATGTTACCGACGCTCTGACTGCCAGCCTGGATAAGTACAATCCCATCTTCATGATGGCCGATTCCGGCGCCCGTGGTTCCATGAAGCAGATCCGTCAGCTAACCGGTATGCGCGGCCTGATGGCCAACACCGCCGGTAAGACTATCGAAATCCCCATCAAGGCTAACTTCCGTGAAGGCCTGTCGGTGCTGGAATACTTTACCTCTTCCCGAGGTGCCCGTAAGGGACTGGCCGATACGGCTCTGCGTACCGCCGACTCCGGCTATCTGACCCGCCGCATGGTGGATGTCTGCCAGGATGTCATCATTCGCGAGGATGACTGCGGCGTGCAGAAGGGTATTCTGGTGTCCGAAATTTCCGAGGGTGGTCAGGTGATCGAGCGGTTCTCCGAGCGTATCCGCGGCCGTTTCCCGGTGCATGACATTATGAAGCCCGGTACCGATGAGGTACTGGTTTCCAAGGATCACATGATGACTGACAAGGACGCCGAGCTTCTGGAGAAGTTTGATATTCGCTCGGCCGAGATTCGCACCGTGCTGACCTGCAAGGCTCACAGCGGTGTCTGCGCCAAGTGCTACGGCATGAACCTGGCCACCTCTCAGCCGGTAGGCCCTGGCGAGGCTGTCGGCATTATCGCCGCGCAGTCCATCGGTGAGCCCGGTACCCAGCTGACCATGCGAACCTTCCACACCGGCGGCGTTGCCGGCGGCGACATTACCCAGGGCCTTCCCCGAGTGGAAGAACTGTTTGAGGCCCGCAAGCCCAAGAAGATGGCCACCCTTTCCGAGATTGCCGGTACGGTCAAATTCGAGGAAGCCACCAAGGGTAGTCTGCTCAATATTATTATTACGGCTCCCGACGGCGACACGCGCACCTATTCCGTTCCCCATACCGGCCTGCTGGTGCGGGACGGCGATGTGGTGGAACAGGGCAAGCAGTTGCAGGACGGCGCACTCAATCCCCACGATGTGCTGCGCATCCGCGGTGCTTCGTCTGTCCACAACTACCTCATTCAGGAAGTCCTGAAGGTGTACCGTCAGCAGGGCGTGGACATCAACGATAAGCATATCGAGGTCATTGTCCGCCAGATGATGCGCAAGGTGCGTATTGAGGATGCCAACGACACGGAACTGCTCTCCGGCGCCATGGTGGATGTGCTGGAAGTGGAGGACGCCAACGCCAGGGTGCGCGCCCGTATCGCCGCCGGTGAGGTGCGCGAGGACGGCGAACCTTTGCAGGAGGCCACCTATACCCAGCTTCTGATGGGTATTACTAAGGCTTCTCTGGCAACGGATTCCTTCCTTTCCGCCGCTTCCTTCCAGGAGACGACCAAGGTCCTGACCGAGGCCGCCATCAAGGGCAAGGTAGACCATCTGGTGGGCCTGAAGGAGAATGTCATTATCGGCAAGCTGATTCCTGCCGGCGCGGGACTTACCGCTTACCGCGAATTCGCCGAGGAACTGGTTCCCGAAGAGAAACCGGCTGAATCGGAAGAAGCGCCTGCCGAGGAAGCACCTGTCGAAGAGTAAATTCTTTCCCCATGCAGGAGCAGCCGCGGGAGAAAATCCTGCGGCGGCCCCTGCTAATTTGCGGTGTGACATTATTTTTCGTAAATGTTGTTATCAGCACAGTGGATGTTTTGACTTTTTTGTAGAAAATATCCCCTTTATTTTATGAAAATCATAAAATTTTGGAGAAAACCCACTTGACGGTATACATTCCCTGTGCTATAATTCTAAATTGCGCGGGAATTCATTCCGCGAATTTTGCTATGCCAACAGGGGGAATCAACGTGCTGGAGGAACTGACCGCCAGGGCGAAGGTCACGGGCATCAAACAGTCGGGCCGCGCTATCCGCGAAAACCGGGCGGCAAAGGTCTATTTTGCCTGTGACGCCGACCCCAGGCTGCTCGCGCCGTTGATGGAGGCCTGCCGGGAAGGGCAGATCCCCGTGGAAACGGTTTTTAACCGGGCACAGCTGGGCAAAGCCTTCTCCATTGAGGTGGGCGCTGCCGTGGCGGTGCTGCTGAAAGATTGATTTTTCCGGAATAATTTTATATGATTCCGTGGAAAATACAGGAAGCATTGTCTTCCGCGAATTTTTAGAAAGGAGTTCATTGAATGCCTACTTTTAATCAGTTGGTCAAGCAGGGCAGAAAACAGGCTACCTATAAGTCCGCTTCTCCCGCTATGCAGAAGGGTCTCAACACCCTGCAGAACAAAGAAACCGATCTGTCTTCTCCCCAGAAGCGCGGTGTCTGCACGGCTGTCAGAACGGCTACCCCCAAGAAGCCTAACTCCGCTCTGCGCAAGATCGCTCGTGTGCGTCTTACCAATGGCTATGAAGTGACTGCCTACATTCCCGGCGTCGGTCATTCTCTGCAGGAACACTCTGTGGTGATGATTCGCGGCGGCCGTGTAAAGGACCTCCCCGGTGTTCGCTACCACATTATCCGCGGTACGTTGGATACCCAGGGTGTACAGGGTCGTATGCAGGCTCGCTCCAAGTACGGTGCCAAGAAGCCCAAGAGCAAATAACCCTATCCCCGCATTGAAACTGCGCTTTGCCGAAAAGGTTTTATATATAACACCTCTTTGGCAGGCCGTACAACAGCCGATTACGGCTGCTGAGTACCTATGAAATCATATTGATTATGAAGGAGGGAAGCATAGTGCCCAGAAGAGGTAATGTTCCCAAAAGAGAAATTCTGCCCGATCCTATGTACAACTCTGTGCTGGTGACCAAGCTGGTCAACAGCATTATGTTGGACGGGAAAAAGGGCGTTGCCCAGAAGGTTGTCTATACCGCCTTTGAAACCATTAAGGAAAAGACGGAAAAAGAGCCTCTGGAAGTGTTCAACCAGGCCATGGAAAACATCATGCCCAGCCTGGAAGTCAAGGCTCGCCGTGTAGGCGGTGCCACCTATCAGGTTCCTATGGAAGTTCGTCCCGCCCGTCGTCAGACCCTGGGTCTGCGCTGGCTGACCGCTTACTCCCGCGCACGCAGCGAGAGAACCATGGCTGAGCGCCTGGCAGGAGAAATCATGGATGCCGCCAACAATACCGGCAGCGCCGTGAAGAAACGCGAAGATACACACAAGATGGCCGAATCCAACAAGGCATTCGCCCATTTCCGCTGGTAAGAAAGCGGACACTAAGAAAAAGGAGAACGGTATGCCGAGAAAGGTTACACTGGAAAATACAAGAAACATCGGCATCATGGCCCACATTGATGCAGGAAAGACAACCACGACAGAACGTATTCTGTACTACACGGGCGTCAACTATAAGTTGGGCGAGACGCACGAGGGTACTGCCACCATGGACTGGATGGAGCAGGAGCAGGAACGTGGTATCACCATTACCTCCGCAGCAACCACCTGTTATTGGAAGGGCGCCAAGAATCAGTTCCCTCAGACACGCATCAACATCATCGACACCCCGGGACATGTGGACTTTACTGTTGAGGTGGAGCGTTCTCTGCGCGTCCTGGATGGTTCCGTCACCGTCATGTGTGCCAAGGGCGGCGTAGAACCCCAGTCCGAAACAGTTTGGCGTCAGGCAGATCACTATCATGTTCCCCGGATGATTTACGTCAATAAGATGGACATCACCGGCGCGGATTTCTTCCACGTGCTGGACATGATCAAAGATCGTCTGAAGTGCAACGCCGTGCCGATCCAGCTTCCCATCGGGAAAGAGGATACCTTCAAGGGGATTATCGACCTGGTGGAGATGGACGCCGATATTTATTACGATCAGCTGGGCAAGGACATGCGCGTGGAACCGATTCCCGAGGACATGATGGATCTTGCCAAGGAGTATCGTGAGAAGCTGCTGGATGCTGTGTCCATGTTCGACGATGAGATCATGGAGATGTATCTGGAAGGACAGGACATCCCCACGGACAAGATCCGCAAGGCGATTCGCCAGGCCACCGTCGCGGTGGAGATGGTACCCGTCACCTGCGGCTCTTCCTACCGCAACAAGGGCGTGCAGAAGCTGCTCGACGCCATTGTGGACTATATGCCCGCACCCACTGACGTCCCGGCCGTTACCGGCACCAACCCCAAGACCGACGAGGAGGAGGAGCGTCATCCGTCCGATGACCAGCCCTTTGCCGCGCTGGCATTTAAGATCATGACTGACCCCTATGTGGGCCGTCTGGGATTTTTCCGGGTTTATTCCGGTACGCTGTCCACGGGTTCCTCCGTGCTCAACGCTACCAAGGGACACCGGGAGCGCCTGGGTCGTATTCTGCAGATGCATGCCAACCACCGCGAGGATATTGAGGCGGTTTACAGCGGTGATATTGCCGCGGCTGTGGGTCTGAAGAACACTACCACCGGCGATACACTGTGCGACGAAAAGCACCCCATTGTGCTGGAGTCCATGGAATTCCCCGACCCCGTGATTCGCGTGGCTATCGAACCCAAGACCAAGGCCGGTCAGGAAAAGATGGGTATTGCTCTGTCCAAGCTGGCAGAGGAGGATCCCACCTTCCGTACCTGGACGGACGAGGAAACCGGACAGACTATCATCGCCGGCATGGGCGAGCTGCATCTGGAGATCATTGTGGATCGTCTGCTGCGTGAGTTTAAGGTGGAAGCCAACGTGGGCGCACCTCAGGTCGCCTATAAGGAAACCATCCGCAAGAAGGTGGAGCAGGATACCAAGTATGCCCGCCAGAGCGGTGGTAAGGGCCAATACGGCCATGTCAAGATTCGCCTGGAGCCCAACGAGTCCGGCAAGGGCTACGAGTTTATCAACGCTGTTGTGGGCGGCGCCGTCCCCAAGGAGTATATCCCTGCGGTGGATGCCGGTATTCAGGGAGCTATGCTCTCCGGCGTTGTGGCCGGCTACCCGGTGGTCGATGTGAAGGTAACACTGTACGATGGCTCCTATCATGAAGTTGACTCCTCCGAAATGGCGTTTAAGATTGCCGGTTCCATGGCCTTTAAGGAGGCTATGCGTAAGGCCGAGCCTACGCTGCTGGAGCCCATCATGAAGGTCAGCGCTATTGTGCCCGATGAGTATATGGGCGATGTCATTGGCGATTTGAATTCCCGCCGCGGCCAGATCCAGGGTTATGAAGCCCGCTCCGGCGCGCAGCAGATCGACGCTTTTGTCCCTCTGGCGGAAATGTTTGGGTACGCCACCAACCTCCGCTCCCGTACCCAGGGCCGTGGCCAGTACACCATGGAACCCAGCCACTATATTGAAATTCCCAAGAGCATTCAGGAAAAACTGATTGATCAGCGTTGTGGCCGCGATAAAAGTTAAATCGGCAAATAATGATTGATTTTCAGGAACAAATACTGTAAAATGGCAATGATATGTGAAAATTCATTGCACTATAATTATGCAAAATTGTTAAGGAGGATTTTTTCAAATGGCTAAGCAGAAATTTGAGAGAACAAAGCCCCATGTTAACATCGGCACCATCGGTCATATCGACCATGGCAAGACCACTCTGACCGCTGCCATTACCAAGTGGCTGGCACTGCAGGGCAAGGCTGACTACACCGACTATTCTTCCATCGATAAGGCTCCCGAAGAGAGAGAGCGCGGCATTACCATCAACACCGCCCACGTTGAGTACGAGACGGAAAACCGTCACTATGCTCACGTTGACTGCCCGGGCCATGCCGACTATATCAAGAACATGATTACCGGCGCTGCTCAGATGGACGGTGCTATTCTGGTTATCGCCGCTTCCGACGGCCCCATGGCTCAGACCCGCGAGCATCTGCTGCTGGCCCGCCAGGTGAACGTTCCTTCCGTGCTGGTCTTCCTGAACAAGTGCGATCAGGTGGACGACGAGGAACTGCTGGAGCTGGTTGAGATGGAAGTCCGCGAGCTGCTCAGCTTCTATGGCTTCCCCGGCGACGACACCCCCATCATCCGCGGCTCCGCTCTGAACGCGCTGGTTTCCGAATCCAAGGATCCCGATGCGCACGAGTATGCCTGCATCAAGGAACTGATGGCTGCTGTTGACACCTGGATTCCCACCCCCGCCCGTAACGACGAGCTGCCCTTCCTGATGCCCGTTGAGGACGTGTTCACCATCTCCGGCCGTGGTACTGTTGCGACCGGCCGTGTGGAGCGTGGTATGCTGAAGCTCAACGAGAAGGTCGAAATTGTCGGCCTGCAGGAAGAGAAGCGCGAGACCGTTATCACCGGTATCGAAATGTTCCACAAGCTGCTGGACTTCGCAGAAGCCGGCGATAACATCGGCGCTCTGCTGCGCGGTGTTGCCAAGACCGAAGTGGAGCGTGGCCAGGTTCTTTCCAAACCCGGTTCCATTCATCCACACACCAAGTTTGTCGGCCAGGTTTACGTCCTGAACAAGGAAGAAGGCGGCCGTCATACTCCTTTCTTCAATAACTATCGTCCCCAGTTCTACTTCCGTACCACCGACGTGACCGGCGTCATCACTCTGCCCGAAGGCACTGAGATGTGCATGCCCGGCGATAACGTCGACATGAAGGTCGAGCTGATCACCCCCATCGCTATCGAAAACGGTCTGCGTTTTGCTATCCGTGAAGGTGGCCGTACCGTGGGTTCCGGCGTTGTTATCGAGATCCAGGATAAGTAAGTATTGCTTATAAGAAAACAGCAGGACGAAAGTCCTGCTGTTTTTTGCGCTGCGGGGGGGCAGATATGCTTAATGTGGTTGAGCACAGGGAGAATCCATGCTATACTACAAGCAACACATTTCCCTGTGAAACCGGAAAGCTGTCATTTCAAAACGGAGGAGAATCTGCCGTATGGAACAAGAGAACGCCCGATTGACCACCGCCAAAAACCTTTTTCTGATTTATATCGGTCAGATGCTGATGATTTTGCTCTCAATTATTGTCTATACCGCTATTTCCGGGGCAGCCCAGCAGGCGGCGACAGTTATGATGTCTCTGGGTTATGTGCTGATCCAGTTATTTGCCACTCGGGGGCTCCACCGTCTGGGCGTCAGCCACGAGTATTCCGTGGCCTTTTTCGCCGTGCTGCTCAACGCGCTTTGCTGGCTCCTGACGCTTTTGGGCGTCAGCGTATACAGCTTTGTGCAGATTCTCTCCGTGGTCTGCGAAATCGGAACCGTGGTCTATCTCTGCCGGGGGACCAAGAGTGTACTGCGATCCATTGGACAGGAAGGACATATGGCGACCCCTGTTTGGATCGCCTATTTGATTTGCGCTGTCCTGACCTGCCTTGCCTTCTACACCCCAACGGCCAATCAGGCTGTGCAGATGGTGGCCCAGGCCGGCGGTATGCTGACCTGCCTTGCTTTTGCCGTTTTCCTGCGTCGGTCAGCCCGTGCGCTGGTCCGGAACCAGGGAGCAGCGCGCTGACAGGCTGTCAGGACTTGCCGGAAGGAAATGTCAGGCCTGCCTGAAAACCATTTTCACCCAGACAGATAATATCGCCGGCGATGACGGTGCTTTCACAGATATACAAATTGGCCTGCACACCGTCGGCAACATCCGGATAGTTTGTCACCGTGTAGGTATAGCGGGTTACCTGTTTGCCGCAGTAATCCGCCAGAGAGAAGCCCTGCTGCTTTTGCAGCTCCTCATAGGACTGATAGGCGTCCGTCAGCGTTTCCGGCACCATGAGATCCATGGATTCCACCGGATCGGGCTTTACCTGCCAGCCGTATTGCAGCAGATAGGCAATCCGGTCCTCGTTGGTGGTCACGCCGGTGGCTGTTTTGCCGTTACTGGCGGCTTTTTTATGAAAGCACCCACCCAGCAAAAGCCCCAGCGCCACCACCAGTACCAGAGATGCCGCCAGAATGACGGCTCTTTTTTTTGAAAATTTCACATGAAATACAACCATAACAGACCCTCCTCCTGTCCCCCAACTTATTCCCTTTTGAGAGAAATTATGATACCATATCTATAAAATGAAGAAATAGAAAGCGGAGTGAACCGATGATGGAAAAGCTGCGGCTGGATAAGATTATCAGTGCCACCGGGAAAAAATCCCGGCGGGAGATTAAACAACTGATTAAAGAGGGACGCATCTTGGTGGATGGCCGGCCCGCCTCCGCGCCGGAGGAAAAGTATGACCCAGAGACGACGGAGATTTTGTTGGATGGCCGGGATCTGGGGTACCGGCGGCATACCTATGTGCTGCTGCATAAGCCGGCCGGGCTGCTCTCTGCCACGGAGGACGCGCAAAGCCCCACTGTGCTGTCCCTGCTGCCACCGGATATGCAGAAACTTTTTCCTGTGGGCCGTCTGGATAAGGATACGGAGGGTCTGCTGCTGCTGACCGACGACGGAGAACTGGCCCACCGTCTGCTGAGTCCCAAAAATCATGTAGATAAAATATATTACGCCCGGGTGGAGGGCGAATTGAACGAGGAAGACTGCAAGGCCTTTGCTGAGGGAATGGTTCTGGGCGATGGCCTTGTCTGTATGCCGGCTGAATTGGAGATACTCTCTCCCCAGGAGGCACAGGTTACCCTCCGGGAGGGAAAATTTCATCAGGTTAAGCGTATGCTGGCTGCCCGAGGTAAAAAGGTGACATATCTAAAGCGCCTCTCTATGGGTCCCCTGGCATTGGAGGATTCTCTACCCAGAGGTGCGTTTCGCCTGCTGACAAAGGAAGAAGAAGAGATGCTGCAAACGCTATAATGGTTAAATTTTAGATAGAACAGAGAAATAAATACTGGAATTTTGTTGAAAAAAGAAAATTCTACTTGCAAAATCGTGATTCTGACGATATAATGACGGTAACGGCTTGGCATATTGCACAAAATACCCACAGGCCGGTTAGGCGGGAGGAGAACCATGTCAGGGAGAATTTTTCAGAATGTTGTCCTGCAGTTTAAGGAGACCACCGATCGAACCATCGGCGTTATCGACGCGGAAGGAACGGTGATCGCTTGCAGCGAATTGACCGGCATCGGCAAAAAGTGGCCCAAATATGTGGAGGTCATCAATGCGTCGGAGGGAAACTGTGTGGCGCTGGAAAACAAGACTTTCAAGGCGCTCCCCGGTTGGGGCAATCAGTTTGATTACGCGGTGTTTGCCAGCGGTGAGGACAGCGTGGGCAGAACTGTCTGCGCCATGGCGGCGGTGGCTCTGAATTCCGCCAAGTCCTATTATGAGGAAAAACACGATAAGGGTTCATTTATTAAGAACATTATCTCCGACAATATCTTGCTCAGTGATATTTACATGCGGGCCAAAGAGCTCCATGTGGCGGCGGAGGTGCCCCGGGGTGTCTTTGTCATTCGGCCTATTGATGATCGCACCGAGACGATCCCCCTGGATGTTATTCAGAATCTCTTCCCTGACCGGCAGAATGACTTTGTCATCAGCGTGGGAGAGGCGGATGTGGCTCTGATCCATCAGCTGCCTGAAAATATTAGCGGTCGCGAGCTGGAGCGTGTGGCGGCCCAGCTGGAGGAGGCGCTGCGCGTAGGCGGCGAAAGCCGTGTATTTGTGGGCATCGGTACCGTGGCCTGCCACCTGCGGGATCTGGCAAAATCCTATAAGGAAGCGCAGATTGCCATCGAAGTGGGCAAGGTGTTTGACACCGAGCGCTACATCATTAACTACGAGAACCTCGGTATCGGTCGTTTGATCTATCAGCTGCCTACCACGTTGTGCGAGATGTTTTTGCAGGAGGTTTTTAAGAAAAACCCCATTGATGCACTGGATCAGGAGACGCTTTTTACCATTTATAAGTTCTTTGAAAACAATCTGAACGTCTCTGAGACGGCCAGAAAACTGTTTGTTCACCGCAATACGCTGGTCTACCGTCTGGAAAAGATTAAAAAACTGACCGGACTTGATCTGCGGGAGTTTGACGATGCCATTACCTTTAAGGTGGCATTAATGGTGAAAAAATATCTGACCAGCCGAGGAATTGAAGCCTGAGACAGACACGAATCCCGGAAGCCATGGCTTCCGGGATTTTTTGCCCAATGAATAATTCCTGAATTTAACGGAATATTCATATCTTGCCTGTTGCCATTTTGTAACTTTTTGCTTATAATGTTAATCAGACAAAATATGACGAAAAGAAAGCGGCTGCGCCGCTTTTTGCGGAGATAGGATAAGAGAAGAATATGATTCGATTTACAGACGTCATCAAGACGTATGATAATGGAACAGAAGCGCTCAAGGGCATTTCCTTTTCCATCGAGGACGGAGAGTTTGTATTTCTCGTGGGACCGTCAGGCTCCGGAAAGTCCACGATTATTAAGCTTTTAACAGGGGAGATCATTCCCAATGATGGCCGCATTATGGCCAACGGATTTAGCCTCAGCAATATTGGGGAGTGGCAGATTCCCTATATGCGCCGCACCATCGGCACGATCTTTCAGGACTTTCGCCTGATCGGGAAGAAAACGGTGTATGACAATCTGAGCCTTGCCATGCGGGCAGTAGATGCCGCCCCCCGGGAGGTAAAAAATCGCATTCCCTATGTGCTGGAGCTGGTGGGTCTGGAAAATAAGATGAACCGCTATCCCGACGAGCTTTCCGGCGGCGAGCAGCAACGTGTAGCCATTGCCCGGGCGCTGGTGAACAATCCGGCCACCATTGTGGCTGATGAGCCTACCGGCAACCTGGACCCCGGCCGCTCACTGGAGATCATGACACTGCTGGAGCGCATCAACGCCCTGGGGACCACCGTTTTGGTGGTGACCCATGAAAAGGAACTGGTGAACCGTCTGGGCAAGCGCATCATCATGATCGACGAGGGCAAGGTGGTCAGCGACGGTCTGGGAAGCTATGAGGTCTGAGAGATGAAACACAATTTAAGTTATTTTTTCAAAGAGGGCATATCCAATATGTTCTCTCATGGTTTTATGTCCTTTGCAGCCATCGGTATTACAGTGGCGTGCCTGCTGATTATGGGAACCTTTTCGCTTGTGGCGGTGAATGCCAACCAGAACCTGAAGGATTTGCAAAAGGAAAACGCCATTCTGGCTTTCGTGTCGGATGACCTGACGGATGAACAGGCGCAGGCACTGCACTCTCAGCTCTCCGTCGTCGATAATGTGTCCGACTGCACCTTTGTTTCCCGCCAGCAGGCCCGGGACGAATATGTACAGAAGTATGATGAGGACGACTTGTACAGCGATCTGGAGGCCGGTATTTTCCGTAACCGCTATGTGCTGCATCTGACCGACCCGGATCAGATGAAGGGAACCATTGAGGCCGTCAGGGGTGTTTCCGGCATTGAAAAGGTGCGGGCCGATGAGGATATTTCCAACGGCTTTGTAACCCTGCGAAACATTGCCAGTGTTATCAGCATTGCCCTCATTACCATTTTGTTTGTGGTGTCGGTGTTTATCATTTCCAACACCATTAAGCTTACCACCTTTGACCGGCGGGACGAGATTGCCATTATGAAAATGGTGGGTGCCACCAACGGCTTTATTCGCTGGCCCTTTGTGTTTGAGGGGTTGTTGTTTGGCTTTTGCGGCGCGGCTGTTGCCTTTGGACTGCAGTGGCTTCTTTATGAAGCGGTGGCCAGGGGAATTGCCAACTCCGATACGTTGCAGCTGGTATCTGTGGTTCCGTTCGGGAATATCTGGGCGCCTGTGGCGGGCGTCTTTGCCGCAGCCGGTATTGTTATCGGCGTGGGCGGCAGTTTGACAGCCATCCGAAAATTCCTGCAAGTGTAAGAAGACGGAGGAGAAAAAATGAAGCGGACACGAAAGATCTTTTCAGCCCTGTTTGCCCTGCTGCTGGTGGGAGCAATGGCATTGACAGCAGGCCGTCCTGTGGCCTATGCCGCCACGCTGCAGGAGCAGCTGGAGGAAAAGCAGGCGCAGAAGGCTCAGTATGCCCAGCAGATTGCCGATGCCAAGGCGAAGAAATCCGATGTACTGGACCAAAAATCACTGATGGATCAGCAAAATGAAGTGATTCGTCAGGAAATTGACCTGGTTTCCACACAGATCGAAGACAGCAACCAGCAGATTGCCTCCATCACACAGCAGATTGCCGAGAATGAGGAAAAAGAGAAGATGCAGTATGACCTCTTCTGCGCGCAGGTGCGGGACGAGGAGGAACGCGGCACTATCTCTTACTGGGCTGTGCTGTTCAAAGCCACCAGCTTTGCCGATCTCCTAAGCCGGATCGATTTTATCAACGAGATTATGGAACACGACCAGAGCGTCATTAAGACGCTGCGCGACCTGCGAGAGCAGCTGGCACAGGATAAGACAGAGTTGGAGACGAAAAAAGCGGATCTGGAGACCCAGAAGGAGACACTTAACAGCAGCAAGGCGGAGCTGGAGCAGCAGATTGCCGCCGCCGAGCAGCTTGTATCGGAGTATGAGAGCACCCAGAGCGGTTATCAGGCGTTGTATGATGCCGAGAGTGCGGCCGCCGCTGAGATTGAGAATAAGATCCAGGCGGCGGAACGCCCGGTGGTGCCCCCTGACAGCTCCTCCTCGGAGACTCCCTCTAGTGGTGGCTATATCTGGCCCACCGACACCCGCCTTGTGACGTCTCCCTTCGGCCCTCGTGAGTCTCCCGGCGGTATCGGCAGTACATATCACCTTGGCGTGGACATCGGCGCCAGCTACGGCAGCAGCATCTACGCCACCAAATCCGGTGTGGTGATTCTCACCGACGGGCCCTGGGGCGGTGGTTACGGCAACTATGTGGTGGTGCAGCACGGTGATGGCAATACCACGCTCTATGCCCATATGAGCGCCATCTTGGTCAGTGAGGGCCAGACGGTTTCTCAGGGGCAAGTCATTGGCCGTGTGGGCTCCACCGGCAACTCCACCGGCCCCCATCTCCACTATGAGATCAGGGAGGGCGGTGGCCGCATCGACCCGCTGACCTATCTGCCCGGCTACATTCCCTACGATTGGTAAGACGGCATATTGAGCCCTCCCACGCCATACACATGGTGCGGGAGGGCTGTTTTATGTTTGGATATATTGACTGGCAGGAGACAGGGAAGGGGCGTGTGGCGCTGCGCCGGGAATCCATCTGCGGCGTCTGCTTTTTGACGATAGAAGTTGGCCGGCGGGGCGGTTTGTTTTTTGACCGGCGCCTGCGGCGTACCATCGGAAAAATGAAAGAGGCGGGCGTCCGCCGGGCTGTTTTTCCCCAACACTTTCCGTGGGAGGACGCCTTTCGCGCAGCGGGTATCGTTCCCCTGCCGGAGGAGGGACTCCGCGCCCGTCTGCTGGAACAGCTGGTATATCTGACCTGCGTAGAAGAAAAGATGCCCCTCTCCGCCGCCACCGCCGCTATCTATGCAACGGGGGAGACGAAAGAGGCCTGCCAAGCCGGCCGTCTCCTGGCAGAAAAATGCCGATACCTCCGGCTTTCTTTTCAAAACGGGAGCCGGGAACTGGAGCGGGAGCTGCGCTTTCGCTATGGCGTCTCACCGTCCTCTGCCGGGCAAAAGCCCGACCTGATTGTCAGCTTTCTGGATGAGCCGCCCACGGCGGAGAAGACCCCCGTCATTGATCTGGGGCGGAACTGCCGGCGGCAGATCATCACCTATGAACTGCCGCCGGAGACGGTGGCCTGGATCGGTGACAGGCCGGTTACTTCTCAACTGATAACAGCGCTTTTTGAAGCGGGAAGGCTTTCTTTGGAGGCAATCCGTGTAAAAACCCTCACATTCTTTGCTTGACAGGGCTTGCGAAACTCTCTATAATGCAACATGACATATCATAATATAATAATGGTATAGGTATCATTTTTGTGCCCATACTGAGGATAGAAAGGATCGGACAATTATGGTAAAAGAGTTTAAAATGAGCCAGGCACGGTATGACCAGCTGAAAAAAGAACTGGATTTCAGCAAGACCACCCGTGCCGATGAAATTGCGGAATTGATTAAGGAAGCCCGCGGTTTTGGCGATCTTTCCGAAAACAGTGAGTATGACGAGGCAAAAAATGAACAAGGCAAGCTGTATTCCCGCATTGCGGAGCTGGAGGAGATTTTGCTCCATGCCGTGATCGTGGACGAGGCTGAGGCGGACTCCGATAAGGTGTCCATCGGCTGCCGGGTGGTGGTGACCAATCTGGCAAACGGGAAGGAACTGCCCGTCTATAAAATTGTAGGTTCCCAGGAGGCGGACGTGATGCATCATGCCGTTTCCGAGGACTCTCCCTTCGGCAAGGCCCTGATGGGCTCCCGTCCGGGGGATGAAATCAGCGTGGAGGCACCCCGCGGTGTGATTCATTACCGCGTGGAGAAGATCGAAAGATAAGGAGACCAAAAAAATGGCAGAACAGAATCGGGAAGCAATGGAAACACAGCAGGATCTAAGAGAGATTCTGCGGGTACGCCGCGACAAGCTGAAAGCGCTGCAGGATGCGGGTATGGATCCCTTTGAGCAGACGTATTTTCAGGTGTCCCATCACGCCCAGGAAATCAAAGATACCTTTGATGCGCTGGAGGGGACGGAGGTCACTGTGGCGGGCCGCCTGATGTCCAAACGGGGCATGGGCAAGGTTTCCTTCTGCGATATGCAGGACAGGACAGGCCGTATCCAGCTCTATGCCCGCAAGGATGAGATGGACGAGGAGGTCTATAACCGATTCAAAAAATATGACATCGGCGATATTGTGGGCGTTCGCGGCGAGGTGTTCCGCACCCAGCGGGGCGAGATGAGTGTGCGGACGAAGGATATCACCCTTCTGAGCAAGTCCCTGCTGCCCCTGCCGGAAAAGTTCCACGGTCTGACAGATAAGGAACTGCGCTATCGCCAGCGCTATGTGGATCTCATTATGAACCCGGAATCCCGCCGGAACTTTGAGATTCGCACCCGCTTCATCCAGCATGTTCGCGCCTATCTGGACAAGCGCGGCTATCTGGAGGTGGAGACACCCGTACTCAACACCATTTCCGGCGGCGCCACGGCTCGTCCCTTCATCACCCACCACAACGCGCTGGACATTGACATGTATATGCGTATCGCCACGGAGCTGAATCTGAAGCGGCTCATTGTGGGCGGCTTTGAGCGGGTGTATGAGATCGGCCGCATTTTCCGCAACGAGGGCATGGATACCCGCCACAACCCGGAGTTCACCACCATCGAGCTCTATGAAGCCTATACCGATTTTCACGGCATGATGGACATTGCCGAGGGCATTTTGTCCTCCGCCGCCAAGGAAATTTTGGGTTCCTATCAGGTGCAGTGGCAGGGCGTGGACATCGATCTGACTCCCGGCTGGCCCCGTCTGACCATGGCCGACGCGGTGAAGCAGTATGTGGGCGTTGATTTTATGGCCATCTCCGATGACAATGAGGCGGTGGCGGCCGCCAAGGCCAAGGGCGTGGATATGGACGGCGTGGAGCAAACCTGGGGCCGGGCGCTGTATGAGTGCTTTGACCAGAAGGTGGAGGAGCATCTGATTCAGCCTACCTTTATTACCATGTATCCCGTGGAGGTGTCGCCCCTGACCAAGCGTTCTCCCTCCGACCACCGTCTGACGGAGCGTTTTGAATTCTTTGTCAATCATTCGGAATTTGGCAATGCCTTCTCCGAGCTCAACGATCCCATTGACCAGCGGTCTCGCTTTGAGCATGAGATTGCCCTGAGGGAAGCCGGGGACGACGAAGCCGGCATGATGGATGAGGACTTTATCACCGCGCTGGAATACGGTATGCCTCCCACGGGTGGCATGGGCATCGGCATCGCCCGCTGTGTGATGCTGCTCACCAATTCCGATTCCATCCGGGACGTGATCCTCTTCCCCACCATGAAGCCCATCGACTGACAAATATCCGGCTGACTCAGCCTGTAAAGCGGCTGAGTCAGCCTTTTGCGCCTGAGAGGAGAGGAAAAAAACGGAAACGATTACCAGCCGAAAAAATCCCCTGATGACGCACCTTCGCAAGCTGGCGTCCTCTCGCAGCTACCGCGCGGAGCAGGGAGAGTTTCTGTGTGAAAGCCCCAAGCTGCTGGCAGAGGCGCTTGCGTGGAACGCTCCTGTCACGACGGTGGTTTATACGGAGGAGACCCCGCTGCCGGCGAGTCTTTCCTGTCGGCAGGTGTTGGTCCCCCGGGATGTGATGCAGTCTGTCTCACCCATGGAATCCCCCCAGGGGGTGCTGTTTACCTGCCGGATGGATGATGTGCCGCCGCTGCCGGAAACGCTGATGGGGCGGCATTATGTGGTGCTGGACGGCGTGCAGGACCCCGGGAACGTGGGTACGGTGCTGCGGACAGCGGATGCCTTTGACTGCGACGGACTGTTTCTGGTAAACGGTTGCGCCGATCTCTATAATCCCAAAACGGTGCGTGCCACCATGGGGGCGGTGTTTCGCCGTCCGGTGTGGTCTTGTACCGCGGGGGAGTTGATCGCTGTTCTGCATAAAAGTGGCATTCCCCTTTACGGGGCAGCCCTGCGCAGCGATACAAAGGATGCCCGGCAGATTTCCTATGAAAAAGCCGCCGTGGCCATCGGCAGCGAAGGACAAGGCCTTTCAGAGGAGGTACTGTCCTTTTGCGATGCCACCATCAAAATCCCCATGAGCCAGCGCTGCGAGTCCCTCAACGCGGCGGCGGCAGCCACGGTGCTGCTGTGGGAAATGTACCGGTGAGAGGAGGCGGCAGGTTTGGCGGCACTGAAATACTGGGTTTGGCTCACGGCGCTGCCGGGCCTTGGCAGCCGGATGAAGCTGCTCTTGCTGGAACGCTTTGGTTCACCGGAAAATATCTATTACGCAGAAAAAGAGGATTTGCTTTTGACGGAGGAGATGCGTCCGTCTCAGGCAGCTATACTGGAAAATAAGTCTCTGCAAAGGGCGGATGAGATTCTGGGTGACTGCGAGCGTCTGGGAATCCACCTGCTGACACTGCAGGACGCCGCCTATCCGGGCCGTCTCAAATGCATCTATGATCCGCCGGTGCTTCTTTATTGGCGGGGTCGTCTGCCTCTTTTTGATGAAGAGGCGGCGGTGGCTGTGGTGGGCACCCGCAGATGTACCCCCTATGGTCTGCGGACGGCGGAGAGCCTCGGCTGGGAGATGACAAAACAGGGGGCACTGGTGGTGTCGGGCCTTGCAAAGGGCATCGACAGCGCGGCACACCGGGGAGCACTCCGCGCCGGTGGTATGACGGCTGCCGTATTGGGCGGCGGCATTGACGTGATCTATCCGGCGGAAAACCGGTGGCTTTACGAGGATGTGGAGCGCTCCGGCGTCCTTTTGTCGGAATACCCGCCGGGGACGGAGGCCATCGGCTCCCATTTCCCCGTGCGCAATCGTATTATCAGCGGCCTGAGCCTTGCCACCGTGGTGGTGGAGGCACCGGAGCGCAGCGGCGCCCTGATTACCGCCAACACGGCGCTGGAGCAGGGGCGGGAGGTTTTCGCCGTTCCCGGTCCTCTGGATGCACCCGACAGCCGGGGCTGCAACGCACTTATCCGGGATGGGGCGGGCATTGTGACTGGCAGCTGGGACATCCTTTGTGAATACCAGGCCCGGTATCCGCATAAACTGCGGCAGACGGAGCAAAAAATGCAGAAAATGCCGGAAAAGCCTGTGCTCCCTCCTGCGGAGGAGAACCCGGCAAAAACCGTGGAAACAAGAAAAGTAATTGATACAGGCAAAAATCAGGAAGGACTGACAGACGATCAGATCCGCATTATGCGGATCTTGTCGGCGGAGGAAGGACTGCTCAGCGATGAAGTGGCTGAAAAAGCAGAGCTTCCCATCCGAAGGGTTTTGTCGGCACTGACTGTTTTGGAAATAGACGGATTTGCCGTGCAGCAGGGCGGTCGCCGCTTTGTCCGCACGGTGGACGTGAAAGAATAGGAGGATAACTATGGCTAAAAAAACGGAAAAAAACCTGGTTATCGTGGAATCACCCGCCAAAGCAAAGACCATTGGGAAGTATCTGGGGCCCGCTTATGAGGTGAAAGCCTGCATGGGTCATCTCCGGGATCTGCCCAAAAGCAAGCTGGGCGTGGACATTGAAGACGACTTTACCCCCAACTACAAGCCCATTAAAGGCAAGGAAGATATTATCAGTGACCTGAAGAAATCGGCCAAGACCAGCTCCACCGTGTATCTTGCCACCGACCCCGACCGCGAGGGAGAGGCCATTTCCTGGCATCTGAAGGCGCTGCTGGATCTGGACGATGAAAAAGCCAAGCGGGTGACCTTTAACGAGATTACCAAAAAAGTGGTGCAGGAGAGCATTGAAGAGCCGCGAGCCATTGATCAGGATCTGGTGGACGCCCAGCAGGCTCGTCGCATTCTGGACCGTATCGTGGGCTATGAGCTCTCACCGCTGCTGTGGAAAAAGGTGCGGCGGGGTCTCTCCGCCGGCCGTGTGCAGTCTGTGGCCATGCGGATGGTGGCGGAGCGAGAGGATGAGATCAAGGCCTTTGTGCCGGAGGAATACTGGACGCTGGACGCCCAGCTCTCCACAGAGGACAAGCATCATTTCAAGGCCCATTATTATGGGAAGGACGGCAAAAAGCACGAGCCTGCCTCCGCCGGCGAGATCGAGGAGATTGTCCGTGCCGTGGAGCAGGAGCCTTTTGCGGTAAAGAGCGTCAAACGCACCGACAAGCAGCGCTCTCCGTCGCCCCCTTTACCACCTCCACCTTGCAGCAGGAGGCCTCCCGCAAGCTGAATATGACCCCCCGGCGCACCATGGCCATCGCCCAGCAACTCTATGAGGGCGTGGATATCACTGGCGAGGGCACAGTGGGCCTCATCACCTACATGAGAACCGACTCCCTGCGTCTGTCGGAAGAAGCTTTGGCCTCCGCAAAGGCGTTTATTCTGGGTCGGTATGGCAAGGATTACTATCCCGATACGGCCCGCCACTTCAAGGCCAAGGCCGGGGCGCAGGACGCCCACGAAGCCATTCGCCCCAGCGATGTAACACTGACGCCCGAACGGGTGAAGGGTGATCTCACAGGGGAGCAGTATCGCCTGTACCGTCTGATCTGGAGCCGCTTTGTGGCCTGCCAGATGGCCAATGCCGTTTACGATAGCGTCAGTGTGGAGATTACGGCCCGGGAGTATGCTTTTCGTGCCACCTCCAGCAGCGTGAAATTTTCCGGCTATACCGCAGTGTATGAGGAGAGTCGGGACGAGGAAAAAGAAGAAAAGGAGCCCGTTTTGCCCCAACTGACAGAAGGGGAGAAGCTCCTGCTGGACAGCTTTGACAAGGATCAGCATTTTACCCAGCCCCCCGCCCGTTACACGGACGCCACGCTGATCCGGGCCATGGAGGAAAACGGCATCGGCCGCCCCTCTACCTACGCCCCCACAGTTTCCACCATTTTGGACCGTGAGTATGTGGTCAAAGAGGGTAAATACCTGAAGATCACCCCTCTGGGCCAGGTGGTCACGGGCCTCATGTGCGATAAATTTAAAGATATTGTGGACATGAAGTTCACCGCCAATATGGAAAAGCAGCTTGACGAGGTGGAGACGGGTCACAAGCAATGGAAGAGCCTGCTCCGCGACTTTTACGGCGACTTTGACGCCAGCCTCAAGCAGGCCGAAAAGGATCTGGAGGGTATTTAT
>JAAXZS010000012.1 GCA_012719745.1 Clostridiales bacterium | reverse complement strand
GTAGATATTGCTGTATTAGCGCCGCATCCAGATGATGCTGAGATTGCCATGGGGGCTACAATCAACGTATTGGTTCAGCAGGGTTACCGAGTAGCAATTATCGATTTGACCAATGGGGAGCCGACACCAGCTGGGAGTGTAGAAACACGGTTGGCCGAAAGTAAATTGGCAGCTGAGGCGTTGGGGATAGACCTTCGGGTAACTATGGACTTACCTAACCGTTATTTAGAGGATACAGTAGAAAACCGGGTCAAAGTAGCCGAGATCCTCCGTTTAATCCGCCCAGAAGTTATTTTTGCTCCTTACTGGGTTGATGCCCACCCTGACCATCGTGCAGGTGCAGCCTTGGTAGAGGCGGCCCGATTTTATGCTAAACTTTCTAAGACTACTATGGCTGGGGAGCGGCATTATCCGCCAAAAATATATCATTTTAGTTCGAACCATTACCGGATGCACTTAGAACCGGCTTTCGTCTTTGATTGCACTTCCGGAATGGCGGCCAAAAAGGTAGCATTAGCAGCTTACCAAACCCAATTTAATAGTAACGGGCGGGAACAGAATGGGGTTATTGAATCGATCGACAGTTATAACCATTATTTTGGTCGTTTGATCCGCAGCCCCTATGGAGAGCCTTTTTTCAGCCGGGAAGTTGTAGGTATTACTAGCTTTAGTTCGTTAGTGTAGGAGCGTGGACGGTTTGGCATACCAAGAGGTTACAGAGGGACAGTGGTTAATTCCCCAGGGGTCTGGGGAGTTTTTCATTTTTCCTTCTCGGGACCGCTGGCCAGAGATAATTAAGGCTAACCAAAAGCGGACAGAGACCCGATGGGTCGCTGACCTGCGTCAAAGAGTGCGCAAACAGGTTTTAGACGCAGCGATCAGCTATACGCAAAATGTTTTAGGTGATTACGCAATCGCAGCCCAATGGGCTCAACCTGATCTGCAGCAACCTATTTTAGTGACCGGCCATCAACCCCTTTTCTATCACCCAGGGGTTTGGTGCAAGAATTTCGTATTAGCTCAAGCTGCCCAGGAATTAGGGGCTATCCCTATTAACTTGATTGTCGATACAGATGAAGTTGGTACTCTTGAAGTTATGCTACCGATATTTAGAGCTGGTAGTTGGTCAACAGAGCAGATTACTTTACTGGAAGCAAATCCAGGAGAGACCTTTGAGGTATTGGCAGCTCCCACCAAAGAGCAGATTAGTGCTTTTCTGGCAGCGATTAGGCAAGTAAATACTGCTGGCTACCAAGAGAGTGCCCGGGAAAACTTAGCCCGCTTTATCGCGCTATTGGAGAAAATGAATGGTCAGCACTGGGCCGAAGACTTAGGATTAGCCGGCTGGCAAGCCCTTCTCCGTCGGCGTTATGAAGGGCAGGCTCCCTATCTGGAACTTCCGGTGTCACATTTAGCTGAGCTACCTGGGTTTAAAGAGTATGCGGCTCAGGTAATTGCTGCGGCTCCGAGTTTTGTCGAGTGTTACAACCGAACCCTCAGGCGCTATCGACATAAGCATAATTACCGTTACCCTGTTAACCCTTTCCCTGATCTACAATATGATGCTACTATTAATAGCTATGAACTACCTTTTTGGGTATTAC
>JAAXZS010000136.1 GCA_012719745.1 Clostridiales bacterium | reverse complement strand
AGTAAAATAAAAAATAAAAAAACACAAAAAGGAGACTGAAAGTCTCCTTTTTGTGCATTATAACGACTCGAAAAAAAGCAACACGCTTTAAAAGACTAAAACTTTCTCCATATGAGGTGGATTCGTTAAAAATTCTGCTCATCTGCGGGGGACTCCCGGGGCGGAAAATAGCCGACCTGCTTGATCTGCTTGGCCTGCTGGAAATAGCCCAGAAGCGTTTGGGTCATATAAGGTAAAAGCCAGATCATCAGGATACCGGCGGTGAACCCGGTCAATATGCCCCAACCGATAAAACTCAGATCCATGATAAAAAGTTCTCCCTTGAAGCCAGCGGTTTGAACCTTGCTCATTTCAATAGCCTCCATCACGCCGATCTCCGGGTTTTCGCAAAGGTTATAGACGGCGAAGCGGTAGCGGTAGCTGGCGATAATGCCGGGGATAATGAATAGCATCAGCCACAGCGCAATAAAGATAGACATGACTAGGTTCAGCAAAATCAGCTTTCCCACAAAGGCAAAGCCGTCAAACAAGGTGGTATAGGGCATCTGCTCCCCCCGGCGCACACCCAGGGAATAGAGCGAATAGCCGCCATGAAGCACAGACAGCAGCAGCCACACCAGAACGGAAACAAAGGTGATCAGGAGTGTGGGATAGCTTGCGTGGAGCAAAAAGGAGGGAACGGTAATTTCCGGAAAATTCAGATTGAGATACACCACAATGTCATCGGAGACATAGGCGCTGCAAAAATTCAGCACAAAGCTAATCAGCAAATAAATCAAAGAGAAAAGATAGGCTGAGACGCAGGCACTGCGGTTGATTTCCCGGGCCTCTCTTTTCAG
The DNA here is from genome assembly GCA_012719745.1 of Clostridiales bacterium. GTDB lineage: Bacteria > Bacillota > Clostridia > Oscillospirales > Oscillospiraceae > Vescimonas. The sequence continues at coordinate 13,283 of JAAXZS010000136.1, read as the reverse complement.
CTCCCGTCGGTCAAACATGGGAAGCACTTCCTTTCGTAGGCAAAATGTATTTACATATTATAGTGTATGCCTGTGGAAATAACAAGAACAATTCAAAAGAGGATGAAAAACGGAAAAAGCAATGGGTAAGGCGGCAAAGAGACGGCAAAAATATAGAAAAAAAGAGAAAAATCCACGGAATGAATCGGGAAAGACTGGACAAAGCGGGGCAACTGATGTATGATAAAACGCAGTATGGAGTAGCATCTCCGCTGCTCCGCAGTAAGATGAGGTGAAGACAATGGCACAAGCTTTCTTTGGCGGCGTTCATCCCAATGATATGAAGGCCGCGACCAATGAAAAGGCCATCGAACAGTTGGCGCCCGCGCCGGCTCAGGTGGTTATTCCCATGTCTATGCACATCGGTGCACCTTGTAAACCCATCGTTTCGGTGGGCGACAAGGTTAAAATTGGACAGAGAATTGGTGAACCCGGCGGATTTGTATCCGCCCCCATCCACGCCAGTGTTTCCGGCACTGTCGTGGCAGTGGAACCCCGCCCCTTTTCCATGGGCGGCGAGATGATGTCCGTTGTGATCGAAAACGATCTGCAGGATACCGTCTCGGAAGAAGTAAAACCCGCAGCCGATCCCGACAGCCTGACTCCCGAGCAGCTGGTTGAGATCGTAAAAAACGCGGGTATTGTGGGACAGGGCGGCGCGACGTTCCCCACCCATGTGAAGATCAGTTCCGGTCTTGGCAAAGTGGACTATGTGATTATCAACGCGGCCGAGTGCGAGCCGTATATCACAGGCGACCACCGCACCTGTCTGGAACGGCCCGAGCAGGTGATCAAGGGCGCAACGCTTCTGGCCAAGTGCTTCGGCGTGGAGCATGTGTACATCGGCATTGAGGCCAACAAGCAAAACGCCGCGGATGTGCTCAACAAGACCATTGCGGAGCTGAAGGCTCCCGTGGTGGTGCAGGTGCTGCACACCCGTTACCCCCAGGGCGCTGAAAAGCAGCTCTGCCAGGCTGTTTCCGGCCGCCAGGTTCCGTCAGGCAAGCTGCCTGCCGACGCCGGCTGCTGCATTTTCAACCTGAACACCACCTGCGCCATTTATCGCGCGGTGTACACCGGTATGCCCGTGGTGAACAAGATCGTCACAGTGTCCGGCTCCGGCGTGATCGAGCCCAAGAACCTGGAGTGCCCCATCGGCACGCCCATTTCCCTGCTGTTTGACGCCTGCGGCGGTCTGGACGAAAAGACCTATAAGCTGATTATGGGCGGGCCCATGATGGGTCTTGCTCAGTATTCCACCGATGTGACGGTGGGCAAGGGCACCGGCGCCATGCTGGCCTTTGCCGGCGACGAGGAAAAGCACGCAGAGGATCCTCAGTGTATCCGCTGCGGCAAGTGCGTAGGTGTCTGCCCCGTGCGTCTGGAGCCTGTGTACATGTACAAGTACCTGATGAAGGGCGATGTGGATACCTGGCAGAACGTGCTCCACGGCATGGACTGCATTGAGTGCGGTGCCTGCGCCTATACCTGCCCGGCTCGCATTCCGCTGACACATGCGTTCCGCATGGGCAAACAGAAGGTCAACAATGCGAGAATGGCTGCCAAGGCCAAAGCAGAAGCTGAAAAGAAGGCTGCTGAGGAAAAGGCAGAAAAGAAGGAGGCGTAAGCAATGACAGATTATAAAAATTTGAAACTGATGGCGTCCTCCTCCCCTCATATCCGCAATAATGAGGATACGAGATCCATCATGCTGGATGTGATCATTGCACTGATCCCGGCACTGGCCATGGCCGTCTATAACTTCGGCTGGCGTGCCCTGAGTGTGACGGCGTGGTCCGTGATCTGCGCTGTTTTCTGGGAGTGGGGCTACTGCAAGGTTATGAAGAAGCCTCAGATGATCGGCGATTTGTCGGCGGTTGTCACCGGTATTCTGGTGGCCTTTATCTGCCCCGTCACCATGCCCTACTGGATGATCCTGCTGGGCGACTTTTTCGCGGTAGTGGTTGTCAAGCAGCTCTACGGCGGCATCGGCACCAACTTCCTGAACCCGGCTCTGGCCGGCCGTGCGGCCCTTCTGGCCTGCTATGCCACTGCGATGACCCATTGGGGGGCTCCCGGCACCCGCGCCGCCATTTTCGGCTCCGCGGCTGATGTGGTGACGACCGCCACCCCCATGGCCATCATGAAGGAAGGCGACTTCTCCGCACTGACAGATGCCTTTACGGTGGGTGATATGTTCATCGGCAAGGTAGGCGGCTCTCTGGGTGAAACCTCCGCTATGATGCTTTTGCTGGGCGGCGCTTATCTGCTGGTCCGCAAGGTCATTTCCTGGCACACACCCGTGGCCTATCTGGGCACGGTGGCTGTGCTGTGCCTGATCTCTGCTCCCGCTGGTGCCAATGCGGTTACATACATGCTGTATAACCTCTTTGGCGGCGGTTTGATGTTGGGTGCCATTTTCATGGCAACGGACTATACTACTTCTCCTGTGACCAAGCCGGGCCAGATTGTCTTCGGCATCGGCTGCGGTCTGCTGACCTGCTTCATTCGTCGGTTTGGTTCTTATCCCGAGGGCGTTTGCTACTCTATCCTGATCATGAACTGCACCACTTGGCTGCTGGATAAGTATATTCGTCCCACCATTTACGGTGCGCCCAAGAAGGAAAAGAAGGAGGCGGCTGCAAAATGAAAATTTCCGGTAAATTTATTCTGAAAGTGGCCGGTACTCTGACCGCTATTTCTCTTGTAACGGCAGCCCTGCTGGGTATTGTTAACGGCATTACGGCCGATAAGATTGCCGCCATCAACGAAGAAAACACCAAGGTGGCTCTGTCTGCTGTGGTGGTGAACGAGGGCAGCGATTTTAAGAAGATGGAAGTGACTGACGCCATGACGGCCGCGGCTTCCGCCAACAGCGGCAAGCTGAAGGAAGTTTATGAAGTCACCTTCAACGGTGAGACTGTGGGCTACGCCGTCAAGGTTGTGGCCGGCGGTTCTCAGGGCGATATTGAGATGGTTGTAGGCGCGGATAAGGATAAAGCCGTCACCGGCGTATCCATTGTATCCAATGCCGAGACCTCCGGTATCGGTTCCAAGGTCATGAACAACGATCCCAACAGCGCTGGTACGCCGGTTCTGGATCAGTTCGTTGGCATGAGCGGCGCCGGTTCTCTGGTGGTTGGCTCTAATGTAACGGCCATTTCCGGCGCGACCGTATCCACCAAAGGCGTAACCAAGGGCGTCAATGCCGCTCTGGCCGCCGTGGAAGCACTGGGCTGAAAGGGGGAGCTTGATAATGAACGTTAAAAAACAGTTTAAGGAAGGTCTCATTACGCAGAACCCGGTTCTGGTACAGCTGCTGGGTATGTGCTCCACCATGGCCATCACCACCTCCATTATGAATGGACTTGGCATGGGCGTTTCGGTGCTGATTATTCTGACACTTTCCAATATATTTATTGCGCTGCTGCGCAAAATCATTCCTGATGAAGTGCGTATTGCCTGCTACATTGTGGTTATCGCCGGTTTCGTGACCTGCGTACAGCTGCTGCTGAAGGCATATCTGCCGGCGCTGGATAAGTCTCTGGGCGTCTTTATTCCGCTGATCGTGGTAAACTGCATTATTCTGGGCCGTGCCGAAGCCTTTGCCAACAAGAACACAGTGGGTGCCTCTGCTTTGGATGGTATTTTCCAGGGTCTTGGTTACACGGTGGTGCTGGTCATCATGTGCTTCTTCCGCGAGCTTTTCGGCAGCGGCAAGCTGATGGGCTTCCAGATCATGCCCACCTCCTATACACCGGCGCTGCTGCTGGTGCTGCCGGTGGGCGGCTTCCTGTGTCTGGGTGCTCTGATCGCCGTGATGCAGTGGGCGCTCGCCAAGAGTGCTAAGAAGAAGGAGGGAACGAAACAATGAGTGTAACCACATTGCTTGCCATCTCTCTTGGCGCTATTTTGACCAACAACTTTATTTTTGCACAGTTCCTGGGCTGCTGCCCCTTCCTGGGCGTTTCCAAGAAGATTGATACCGCCGTGGGCATGGGCCTGGCCGTGACCTTCGTTATGGGTCTTGCCTCTGCCTTCTGCTACGGCATCAACATCATTCTGGTGAAGCTGGGTCTGGAGTATATGCAGACGGTGGCCTTCATTCTGGTCATTGCCGGCCTTGTGCAGTTCGTGGAGATGTTCCTGAAAAAGTCCATCCCCTCTCTGTACACCGCCCTGGGTGTGTATCTGCCTCTGATCACCACCAACTGCGCGGTGCTGGGTGTTGCGCTGCTGAACGTACAGAACAGCTACAACTTCATCGAGTCCGTGATTTACGGTATCACCGGCGGTCTTGGCTTCCTGCTGGCCATCTTCCTGTTTGCGGCTGTCCGTGAGCAGCTGGAGTTTGCCGACAATCCCAAGGCGTTTGACGGATTCCCCATTGCGTTGATCACTGCCGGCCTGATGGCGCTTGCTTTCATGGGCTTCAGCGGTCTGCAGGTCTGGTAAGGAGGAGACGCTATGAATACGATGAATATTGTGTATGCTGTGGTGCTGCTGGGTGTTTTGGCCATCTTTTTTGGCCTGGTGCTGGCATTTGCCGCGAAAATCTTTGAAGTCCATGTGGATCCCCGCCTGCCTCAGATTCAGGCCTGCCTGGCCGGCGCCAACTGCGGCGGCTGCGGCTATCCCGGCTGCGGCGGCTGTGCCGACGCTATTCTGGCCGGCAAGGCGCCCATCAATGCCTGCGCCCCCGCCGGTGCCGAAGGTGCCGCCAAGATCGCGGCTATCATGGGCATCGCAGCTCCCTCCGGGGAGAAGATGGTGGCTCACGTTCTCTGCAACGGCGGCTTGAACGCCAAGAAGAACTTTGAGTACCGCGGCGTTCAGGACTGCCTGGCCGCCACCAAGGTCTGCGGCGGTAATGCGTTGGAATGCAAATACGGCTGCTTTGGTTTCGGCTCCTGTGTCGCCGCCTGTAAGTTTGATGCTATTCATGTGGGCGAAAACGGCACAGCCGTTGTGGATAAGGAAAAGTGCACCAACTGCGGCGCCTGCCGCGAGGCCTGCCCCCGCAAGCTGATTGTGGAAGTTCCTTATGCACAGAAGGTGTTTGTCAATTGTTCCAATAAGGACAAGGGCGCCGCTGCCGCCAAGGTCTGCGCCGCCTCCTGCATCGCCTGTGGTATGTGCGAGCGCACCTGTAAGTTTGATGCCATCCACGTCATCAACAACGTGGCTGTCATTGACTACACCAAGTGCAAGAACTGCACCATGTGCGCCAAGGCTTGCCCCAAGAACGCCATTGAGCCCATTCCCACTCCCGAGGAGAAGGAAAAGTTTAAGGCCGTTCAGAAGGCACAGGCTGAAAAGAAGGCCGCTGCCGCCAAGGCTGCTGCCGAGGCCGCCGAAAAGAAAGACTGATTCTTTTCTAATCTAAAAAACCGACCCGGATTATCCGGGTCGGTTTTTTGCGCTGCTCTCACCTTTTTAAATTCCGTGAAATGCATAAAAATAATGAAATGATTTGAAACGGAAAAGCACAAAATAACTTTGAGCAGGCACAATTTTAATGTTCACAAATTGTTCAAGTGCCCAGCTATTGACAATGCCGGGTGCGGGTGGTAAACTGCCTTTAGCACTCAGGAAGAATGAGTGCTAATGCCGGAGGGAAAGAGCTGGACATGGAATTAACGGACCGAAAAAAGCAAATATTGAAGGTTGTCGTGGAGAGTTACATCAACACGGCGGAGCCGGTAGGCTCCAAAGCCATTGTGGAAAAGCTGTCCGCCAAAGTCAGCTCCGCCACCATCCGTAACGAGCTGGCAGACCTGGAGGAGCTGGGGTATCTGGAAAAGCCCCATACCTCGGCCGGGCGGATTCCCTCTCCTAAGGGATACAGACTGTATGTTAATGAACTGATGGAAAAACACGCGCTGAGTCCTTCGGAAACGGAGAAGATCAATGCCTCCATGCAGGGTAAAATGGCAGGTCTGGATCAAGTAATTTCCAAAGCGGGACAGATGGTGTCCACATTTGTGGACTATCCCACCTTTGCCGCGGCCAATCACAAGGAGAAGACCTCCGTTAAACGATTTGAGCTAATCCCGGTGGACGACGTCAGTTTTATCGCCGTGGTCATGCTGACCGACAGCCGCGTTAAGAGCCAGCTGCTGTCCCTGCAGCTGCCGGTGGAAAAAGAGGAACTGCCGCAGATTGCCCATTTGCTCAACACCCATTTCGTGGGGATTGACGCACCCGAGATGAACAGCCGCCTTATGAATCTTTCCGATCAGGTGAGCGGCCATTGGTTTTTGCTGGTGAGCCGCGTGGTGGAGTACGCTGGCGAGCTGGTACAGGAAGCCGGGCGTCAGGAGATCTATACCAGCGGTGCCAGCCAGCTTCTGAAATTTCCGGAATATCGGGATATTGACAAGGCGCAGGAGCTGATGAGCTTCATGGTGGACAACCGGGAGGATTTGCCCCTGCCCCAGAGCGACGCGCCCATGCAGATCCTGATCGGCCCTGAAAATGTGAACGAGGCGCTGAAAGACAGCAGCGTGGTGGTAGCCAGCTATGACATCGGTGACAATATGCGCGGACTCATCGGCGTGGTGGGTCCCACCCGAATGGATTACGCCACCGTGGCCGCGCGTCTGAGCTATTTTGCGGAAAATCTGACCCGCATGTTTGGCAAAAAACAGCTTCCCCTGAAGGAGGAAAAGGAAAATGAGTGATAAAAAGAAAAAGAACGGCGGCGCGCCGGAGGAAAAAAATACCCCGGAGACGGCAGCGCCGGTGACACCGGAGGAAACGGAACCGGCGGCTGACACGCAGCCGGAGGGGGAAAAGTCCCAGGAAACCTTTACCCTCACAAAAGAGCAGATGGCCAAGATGGAGGGTCTTGCCAAGCTGGCGAGCGATACCAATGACAAGTATCTGCGTCTGGCGGCGGAGTATGACAACTACCGCAAGCGCACCGCCAAGGAAAAAGAAGGTATTTATGACGATGCGAAGGTGGACACAGTCAAGGCGCTGCTGGCGGTTTACGACAATTTGGAGCGCGGACTGCAGCAGTTTACAGAAGGTGATCCCCATAAGCAGGGGATGGAAATGATCTGCAAGCAGTTTACCGAGGCACTTTCCAAACTGGGCGTCACGGAGATTGAGGCCACCGATCAGCCCTTTAATCCGGACTTCCACAATGCCGTAATGCATGTGGAGGATGAGACGCTGGGTGAAAATACAGTGACCGAAGTGTTTCAAAAGGGCTTTAAGCTGGGAGACAGAGTGGTTCGCTTTGCTATGGTGAAGGTTGCCAATTAAAATAAGAATATTCCGCATCGTCCAAGGCCGGTACGATATTAAAATGATAGAAAATCAATTATATATGCTGTTAGGAGGCAAATTTTATGTCTAAAGTAATCGGTATTGATCTGGGTACAACCAACTCCTGCGTGGCCGTCATGGAAGGCGGCGAGGCAGTTGTTATCGCCAATGCGGAGGGTAACCGCACCACACCGTCCGTGGTGGCTTTTTCCAAAACGGGCGAGCGTATGGTGGGTCAGGTGGCAAAGCGTCAGGCGATTACCAACCCCGACCGAACCATTTCTTCCATCAAGCGCCGTATGGGCACCGACTATAAGGTGACCGTTGATTCCAAGGCCTTTACGCCCCAGGAAATTTCGGCCATGATCCTGCAAAAGCTGAAATCCGACGCCGAAAGCTATTTGGGTTCCTCTGTTACGGAAGCGGTCATCACCGTTCCCGCCTACTTTACGGATGCCCAGCGTCAGGCCACCAAGGATGCCGGTAAGATTGCGGGCCTTGATGTGAAGCGTATCATCAACGAGCCCACCGCCGCGGCTCTTGCCTACGGTGTGGATAAAGAGCAAACCCAGAAGATCATGGTCTATGACCTGGGCGGCGGTACCTTCGATGTATCCATTCTTGATATTGACGACGGCGTCATCGAAGTGCTGGCCACCGCGGGCAACAACCGTCTGGGCGGCGACGACTTTGATGAGTGCGTCATGAAGTATCTGGTCAGCGAATTCAAAAAGAGTGACGGTATTGATCTCACCGGCGATAAGGTTGCCATGCAGCGTTTGAAGGAAGCTGCCGAAAAGGCCAAAATTGAGCTCTCCGGCGTTATGTCCTCCAACATTAACCTGCCCTATATCACGGCGGACGCCACCGGCCCCAAGCACCTGGATGTGACACTGACCCGTGCAAAGTTCAACGAGCTCACCGGTCATCTGGTGGAGGCCACCATGGGCCCTGTGCGTCAGGCTATGAGTGATGCGGGTCTGAAGCCTGCGGATCTTTCCAAGGTACTGATGGTGGGCGGCTCCTCCCGTATTCCCGCTGTGGTGGACGCGGTGAAGGGCTTTACCGGCAGCGATCCCTTTAAGGGCATCAACCCCGACGAGTGTGTGGCCATGGGTGCCGCTCTGCAGGCCGGTGTGCTCACCGGTGATGTGAAGGGCCTGTTGCTGCTGGATGTAACGCCCCTGTCCCTGGGCATTGAAACCATGGGTGGCGTCTGCACCCGCCTGATTGAGCGCAACACCACCATCCCCGTGAAGAAGAGCCAGATCTTCTCCACCGCCGCCGACAACCAGACCTCCGTGGAGGTAAATGTGCTGCAGGGCGAGCGTGAGATGGCGGCTGCCAACAAGAGTCTGGGTCGCTTCCACCTCGACGGCATTGCCCCGGCTCGCCGCGGTGTGCCCCAGATTGAGGTTACTTTTGATATTGATGCCAACGGTATCGTGAATGTGTCCGCCAAGGATTTGGGCACTGGTACCACCCAGCATATTACCATCACCTCTTCCTCCAACATGAGCAAGGACGACATTGAAAAGGCCGTGAAGGATGCCGAGCAGTATGCCAGCGAGGATGCCCAGATTAAGGAGAAGGTGGAAGTCCGTAACCAGGCCGACCAGATGGTCTATCAGGCGGAAAAGACTCTGGGTGAAGTGGGTGACAAGGTGCCCGAAGCAGAGAAAACCCCCATTAAGGAGGGCCTTGAGAAGCTGAAGGAGACACTGAAGGGTGACGACACCGTCGCCATTAAGGCCGCCACCGAGGAACTGACTCAGCTCTTTTACAAGATGAGTGAGAAGCTCTATCAGCAGTCCAATCCCCAGGGTGCCGCGGGTGGTCAGGCCGGCCCCAACCCCACCGGTGACGCCGGTGCCAACCCCCAGGGCGGCGAGTATTATGACGCCGACTACAAAGTCGTGGATGACGACGAAAACAAAAACAAGTAAGTAACCGTATCACAACCGCAAAAAGGGGCAGGGCATCCTGTCCCTCTTTGCGGCGTTATGCGCAAGCGGTGAGGAGAGACTCCTATGGCAGATAAAAGAGACTATTACGAGATTCTGGGCGTGTCCAAGGGCGCGTCGGAGGACGAGATCAAAAAAGCCTATAAAAAGCTGGCCCGGAAATACCATCCGGATATGAATCCCGACGACAAGGCGGCAGAAGAAAAGTTCAAAGAGATCAATGAGGCCAATGAGATTCTCAGTGACCCGGAGAAGAAATCTCGCTATGACCAGTTCGGTTTTGCGGGTGTGGACCCCAATTACGGGGCAGGCGCCGGCGGCCCCGGCGGTGGTTTCGGCGGCGGATTTGACTTCGGTGATCTGGGCGATATATTTGGCAGCTTTTTTGGCGGCGGCTTCGGCGGCGGCCAGCAGCGGCGCAACGGTCCCCAGCGGGGGGAGAGTATCCGCGCCTCTGTTTCCGTCACCTTTATTGAGGCGGCCTTTGGCTGCGAAAAGCAGATCACGGTGGACCGCTCGGAGGAGTGTTCCACCTGCCACGGTAACGGTTGTGCCCCCGGCACCACGCCGGAGGTCTGCCCCACCTGCCGTGGCACCGGCACCGTACAGGTGCGACGGCAGACACCTATGGGGGTGTTTGCCTCTACCAGCCCCTGCTCCAAGTGCGGCGGTACCGGCAAGATTGTTCACCAGCCCTGCCCCGCCTGTCAGGGCAACGGCCGCGTGAGAAAACGCAAAACCATCAAAATTTCCATTCCCGCCGGTATCGACAACGGGCAGACCATCTCCCTGCGGGGGCAGGGCCACGCCGGGAAAAACGGCGGCAGCAGCGGTGATTTGCTGGTCACCGTGATGGTGCAGCCCCACGAGATTTTTCGCCGGGAGGATACGGCTGTGTTCTGCGAGGCACCCATTACCTTTACCCAGGCGGTATTGGGGGCAGAGCTGGAGATCCCCACCATTGACGGCAAGGTGAAGTATAATATTCCGGAGGGAACCCAGACCGGGACGGTATTCCGCCTGAAGGGTAAGGGGATTCCCGCCCTCAACGGCCGAGGCCGGGGCGACCAGTATGTGACCGTGGTGGTGGAAACGCCCCGGGGTCTGAACAAGGAACAAAAAGAGGCTTTGCGTAAGTTTAGCGAGACGCTGGGCGAGGGAAATTACGAAAAACAAAAGAGTTTTTTCAAAAAGTTTAAACTTTAAGGAATTGACAAGATGTATTTAGCGGATTATCATATACATTCGACCGGGTCTCCTGACGGGAAGTGTACTATGAGGGAAATGGCTGAGGCCGCCATTGAAAAGGGATTGCAGGAAATCTGCTTTACCGACCATTTGGACACCGTTTATTGGGATGGTCGTCCCCGTTCGGATTATGACTGGCCCTCTGCCCTCAAGCAGTTTGAAGAGGCTCAGGCCTGCTGCGGTGACCGACTCGTGTTGAAGCTGGGGGCAGAAATGGGCGAGGTGACACAGGCGCCTGACCGGGCGGAGATTCTGCGGCAGGGCTGCCCACCGCTGGACTTTGTCATTGGCTCTGTCCATACGAGCGATGCCAAGCATAACTGGCTTGACCTTTATTATATTGAGCCACATGATGACGCCGCCTATTACCGGGACGTGATCGACGGGTATCTGAGCGAAGTAAAAAAGCTGGCTCAGTGGGGAAAATGCAATGTGCTGGGTCACCTGACGCTGCCGTTGCGGTATATCAACGAATCGCTGGGACAGTGTATGACCTTTGATGGCTTTATGGATCAGGTGGAAGAGATCTTCCGTGTGATTATTCCCAAAGGAATCGGCATTGAGATCAATACCAACCGGGGAAATGATCCCCTGCCCGGCGAAAAGATTCTGCGGCGCTATCGGGAGATGGGCGGCGAGATCATTACCCTGGGATCCGACGCCCATACGACAGAGCACGTGGGCTGTGTGATCCGGGAAAGGCAGGCGCTTCTGCGTGCCTGCGGCTTTACCTATTTCACCACGTTTACCAGGCGGAAACCGGAATTCCGGCCGCTTTGAGAAAAAAATAAGGGAGAAATACTATGAAAATTGCCATCGGCTGTGACCACGGCGGATACCTGCTAAAACAGGATATTTTGATTTGGCTGGAAGAAAATGACATTGAATATGAGGACGTCGGATGCTTTAGCCAGGAGAGTGTTGATTATCCTATCTTTGGCGAGAAAGTGGCTCGGGCGGTGGCTGCGGGCGACTGCGAAAAGGGGATTGTTATCTGCACCACCGGTATCGGTATCTCCATTGCGGCTAACAAGGTCAAAGGCATCCGCTGCGCTAACTGCTCCGATTCTCTGTCCGCGGAGATGTGCCGTCGCCATAATAACGCCAATGTGCTGAGCCTTGGCGCCGGCATTGTGGGACCCAATCTGGCTAAGCGGATCGTGGAGGTCTTTTTGAATACCGAATTTGAGGGCGGCCGGCATGAGCGCCGCGTCAACGAGCTCGACGCCATCGAGCCCTGATAAAGAAAAGGAGGGGACAGCATGGCCACCAGGGGATATAACAGCTATCGGGGACGTATGACGCCCGGAAAAAAAGTGCTGATCGTGGTGTTGGTGCTGATTCTGCTGGGTGCCTGCGGCTTTCTGTTCTGTCAGGAGTATCTGGTGTATGACGACAGCGGCCATGTGTCGCTGTCCCTCTTGAAAAAAGAGAAACCGGCTGAAGCAGTGCCGGAGGAAAACACCGACTCGGTGGAGCTGATTCGGGAGGAACCCGAGGCCCCGACGCTGAGCGCAATTACCGCCAATGAACTGAAAAACAGTGTGCTTGACGGCGACTGGGCCAGTACCCTTAACGCTTTGCCAAAGGGCAACGCCGTGGTGCTCAACGCAAAACTTAAAGATGGCAGCTTTATCTATCAGACAGCCGTCACGCAGGCCACCAGTGCCAAAAAGGGCAGCGCCGGTGTTACCCAGGCGCTGAAAAACCTGCTGGCCACAGATCGCTACAGCGTGGCGAGGATTTCCTGCTTTGCCGATACGAATTATGCTGCCGCCAATGCCACAGCCGCCGGCCTCTGCCGTGAAAACGGTGCCATCTGGTACGACGGAAGCGGAGAGTGCTGGCTGGACCCTGCGAAGCAAAGCGCCCGTGACTATGTGTCCGCCGTCTGCAAGGAGTGCGCGGAGCTGGGCTTTAAGGAACTGATGTTGGATTACTATTATTACCCCGCCACCGGAAATGTAAGCCAGATCAGCTACGGTTCCGGGGTGACCCCCGCTGACGCCCTTTCAGACTTTGCCAAGACCCTGCGGGAGGAGCTTTCCTCCTACGATGTGGCCATTTCCATTGTCCTGCGGCAAAACGTCACCGAGACGGCAGATGCCAGCGGTCTGACGGTTTCCCTGCTGGCAGATTCCTTTGACCGGATCTATGTGGACACCGGCACCGTGAATATGCAGACACTTTCCGCGGCACTGCCCACGGATTTTGACAAGGATACCCGCCTCGTGCCTATGGTGCGCTCCGCCTCTGCGGCGAATACCACCAGCTACATGGTCATCCAGTGACATAGTACCCTCATACGCCCGCTCTTTTCGAGCGGGCGTATTTTTTCTTTGCAAAAAAGATGCTTCATGGTACAATAAGAAAAAAGAAAGGGGCGGAGAAATTGCTGAATCGCGCCTATGTAGAGATTACCAATGTCTGCAATCTGAGCTGTTCCTTTTGCCCCGGGACGAGTCGGGAAAAACGGTTTATGACCCCCGGAGAGTTTGTAAGGGCGGTCGATCAGCTGCGGAGTGTGACCCAATATCTTTACTTTCACCTGATGGGGGAGCCGCTGCTGCACCCGGAGCTGCCGGAGCTACTCTCCATTGCCGGAAAAAGAGGCTTCCGGGTCGGCCTGACCACCAATGGAACCCTTCTGCCCCAACGAAAAGAGTAACTTTTATCGGCGTCCGCCCTTCACAAGGTCAGCGTGTCTCTTCACAGCTTTGAGGGAAATAACTGCCGGGGCGACCTGGAGTCCTACCT
>JAAXZS010000159.1 GCA_012719745.1 Clostridiales bacterium | reverse complement strand
TGGGCCATGTCGTCCAGCTGGGCACAGACCGTCTCCCCCATGACCGCGCAGCGAAGAGCTGCGGGGGCGGGCAAAAACTGCACCGCGCCGAATTTCCAGCGGGAGCCTGCCACGCAGCGCTCTCCAAGGCTCATGTCGCTCTTCTCGTTTTCACTCTGTCCCTGGCAGGCGCGGCGGCAGACATCCTCCAGCAGTTTGGCCCGGGAAAAGGCCTCCTCCGCGTCTTTTCCCACGATCACGGCACCGTGCCGCGCCATCACAACCGTATGGGCGCCGCTCAAAAAGGCGTCAGTCACATGAGTGCAGAGGCTCTTTGTCCCCGGCAGACCATAGTCCGCCAAGGCGATCTTGCCCAGAGACGCCTGCTCGGCGGCGGTGATGGGCAGGCGGTCAAAGCCCGCCAGGCTCAGGGCCGAGGCGTAGGTCTGATGGGTGTGCAGTACAAAGCCCGCCTGGGGAAAGACCTGATAGGCCGCCAGATGGATGCCCTTTTCCGAGGAAGGTTTATGGCCTCCCTCCCAGGCGCCGGTGGCCATGTCCACCAACACCACATCCGACGGCTCCATGGTGTCGTAGCCAAGGCCGCTGGGGGTGATGGCCATGCGCATCTCCCCCGCCCGGGCGCTGATATTGCCCCAGGTGCGCGCCGTCAGTCCCTCCGCCAAAAGGCGGCGTCCGGCGGCGGACACCTGCTCCCGGGCTTCCCACATCTCGGTCATTTCAGCACCTCAATGTGTTCAAAGGCTCGCTCAAAGGCCGCCACGGCCGCGTCAATGTCCGCTTCCGTATAGGCGGCGCTGGTGTACATGCGGTTGCCCGCCAGGGTCACCAGTCCCTCCGCCATATAGGCCGCACCGATGTGCTGCATCTCCGCTTTCCGGCGGGAGGTCTCCTTGAGAATGCGGGGAATCTCCCAGGGCTTATTCCAGCGGATGGCGAAGTGCATGGTGCCCACCGTGTCCAAATGACAGATGGAGCCCACATTGTAGGCCACAAAGGGCAGACCCTTGCGCTCGATGAGGGCGTTGAGGCCGTCTGTCAGCCGGTCGCCCATCTTGGCTGCCGTCTCCCAGGCACGGGTGCGCTCGATCTCGCAAAGGGTGTAATACCCGGCGCAGCAGGACAGGGGCGTGGCCGTCATGGTGCCGCCCACCAGCGCTTTTTTGCCGCCGTGCTCGTCAAGACCGGCCCCCAGATACTTCATAAACTCCTTTTTGCCGCCCAGCGCCCCGGCGCCGGGATAACCGCCGGCCACGATCTTACCGAAAACAGTAAGGTCGGGACTGACGCCGAAATACATCTGGGCGCCGCCCATGCCCAGCCGGAAGCCGGTGACCACCTCGTCAAAGATCAACAGTGCACCGTATTTGTCGCACAGGGCCCGGCAGCCTGCCGGAAAATCGTAGCGCACGGGGCGGGTGCCGCTCTCGGGGCCGATGGCCTCCAGCATCACGGCGGCGGTGCCGCCCTTGAGCTGGTTGCTTTTCAAGACCCGTTCCAAGTCGTTGAGGTCGCCGGGGAAAAACTCCTGTGTGTGGTCAAAGACAAAGCCGGGCACGCCCTGAGACTGCAAACCTTTTGTACCGGGAATGCGAATACCGTAGGCCAGCTGGTCGCTCCAGCCGTGGTAGGCGCCGCCCATTTTCACAATGTTCTTTTTCTTGGTGGCCAGACGCGCTACACGGATGGCACCCATGCAGGCCTCGGTGCCGCTACCAAACATCCGCACCCGCTCCACGGAGGGGACGCTGTCGATAATCTTTTTGGCAATAAGGTACTCATATTCATGGAAAAGGCCGGTGGAGGGGCCGCAGGTGTTCAAAAGCTCAATGACCTTTTCCCGCACCGCGGGGGGATTGGAGCCCAGCACCGTGGGGCCGCCCGCCTGCAAAAAGTCCAGATATTCGTTGCCGTCGATGTCATAGAGCCGGTTGCCTTCCGCCTTGTTGAACACCAGCGGGAAGGGATAGTTGAAGGCCAAATTGTGCTGGACACCGCCGGGAATGGCGGACTGGGCCTTCAAAATCATCTCATGGGATTTCTGGCACTTTTTGCCGTAATATTCTTCTTCATAGGCCTTGAGCGCGGCGGGACTGAGACTGTAGATGGGCTTTTCAATGAGTTCATCCAGCTTTTTGGTGACCGCCTCCGCGTCCACATAGCGATAGGGTGCTGCCATAATTTTTCCTCCTACAATATAAATTACGGTGCAGGCACGGCCACCATCCGTGTCTGTTTCGTTTTTGTTGCTAAAGCTGTACAATGAGAGAGCTTCGGTCTGACCTATTTGTCCAAGGACTAACCACGTCCGAAAAGGAGTCCGTCA
>JAAXZS010000051.1 GCA_012719745.1 Clostridiales bacterium | reverse complement strand
CTGATTTGTGGTAATATAATAATCGTAAAAAAGAGAAAAAATTTCTGATGAATTTCAGAAATTTTTTCTCTTTTTTTCACATATTTTGCCGGCCAACGTCCTTTTTGAAAAGGCCGTGGCGGTTGCAGAAGGCATAAATCACACCGGGACCGGAAATAGGAAAGCGGACGGCGGCCTCCTGCTGGGGATACAGCCGCACCAGAAGCACCCGGTCATCGGTCACAAGCGCCATAAAGGAAATGAAGTGCTCCCGTTCCATGGGGTGGGAAAGTGTCACATAGTAGTCCGTTTCCACCCGCTCCACATGAATCTCATGCTTACCCTCCGGCTCCTCCGCCACAAGCGGCGGCAGCGTCACGCCGCAGCAGCTGTAAACCCCCTGCCCCGCCGCGTAGAGCACGTTGCCGCAGAGGGGACAGGCATAAAAGCTGCCCCGCTTCAGATTGGCGCTGCGGTTTTGGTTTACCACCTGCTCGCCGGAGAAAAGCTCCGCCATGGAAACGCCCAGCGCTTTGGCCAGTCCCTCCAGCAGGCTTATATCCGGCAGGCCCCGCCCCGTCTCCCACTTGGAAACGGCCTTGTCGCTGACGCAGAGGCGATCTGCCAGCTGTTTTTGGGTCATATGGTTCTTTTCCCGCAGCGCCCGGATGGCGCCGCCCTGTACATAACTCATATCCATCGCTCCTTTCGCGCCCTGTCAGCGTAACACGGGAGCGGCGGCGCCGCAACCTACGCTCCGTAGAGCCTTCAATCGGCGAAGCGGAACCGGGCCCGGCAGGCGGTGTCCCCGCCCCGGGTGATACGCACAAAGCAATCGGGATAGGCGCCCTGCCGGGCGATGAGCAGCTCCTCCCCCTCCCGGCACTCGCAGTCGTAGTGGATCTCCACCTCCGTCACCGCCTTTTCCATCAGCATCTGATGAGGAAATACGGAAAGCGCCAGGCGCACATACTCCACGTTGTTCACATGGTGAGACATATCAATATACTGGGAGTACATCTTCTGGCGGAACACCGGCTCGTCCGCCGCCGGATCAAAAGCAAGCTTATCAAAGTCCGGCGGGCACACCGCAGGCGGAAATCCCGCCGTGGGATAGGGGAAATCGGAGAGACGGCGAGGGCGGTGGGTCGCAAGATCCAGCGGCACCAGCTCCTGACAGCCCAACACCAGCGTCTCCCCCATCTCCGAGCGCAGCTCCATATTGATATGCGTCCGCACACGGCGCTCGTCAATGGGGAACACCCGCAGGGTGATCGGTTCGTTCCAGTCCGGGCGGCGCAGAAATTGCAGTCTGGTCTTATACACCACCCAGAAAGCCCCGTATTTTTCCCGCAGGGGCACATTGTCAATATCCATGGCCCCCAGACAGGCGGTCATGCCGTCTTGCAGCATGGCAAAGGTCTGGGGTGTCCCCAGACGGACGGTTCCGTCACAGTCACTGGCGGTGATGATTTTCTTGGTTTCGTAGATCACGGAAAAGCACTCCCTCGGTCTTTATTTTGCCTGACAGTATACCACAAAACGGGGAAATATGCCAGACTTTCCGGGCTTTTCTTTCGTTACGGTTGATTTACACCGTCTGATTTGCTATAATATTTTGATATATTTTATTCTAAGCAAGGCGGTGACGGCGTGCATCCTTTTTTATACTGCGTTCTTTATGTGGCCGCGCTGGGCATTGGTTCCCACTTCGTGGGGCAGCTGCTGCCCCGGCGCTGGTTTTGTGCCGACCGATTCCCCTACCGGCTTTACGGGTGGGAGAAAAACGGTCGTATATACGATAAAATTGCCATCCGCAAGTGGAAAAACAAGGTGCCGGACATGAGCCTTATTTTGAAGGACATGGTGAAAAAAGAGGTGGAGCCGGACAACACGTCCGCGGGTCTTCTCCGTCTGGTGGCGGAGACCTGCGTGTCGGAACTGATCCATGTGCTGCTGATCCTCTTCACCATTCCCATCCTGGCACGGTGGAAAACGCGCGGCGGCGTCCTTTTTTTTCTGATTTACAACATTCTGGGCAACCTGCCCTACATACTGATCCAACGATACAACCGCCCCCGGCTGATGGCTCTGGCGGGAAAAAAGAAGCTGAAGGAAGGCCTGTCATGAAGCTCCTCATTCTCTCCTGCAACACCGGCGGCGGACACAACGCCACGGCGGCGGCCATCCGGGAATGCTTTGAAAGCCACGGTGACCACTGCTCCGTGCTGAACACCCTTGACTTTCTGCCCAAAGCCACCGCCGACCTCATCAGCAAGGGTCACGATTTTGCCTATCGCCACATTCCCCAGATCTACGGCGCGGGGTACCGGTACGAGGAAAAACACACCCCCGTTCTCCTGTACCAGCAGAATCTGCGGGGAGCGGAAGGGCTGCGGGAATATTTGCAGCACCATCACATTGATCTGGTGATCTGCGTTCATGTCTTTTCCGCCATGATGATGACGGAGCTGCGGCAGAACTGCGGCGTGAAGATCCCCACCTTCTTTGTGGCCACGGACTACACCTGCAGTCCCGGCGTGTGCGACCTTTCTGTAGACGCCTTCCTCATCCCCCACCGCCGCGTGGCCGAGGAATTCACGGCGGCGGGCGTACCGGCGGGAAAGCTGTATGTCACCGGCATCCCGGTGAAAGATGAATTTATCCATGGCGTCAGCCGGGCGGAGGCCCGGGCGCTGCTGCACCTGCCGACCGCAGGAAAGCTGGTGGTGCTGGCCACCGGCAGCATGGGCTGCGGCCCCGTGCGCTCCACCGCCATCCGTATGGAGCGTGTGCTGGGCCCGGCAGACCAGATGGTCATCATCTGCGGCACCAACAAGCGGCTGCGTCGTGATCTCTCCTTTATTTTTTCCCAAAGCGACGATGTGCGTGTGGTGGGCTACACCAGAGAAATGCACCTTTACATGCGCGCCTGCAACGTGCTGGTTACCAAGGCGGGGGGCCTGAGCTCCACGGAGGCCGTGGCGGCGGAGGTGCCCTTGCTCTACCTCAACGCTGTGCCCGGCTGCGAGAGTCGGAACATCGAATTTATGACCCGCTGGGGCTACGCTCTGGCCGCCACCGACGAGTTAAAGGTGGCACCCCTTTTGGCCGGCTGTCTTGCCGATGACAGCCTTCTTGCCGAAACGGTGGAGCGGCGGCGGGGTGAATTTCCGGAAAACGCGGCAGAAAACATTTATCACCTGGCACAAAACTATACCCGCCGGAGCGGGGCAAAATTCAAATCCATTATTTGATAAAGAAGGGCTGATCCATGACTGTTACAAAGTATTCCTTCGGCGTCACCCGGGCGGGCGCTCCCGTCACTGCCTACCGCATGGAAAACAAAACCGGTGCCTCCGTCACTGTTCTCGACTACGGCGCTACCGTACAGTCGCTGTGCGTTCCCGACCGGACAGGCCGCCTTGTAGATGTGGTGCTGGGCTATGACACCATTGGCGAATATGAGGAAAACGACGGCTTTTTAGGCGCCACGGTGGGCCGCGTCTGCAACCGCATCGGCGGCGCGTCCTTCTCTTTAAGCGGCAAAACCTATTCTCTTGCCAAGACCATCGGCGCCCACCACCTCCACGGTGGGGTGCGGGGCTTTGACAAATACATCTGGCAGGCAGAGCCGATGGCGGAGAGCCTGCGGTTTTCCCGCCTCTCTCCCGACGGGGAGGAGGGGTATCCCGGCAATCTCACCGTGACGGTGACCTTCCGGCTCACGGAAGACAACTGCCTCGTCGTCACCTATGACGGCGACACCGACCGGGACACCATCGTGAATCTCACCAACCACAGCTATTTCAACCTAAACGGCGGCGGCACCGCCCTTGACCACCGTTTACAGCTCTTTGCCCAGCAGATGACGGAAAACAATTCTGACAGCGTCCCCACCGGACGGATTCTTCCGGTGGAGGACACTCCCTTTGACTTCCGGGCGGGCAAGACCATCCGGCAGGACATCGACGCAGAAAATGAGCAGCTCCGCTTTGGCGGCGGCTACGACCACAACTATGTGCTCTCCGGCCCCACAGCCGCCCATCTTACCGGCGACAAAAGCGGCATCCGCCTCACCGTGACCACCACCATGCCCGGCGTGCAGCTTTACACCGCCAACTCCCTGACGGAGCGCACCGGCAAGGGGGGCGTGACGCTCCGCCCCCGGGACGCCGTGTGTCTGGAGACACAGCTTTTCCCCGACGGCATGGCTCATTACGGCTTTCCCTCCCCGGTGCTGCGGGCGGGAGAGCATCTCCACTCGGAGACGGGGTACGCCTTTACTCTTGCATAATCAAGAACCCTCGTTTCAATTTTGCTGCTTGCAGCGCCGCCGCAAGGTCTCGAAAAAGAGTCTGCGGCACTTTTTGAGAATAAGAAAAGGACTTCTGCATGAATAACATGCAGAAGTCCTTTTCCTATTTGAGAAGTAAAATATCCGCCGGCTTCACGGTCACTGTCAAAACATCTGTGCCGCTGTGGGTCTGCCAATCCTCCTTGGCGCACTCCATACGCAGCGGTGCTGCCTCCGCCCCTGCCCCCATCGGACGCAGCAGCACAACAGTCTCCGCCAAATCGTCAATGACCTGCACCACCCGGCAGGGAATGGTGTTTTCCTCATTTTCGGCGGCAACATGCAGATGGCGGGAATGGATGCCCACGGCGGTCACACAGGTGGGCACCGGCCGGCCGCAATGCAGGCTGACACCCCAGAGGGGAATTTTCACGCTCTGCCCCGCCGGGCGCGCCGGCACATCATTTTTGCACCCCGTCAGGCGTGCGGCGGCAACCGTTTTCGGTTCCTTGAAAAGCTGCTCCATGGAAACGGGAGGCTCCGCACGGCCCGCGGCAAGCACCACCGCCCGGCCGCAGCTGCGCCAGGCCTCCCCCCGGTCGTGGGTCACCCACAGTACCGTACCGGGGAAGTCATTCAAGACACTCTGCATCTCCGCCTCCAGCTGGTACTTGAGATAGCTGTCCAGCGCCGCGAAAGGCTCGTCCAGCAAAATGGCCTTCGGTTCTGACGCCAGAATCCGGGCCAGCGTCGTGCGCTGCTGCTGACCGCCGGAGAGCTGGCAGGGCTTTTGCTCCGCCGCGTCCGTCAGCTGAAACCGCCGCAGCAGTTCCTCCGTCACGGCAGCGCGGCGCCCTCGGTCGGGGACGGCCACGGCGATGTTCTGCCGGGCCGGCATGTTGGGAAAGAGGGCGTACTGCTGAAAGAGATACCCTATCTGCCGCAGCTGGGGCCGGAGGCAGACGCCTCCGGCGCTGTCAAACAGCACACGGCCGTCCAGCTCGATATGGCCCTCATCCGGTTTCATGATGCCCGCTATGCACTGGAGCGTCACGCTTTTCCCCACGCCGGAGCCGCCCAGCAAAGCAAGGCACTCCCGCTCGGCGGAAAATTGCACCGAGAGGTGGAACTCACCCAGCTGCTTTTCCATATTCACCAAAAGGCTCATGGGCGTTTCCCTCCCTGCTGTTTATTCCGGCTCTCCAAAAGGTTGATGGTCAGCAGAAAAACCGCAGAAATGGCGATATTCACCAGCACCCATTTAAGCGCCATGGCGTCGTCGTTGGTACGCCAGAGCTGATAGACCGTGGTGGAGATGGTGGCGGTTTTGCCGGGGGTATAACCCGCCACCATGGAGGTGGCGCCATACTCCCCCAGCGCCCGGGCAAAGGAGAGCACCATCCCCGCCAGAATCCCCTGCCGGCAGCAGGGCATACGGATGCGCCAGAAAATGTAGGTATTGGAAAGGCCCAGCGTCTGTCCGGCGGCGGCCAGGGTGGGGTCAAAGCTTTCAAAAGCACCCCGGGCCGTGCGGTACATCAACGGGAAAGACACCGCCACCGTGGCAAAAACGGCCGACCACCAGGTCATCACCAGCTTTGTGTCGAAGGTGCTCAGCATCCACGCCCCCAGCGGCTGCTTCGGCCCCAGCAGGCACAGCAGCAGCCAGCCCACCACCGTGGGCGGCAGCACCAGCGGCAGCGTCAGCACCACATCCAGCACGCCTTTTAAAAGCCGGGGGAGGCGGGCGATATAGTAGGCGAAAAAGAGGCCCAGAAAGAACACCACCACCGTGGAGATGGCCGCGATCCGCAGCGAGTTATAAAGGGGATACCAGTCAATATCGTCACCTCCTGTGGTTTTTCAGGTCAGTAATAGTTGATTATAACATATTATTTGGCCGCGGAAAAGCCCACCGCTTTAAAGACAGCGGTACAGTCCGGTGTTTGCAGGTAATCCAGAAACGCCTGCGCCGCCGCCTGATTTTGGGTGGTATTGAGGATGGCCGCGGGATAAATGACCTGTTTGCACATATCGGTGGTGGCGGTATCCACCACGGTGAGGTTGGCGGAAAAGGCGTCGGTGGCGTAGATGACGCCGCAGTCCACTGCTCCCTGGGACACCTGGGTGGTGACCTCCTTGACATTGGAGCCGTAAGTCACCTTGCCCGCCGCCTCCAATGCGGCAATATCCAGATTCAGATATTTGAGAATTTCCAGCGTATAGCTGCCCACAGGCACATCACTGTTGCCCATGGCCAACAGCTTCACCTTATCGCTTGCCAGATCGGAAAAGCTCTCGATTCCGGCGGGGTTGCCCTCCGGCGCCACCAGCGCCACCTTGTTCTCCAGCAGGTTCACCCGGGTACCCTGGGCCAGCAGATCAAGACCGTCCGGGTTTTTGTCCGTATCCCCCTTGAGGGAACCGTCCAGCGCGTTCATCTGCTTCTGGGCCGCGGAGATGAAGAGGTCACAGTCCGCCCCGGCGGCAATCTGCTTGAGGAGCGTGCCGGAGGAATCAAAAGTGGGGGTGACGGTCACGTTGGGGGCCACCGTTTTGTACATGTCGATGATTTTGGTGAGCGTCTCCTGCATGGAGGCGGCGGCAAATACCGTCAGTTCCACCGCACTCTGTGTTTCCTCCTGCTTTTCGGTCTGTTTCTTTGTGCCGCAGGCCGTCAGTGACAGCGCCAGCACCAATGCAAGGACTAAAGATACTGCTTTTTTCATATTGTTTCTCCTTCTTTTACGATTATCGTAATTCTCGTTTGAGATAAACGATTCCCTTAAAGCTGCGCCCGCCGCGGCGGACGCAGGTCTTTTTTTATTTTCCAAAGGGACAAATGGGATAGTGGCAGACGTCGCAGCCAAGGCACAGTCCGCCCTCCCCCAGCGCCACCAGATCCCGGCGGTTCACGGGGATGTCGGCGGCAATTTTCGGCAACACCAGATCAAAGACCGTGGCGCCGGCGTACATCACGCAGCCGGGCAGACCCATGATGGGGGTGCCGTCCGCAAAATAGCCCAGCAGAAACATGGCGCCGGGCAGAACGGGGGCGCCGTAGGCCACGATGGAGGCGCCGCTCTGCCGGATGCCGCCGGGGGTGTTGTCGTCCGGGTCCACGCTCATGCCGCCGGTGCAGACGATGAGGTCGGGATGCGCCTCCCGCATCGCGGTGATGGCGGCGGCCACCGGCTCCACGCCGTCACCGGAGTTGATCTGCGCCACCGTTTCAATGCCGAAGGCTTTCAGCTTTTCCACCACAACAGGTGTAAAGGTATCCGCAATGCGTCCTTTCTGCACCTCGCTGCCGGTGGTGACGATGGCGGCGGTCTTCAATTGATAGGGCAGAAGCTGCAAAAGCGGCGTATCCCCCGCCGCGTTTTCCGCCGCCCGAAGCTTTTCCTCCTCGATGACCAGGGGAATCACCCGCATACCTGCCAGCTTATCGCCCTTGCGGACCGCCGTGCCGCCCTTGCGCGTGGCGATCATCACATCCTCCGTCTCGTTGACGGCCAGAAGCCGAGCGCTGTCCACCCGGAAGAGACCGTCACACGCTGCCCGCAGCTCGATCTTCCCCTCTTTCACCGCCGTGCGCGTCATATGCTCACTGCCGCACAGAGCCAGCAGCCGCTCCGCCGCATCATTTTCATGTACCATACCAGGAGTCATCTCCCAGACATAGAGGTGCTCCTTTCCCATGGACAACAGCACCGGAATGTCCTCCGCCGTCACCACATGGCCCTTGCGAAACCGGGCGTCCTTATAGCTGCCCCGGATGATCTGGGTCAGGTCATGGCAGAGCACATGACCAGCCGCGTCCTCGGTCTTTATCAGTTTCAAAGCTTTGTCTCCTCCGTTATACACGTTTGAGATTAACGTAAAAATATCATAGGAGGTTTTTGTCCAAATGTCAATAGGAGACGCAGGGAAAGGCAGGACAACAACGCTCTATTTTGATAACGCAGCGTTGTTTTTTTGTCGGGTAGTACAAAACGCAATCGAAACGGGCCACATTTTGGTGTCGGTTCCATCTTGGCAGGACGGCTGGCGGGTGGTATGATTTTTTTATAAAAAGGGGTTGACTCTGACGCTGCGTCAGGGAGTAGGATACCATTTGAGAGGAGGCGGGGCACATGAAATGGACCGTCAGCGAACCCGCAAAGCGCACAGGTGTCAGTGTCCTGACACTGCACTACTATGATTCCATCGGCCTTTTGAAGCCGGCGGAGGTGAGAGGGAGCGGCTATCGCTACTACGATGAAGAGTCACTGCAAACGCTGCAGCAGATTCTCTTTTTTCGTGAGCTGGAATTTTCCCTCCGGGACATCCGAAACATGCTGCAAAGCCCCCTCTACGACAAGCGCCTTGCGATGAAGCGCCAGCGGGAACTGCTGATCTGCCGGCGGAGACATATTGACGCCCTCATTGCACTGGCCGATGAAACGATGGGAGAAAACACCATGAAAAAAGTAACAACCACAGCCGAGGAGCTCTCGCGCGTCAAAGCACAGTACGCCGCTGAGGCAAAAGAGAAATGGGGCGCAACAAGCGCCTATCAGGAGAGCGTGAAGCGGGAGGCGGCCCGCAGCGGCGCAGAGGAATCCGTCATGGCTGCCGAGGCCGATGCCATTTTTGCCGCCTTTGCCGAAAAGAGGGGCTGCGACCCCACCGCGCCGGAGGTGCAGGAGCTGGTGAAGCGGTGGCAGGATCACATCAGCCACTGGTACTACCCCTGCACCGCGGAAATTTTGGCGGGTCTGGGGCAGATGTATGTAGGGGATGATCGCTTTACACAGAATCTGGACCGGTTTGGGGCGGGCGTTGCCGACTTGATGAGCCGTGCCATTGCCGTCTACTGCCAAAAATAATGCAAAACGCGCTGACCGCCGGGGGAAACCCCGGCGGCTTTTTTGTCCCCGTTCTTCGCTCCGCACCTCCCGGGCACAATCACATATACTGGCTTGGAGAGATTTCTCCAGTGAATCTTAGGAGGATAACAATGGGCATGATTATTGATCTCCGGCACGTTGCCCTGACCTATCAGTCGCCGGACGGAGAGGTGGAGGCCCTGAGAGATGTGTCTTTTTCCATGGAGGAAGGGGAGTTCTGCAGCATCGTGGGTCCCTCCGGCTGTGGAAAATCGACGACGCTGTCTTTGATCGCCGGTCTTGAAAAGCTCAGTAGTGGCAGCATCAGCATCGACGGCGAGGCCGTCAGCGCCCCTTCGCCCAAAATCGGTCTGATGCCACAGCGCGACCAGCTGTTTGAGTGGAAAAATATTTGGGATAATGTAACCTTGGGTCTTGCCATCCGGCATCAGAACACACCGGAGCAGCAGGCCCATGTGCGGGAGCTTTTGGAACGCTATGGCCTTCTGGGATTTGCCCGCAAACGACCGGGGCAGCTCTCCGGCGGTATGCGCCAGCGATGCGCTCTGATCCGGACGCTGGCCACCAATCCCCGGATTCTGCTGCTGGATGAACCCTTTTCCGCGCTGGATTATCAGACGCGGCTTTCCGTTTCGGCGGATATTTACCGTATTATCCGCCAGGAGCACAAGACCGCCCTTCTGGTGACCCACGACATTGCCGAGGCCATCAGTATGTCCGACCGGGTGATTACGCTGTCGGGTCGGCCGGCCACCGTCAAGGCCATCCACGACATGGGGGAGCTGCGGACGCTGTCCCCTCTGGCACGGCGGGATACGCCGGAATTTCACACCTTTTTTAACGCCATATGGAAGGAGCTGGACATTAATGCCTGAGCAAATGCAGCGCGCTCCTTCTCCCCAGCGGCTGGCCTATCTGAGAGCCGGGCGAAACCGCAGACGCACCATACATACCGTGCAGATCTTACTTTTGGCGGTTCTCTTCGGTCTTTGGGAACTGTCGGCCCGATTGGGGTGGAGCGACGCGTTTTTAGTGAGCTGTCCCAGCCGCATTGCCGCCACCTTCGGTAATCTCTGCCGGTCCGGCGATCTGTGGCTTCACATCGGCACCTCCTGCTACGAAACGGTGGTGGGCTTCACGCTGGGCACCCTTCTGGGCACCCTCGTGGCCGTGGGCATGTGGTGGAGCGATTTTGTTTCCCGGGTCCTGGACCCTTATCTGGTGGTGCGCAACGCACTGCCCAAAACGGCTCTGGGGCCGATTTTCATTGTCTGGATGGGCGCCGGTACCGGCTCCATCATCGTGATGACGCTGGCAATTTCGCTGATCGTCACCATTTTAAACATGTACATGGGATTTACTTCCACCGATCGGAATAAAATTCAACTGATGCGCACGCTGGGCGCCACGCGGAGCCAGATCCTCTGGATGCTGGTGTTTCCGTCCAACTACCCCACGCTGTTCAACACCCTGAAGGTCAATGTAGGCCTTTCCTGGGTGGGCGTGATCATGGGGGAGTTTCTGGTGTCCAAGGCGGGTCTGGGTTACCTGATTGTCTACGGATCACAGGTATTCAACATGGACCTGGTGATGACAAGTGTTCTCATTTTGGCCGTGGCGGCAGTGGTCATGTACCAGTTTGTGCTGTGGCTGGAGAAAATATTGAATAAGCATTGGGGTGTCATTCTATGAAACGAGCGCTATCTTTTGTTTTACTGATGCTGATGCTGGTCGCCGCCTGCTGCGGCTGCGGCCAGAAAAAAGAAACCACTACCACCGTCAGTCTCAACGAGGTGACCCATTCCGTCTTTTACGCACCGCAATATGTGGCCATGAACAAGGGCTTCTTTGCGGAGGAAAATCTAAACATCGAACTGACCAACGGCGGCGGTGCCGACAAGGTGATGACCGCTGTGGTATCCGGTCAGTCCAACATCGGTCTGGCCGGGCCGGAGGCCTGCATCTATGTCTACAATCAGGGCAAAGACGATTATCCCATCGTATTTGGCCAGCTGACCAAACGGGACGGCTCCTTCCTGGTGGGCCGCAGCGACGCTGCCTTCTCCTGGGCTAATCTCAAGGGCACCACTGTTATCGGCGGCCGCGCCGGCGGCGTACCCGAGATGACGCTGGAGTATGTGCTGCGGCAAAACGGCCTCGTACCCGGGCAGGATGTCACCGTAGACACCACCGTGCAGTTCAACATGATGGCCGGTGCCTTTACCGGCGGCAACGGAGACTATGTGACCCTCTTTGAGCCCACCGCCACCCAGGTGGAGGAAGCCGGTCAGGGCTATGTCCTCACCTCCATCGGCCAGGAGAGCGGCGAGATCCCCTATACCGCCTACTTCGCCTCTCAAAGCTACATCAAGGATAATCCCGAAGTGATTCAGCACTTTACCAACGCCGTGGCCAAGGGTCTTGCCTGGGTGCAGTCCCACTCCGCCGCCGAGGTGGCCGAAGCCATCGCCGACCAGTTCCCCGACACCTCTGTAGAGGTTCTCACCTCTGTGGTGCAGCGGTATCAGGACATTGACGCCTGGAATGCCACCCCCGTCATGAAACAGGAATCGCTGGAGCGGCTGGAAACCGTTATGGAGACAGCCGGTGTGCTGGAGCACAGCCAGTGGGTGGATTTTTCCAAGCTGGTGGATAACAGCTTTGCCGAAGCCGTAAAATAATTGCCCGTACATTTCTATCCTTTCTGTTCAAACAGGAGCTGCCGCGATTGCGGCAGCTCCTGTTCCTGCAAGTCTCACAGATACTATCAGTTTGTGCGAGGGGTTGTTTCGCTCCCCCGGGAGCGAGGCCCTTTTGTCTACAGCGACAAAAGAGCCGAAAAACGCCGCTGGAAACCTACGGTTTTCAGCCTTTCCCTTTAAGCTCCCGCACCGGGTAAAACCTTATATTTTGATACCATCTCAACGCTAAATCAGGAACTGGTGCAGCGATTCCCTCGCTTCGTCGCTTCACTCTCTAAAATGTAGAGGTCTCTTCCTCATGCGTTCTCCATTTCTTTCGTCTTTCTCTCGTTCCATCCCCTGGCGGCATACACAAGTCATCAGGCCATCGCAAGGCCGCCGGTCTAAGCAGGCAATATAATAAATATAATATTCTATATATTATATATTTTCCCGCAGATATACCGTTTCGCCGTCTTTGATGGTGGCAAGAACCGGAATACTGCGGAGGCTTTCCGGGTCGGCTTCCAGAGGATTTTCGCCCAGAATCACCAGATCCGCCTGCTTGCCGGGCGTCAGCGTTCCCTTGCGGCTTTCTTCGCCGTACTGCCAGGCGCTTCTGCTTGTCACCGCCTGCAGTGCCTCGTAGACCGGGATACGTTCCTCCACGCCCAGTGCGCGGCCCGCCCTTGTCCGTCGGTTCACCGCGCACCAGACGGTCTCCATCATATTCGGCCGGATCACCGGCGCGTCCTGATGGAAGGTAAAGGGCAGGCCCGCCCGCAGCGCCGAGGCGGCGGGGCTGATATGCGACGCCCGTCTCTCCCCCAGATTTTGCAGGTGGACATCCCCCCAATAATAGGTATGGGCCGTGAAGAAAGAGGCTACCGCCCCCAGCGCCCGGGCCGTTTCCAGCTGGTCAAGACCCAGAAGCTGGGCATGGATCATCACCGGCCGCAGTTCTTTGAGTACCGGGTAGCGTTTTTCACATTCGGCAAGACAGGCGAGAAACTGCGCTGCCGCTCCGTCTCCGTTGCAGTGGGTCAGCAGCTGCACCTGATGGCAGGCCGCCGTCTCCATGGCCTCCCGCACCTGCTCGTCCGGCAGCGTACCGTACCCTCGCTCATTGGCCGAGCCCTCATAAGGCTCCCGCAGCCAGGCGGTGCGCCCCTGAGGGGAGCCGTCCAGAAATATTTTGAGACCCCCCAGGCGGAAGTGATGAACGTAGTCCCGCTGGGGATACTTCCGCCACGCTTCGTCAAAGGCCGCCCGGTCGGGATAAGCCACCAGATCCAGCTTCAAAAGGCCGCTTTTCAGCAGGAGATCGAAAAGGTGCAGCATTTCTTTTACCAGCATTCCCTCCTGCACGGTGGTGATGCCGTAGGACGCGTAAAGCATCTGGGCCTGTCGGTAGGCAGAGAGCAGCTCCTGCGGCCCGGGCATGGGTACCTTTTTCTGGTAGACAAAAAAGGCATTTTCCTCCAGATACCCGGTGAGACAACCGTTTTCCACGCCGATCCTGCCGCCGGCCGGGGTGGGGGTATGGGGTGTGACGCCCAATTTGGCAAGAGCCGCCGTATTAAAAAGTCCCATATGTCCCGATTGATGGGCGATGGAAAGGGGGCGGCCGTCCGTCATGGCGTCCAGCTGGGCCAGAGTGGGATGACGGCCCTCCGACAGGCGGGTATGATCGTAATCCCGGGCAATGATCCACGGCTTTTCCGGATGTGCCTGACACCAGTCACGAATTCGCAGGCAGATTTCCGCCTCACTCTCCGCTCCCTCCAGAGACACCTGGGTCAATCCCATGGCCACCTGTGTAAAATGACTGTGGGCATCCACAAAGCCGGGCAGGAGCGTCTTTCCCTCCAGATAAATTTCCGCCGCACCGCTGTACTGCCGCCGCAGCGTTTTTTCTTCCCCCACCGCCGCAATTCGGCCGCCGTCGGTAACCAGCGCCGTGGCTCCGGTGACGTCCATGGTGAGAATTGTGCCGCCGAAATAAATTTTTTTCATACGCCCCGTCCCCTTTTCTGTAAAACTCCTTGGGTCAGTTTACCCATAATTTTCTTTTTCTTTTCTTGCAATTTTATTTTATCTGCACGAAATTAACAAGTCCCAAACATTTTCCCTTGACTTTTGCCCCTGTGACCGCTAAAGTTAGGTTCAACCAAAAAACAGGAGGGCATTCGACATGCAGAGCTTTATGAATCATATGACAGCTGCATCCACCGCTATGACTGCGGCGGCCGGCACCTCCTGCGCTTTCGCCAACAACTCCATTATTATTATTCTGGGCGTCACTCTGGTGGCGTCCATTTTTGTTGTCCTGCTGGCTCTGCTGGTACTGAAACATCCACCCAAAGCGGCTGTATTTCCGTAAAACACCTGCCATGTTTGAAAGAGATCGGCTCCGTCTTTGGGCGGAGCCGAT
>JAAXZS010000016.1 GCA_012719745.1 Clostridiales bacterium | reverse complement strand
GTAATAGAGGCCCCGGGTAAAATCCAAGGGAATGTAGTCACCACTGCCCAGATACCGCTGAAAAATGCGGACGCAGTCCTCCGGCGATTCGGTGGTGAAACGGAGGCGGGCGTGGGTAAGACCCAGTTTTTGATAATCGGGTCGGTCGGCCAGAAAGAGGCCCTTGCTGGTTTCCAGATCGTTGCGGCAGCCGTAGGCCGGCAGCAGCGGAAACCGGGCGCCGGTACGGTCGGTGAGATCATTTTCCTCCCGGCAGTGACAGCCCACGCCGTTGTGAATGACGCAGTTTTCCATCAGCATCAGCGGCAGGCGGCCGTAGACAATGGCTTCACAGGGCAGGATTTTATTCAGATCACGAATCTGCTCGTTCCGAAGCTCAAAGGAGACGGTGGCAGAGGACAGTCCCTGCTCCTTCAAAAAGAAAAGAGACCGGGAGTTAAATACGTTCAGGCCAAAATCACCGCGCACCTCCAGTCCCAGATCGTTCACAATGGGGAGGTGGCCCAGATTGCCGACGGCCACGGCGGAAAGACCCCTGGTTTCCTGTAACTGGCGGCGGAAAAGGGCTTCGTCCTTTGTCCGGAAAATGCGCGGCAGAACGGCACAGAAATGGGTTTTGCCCACATAAGGCATCAAATCTACTTCGGAAAGCCACTCCAGAGGCAGATAAATCATGGCGGGGGCACAGGACACCAACTCCGGCGTCAGCTGCTCCGGCCGGGACAGGGAACAGGTGAAGCGGGGCGCCGTCCGGGGACCGAATGCCTCTTTTTGAAAAGGTGTCTCCTGAAAATGACGCCGGGGGGGCGGGGCTGTGCGTGCCTCCGTCAGACCGTCCAGCGCATCGCGGCGCAAGGCATTGAGGGCTGCGGCGGAAAGGGACAGGCCTTCATCAACGGTCACCTCTGTATGAGATACCGTAAAGGCGGTGCCGCCGGTTTTTTCAAGGCGGCCGGCCACCTCCTCCGCTGTAAGGGCACGGCTGCGGGCTGCCTCGGGGATGCTGCCGGTGACAGATACCATGTGGCCGTCCTCGTCAGCGGCGGTGAGGGAAGTTTTTTGGCCGTTTACAATGCGGCAGGTAAAGCGCAGGGAAACCCGGCGCAAATCTTCTTTTTCATAGGCGCGTTTGGCCTCGGAAAAAAGTTCCTTCGGCTCCGGTGTATTTTCGGGCCGGGTGCCAAACATGCCGGACCCCTTTTTGCCCTGATAATACCAGTCGGTAAAGCCGCTGCGGGAAAAAGCCTGAGCCAGCTGACGGCTTTCCTCCTCCGTGGGAATTCTCTTCTCCCGAAGAAGGCGGGCATAGATGGCGGTAATGACCGCCACATACTCCGGCCGCTTCATACGGCCCTCCAGCTTGAGACAGGCCACGCCCATCTCCGAAAGCTCCCCCAGATGATGAGATAAATTGGCGTCCTTGAGACTGAGAGGATGGGTCAGTGGAGAACCATTGATTCCATAGGCCAGACGGCAGGGCTGGGCGCAGGTACCCCGGTTGCCGCTGCGGCCGCCGATGCAGGCGCTGAGGGCGCACTGCCCGGAATAACACATACAAAGAGCGCCGTGGACAAAGACCTCAATCTCCGCCGGACACTTTTGGCAGATCTCCCATATCTCCGGCGCCGAAAGTTCCCGGGCCAGTACGATGCGGGTCATGCCAAGGGCTGCGGCATAATTGGCTCCGCCCAGGGTGTGCAGACTCATCTGAGTGCTGGCGTGAATGGGCAAATCCGGCGCCACCTCCCGCACAAGGGATAGTACGCCCCAATCCTGAATCAGAACGGCGTCGACTCCGATAGAGGAGGCAAAACGGGCATCCTCCGCGGCGGCGGACATTTCCCGGTCGGTGAGCAGCGTATTGAGTGTCAGATAGACCCGGACACCCCGCAAATGACAATAGGCCACTGCCTCCCGAAATTCCTCCCGGGAGAAGTTTTTGGCGTTTCGGCGCGCATTAAAGGAGCCAAAGCCCATATACACGGCATCCGCGCCGTTTTGTACGGCAGCCACCAGAGATTCCCGGCTGCCCGCAGGGGAAAGCAGTTCCACCATTTATTTTTTGTTCTGTGCCTTAAACAGTTCCCGCTTCAGCTCGGAAAGCTCGTTTTTGGCCTTGGCCGCCTCGTCCAGATAGGCCTTGAGCTGACCACGCAAATTTTCGGCGGTCTGCTGTGCCTTGAACAGCTCGTCCGTAATGTTGGCGGCCGTCAGCACGGCCGCGTCGGTACGGCCCACATGGGCGTTTGCCAGTATGTCATTCATTTTGGCATCTACATAAGAGCCCACCTTTTCCATGTAAGCGGCGCTTTCCTCCGCCACAAAGGTGTAGTCCTCCCCGCAGATGCTGATCGTCATTCGGTTTGCCATAATACCCTCCTGCAATATATGAAAAGTCATGTCTTTTTACCACATAAAGATACAGTATTGATTATAACACAAATCACGCCCCGGTAAATGAGTTTCTGCCTAAATTTACAAATTTATAATTTATGGCACGATCCTCCTTTACGAAAAGCGTGTTTTCGTGTAGAATAAGGGCATTCCAACGGGAAAGGGGGCGTACCATATGAGCGGTTACATTCTGCACGGTGAAAAAGACGATGTGGTATTGCCTGCTGCCACGGTGGACAGACTTTTAGCAAGAGGCGACGGCGACGCGGTGCTGTTGTATCTTTCGTTACTGCGGACCAGCGGTGGTGTTGCGCCACGGACGCTGACAGAGCGTCTGAAGTGGAGCGAGCTGCGCCTTGCCAACGCCGAGAACGTTTTGCAAGAGTTGGGTATATTGCAGCGCAGCGCCAAAAGTGAGCCGCCGGAGCCGGCAAAGGAACGGCCGGAGTATACCCAGGAGGATATTACCGATCTGCTGGAGGGGGACCCCTCCTTTCGGATGCTGGTGCCGCTGGTGGAGGAAAAGCTGGGGAAAAAGCTGATGACCACCGATTTAAAGACGCTGGCGGGCCTGTACGACAGTCTGGGTCTGCCCCCGGATGTAATCTATCTTTTGGTGAACCACTGCTTGGAGCGGGCGGAAAAACGATACGGCCAGGGCCGCCGTCCCACGTTGCGGCAGATTGAAAAAGAGGGATACTACTGGGCGCGCCAGGAGCTGTTTACCCAGGAGGCCGCCGCCGAATATCTCCGGCAATACCACCAGAAGCAGGGACGATTCGGCCAGTATATGCAGGTGATGCAGCTGGGGAACCGCCTGCCGGTGGAGAGCGAGGAGAAATACATCTGCGACTGGATTGACAAGGGGTTTTCGCCGGAAGCGGTGGCCCTGGCCTATGACAAGACGGTGTTTTATAAAAAGGAACTGAACTGGCGCTATCTCAACGGGATTCTGCGCCGGTGGGACGAGCAGGGCTGTCACACGCCGGAGGAAATCGGGCGGTTGGACGCGCCCCGTCCCCGGAAGGATACCGCCGCCCCATCCGCCGGTGGCAAAAACGACTGGATGAAAAAGTATATCAAACGGTAGGGAGGGACAGTTATGGCCTATGACGGGAAGATCATGCGCCGGGCGCTGGCGCGGTATGAAGAGGATAAGCAGCGCCGGCAGGAGAGCTATCAGGTTCGCCGCCGGACGGTCTACAGCCGTATTCCCCGGATTGAGGCAATTGACAAAGAGCTGAAGACCACCATGTCCCGCCTTATCTCATCCGCCTTGCAGCGGGGCACCGACCCGGTGCCTGCCATCCGGGTGCTGCGGGACCGGAATCTGGATTTGCAGCGGGAGCGCGCGGAGCTGCTGACGCGACACGACTATCCTGCCGACTATCTGGAGGAAAAACCCAACTGTGCTCTCTGCGGCGACACCGGTTACCGGCAGGGGAGCGTCTGCCGGTGCTTACAGGAGTATTATACCCGGGAACAGATTAAGGAATTGTCCAATCTGCTGGATATGGGAACCCAGAGCTTTGACACCTTTGACTTCAAGTGGTATTCCGACCGGGTCTCCCCCGAGCAGGAGATTTCTCCCCGGGCCAATATGGAGCGCAATTTTGACCTGTGTCAGGACTACGCCAATGAGTTTGGCCCCCGCAGCAGCAACCTGCTGCTGTGCGGCGATCCGGGACTGGGAAAAACCTTTTTGTCCGCCTGCATTGCGCGGGTGGTCAGTGAGGGGGGCTATTCCGTGGTGTACGATACCGCCTCCCACATATTTTCTCAGTTTGAAAGCGCCAAATTTCACCGGGACGGCGATTATGGCTCCGACCCGGAGGCAGATGTAAACCGGTGCTTACAATGCGATTTGCTGATCGTGGACGATCTGGGAACGGAGATGATTACCAGCTTTGTGCAAAGCGCCCTTTATCAGATCGTCAACACTCGGCTCCTGACAGGAAAAAAGACCATCATCAGCACGAACCTGAATCCCGACCAGATCGGGAGCCGCTATTCCGGGCAGATTCTCTCTCGTATTGAGGGAGAGTACGAGATTCTTCCCTTTTTTGGAACGGACATCCGCCGCTTAAAACGGGAAGGAATATAAAAAAGAAAAAAATTCGCAGCCTTTTGGCTGCGAATTTTTTGTTATTTGAGATGGAAGCACTTGGGGGCCAGACGATAGATTAGTGCGTAGGAGACAGGAATTACCACCACGGTCAATGCCATGATGCTCAGCGTAAACCAGATGGAATCTGTGTGAACCTGTAAACAGGCATAGGCCGCCACATAAATGAGCATGGAAAAAACGGAGTAGCCCACGCTCTTTTGACCGCCCGCCTCCAGATAGGGCTGAAAGATGTAGTAGAGCAGCAGCTGATAGATGTCAAAGAAAATGCTCAGAAGGGGAATGGTCAAAAGCATAGGGACGCAGTCCACCAGCTGCCAGGGCTGGCGGATGCTGAAAATAAAGAGAACAATCCCCGCACACAGCAGCAGCGCCGGCACCATATCCATCCACACAAGGCGCCGAAGGCGGATGCGAAAGTTTTGCAAAAGGGCGTCGCCCTGTCGGTAATAGCCGTATTTCAGCAGGCACACATCGCAGTTGTAAAAAAGAGAGCGGCAGACCCGCTGACCGGAACACATCAAATAGAGAATAAAAACCAGTGCCGGCATAATGGTGGAAACCTTTGTGCCCGGTGTATTTAAAAGGAAAAAACCGGCTACACAGCCGCCTATGGTAAGGACGGTAATGGCGATGATTTTAATACGCCACAAAACACGGTACTGCCGTTTATTCCGGTCAAAGAACAGGGCGTTGAGATAGTCGTAGCCATGGAGCTTTTCAAACTTATTGCTGTGCAGGTCCTTTTCGCCAAAAGCCTTCTCGTCGACGGCACTGCCACTCTTCCCGGCATCCTGCACCGCCAGAATGCCCTGCATCACCACAGAATAGGTGGCGGTCTGACGGGCTACATAGGTATAGCCGCCAAAGCCCAGCAGATAGCGAAGAGCCGGCAGGCACACGATGAGGACGACCAGTACCGTTATCGGATGGGTGCCGACGGTTCCCACGGTAGGAATTCCACGGCAGAGGTAAATAAGACCCGCCGCTGCCGGCAGGCTGACGCCCAAAATGGGGAGACCCACCTTGCCGGTATGGGCAATATTAAAGTCTTTTTTGTCATAAAGCCACAGACCCAGCGCCTCGCCGATCCCACGGAAAGCGAGCAGCTCCAGCAAAAGGGCCAAGGGCACCCATAGGGACAGCTTTCCTAATACGCACAGCGCCACAATCAGTCCCGGCAGGAAAAAAAGAGTATCCCCGGCCAGCTTTAAAAGAATTTGCTGCAAATAGTAGTTTTTGGCATCCGCCCGCATCAGATTTAATATTACATATTTATCCTCTGTTACATTGAGAACAGTGGAGTTGACAAAGGATCCGGCCAGCAGATTCATACAGAAAAACAGCAGAAAGACCATGGTGAGTGACAGCCCCTCCTGCTCCGGAAACAGCCACTCCATTGCCTGCTGGGCGGGCAAGTAAATAAAGGCGGCCAGATAAATAGCCTTTTTCACAAAGCCGCTTAAAATATGACTTATCAGGGAAAGCGCACTGAAAAGACTTTTGATCTCCGAGCCACGGTAGAGGGAGGAGGGCACCTTCTTTCCCACAAGAGGCAGATGCTGCAGTCGGTAAACAAACCGGTTGACCGCCATGCTCCGCTGTAAACGCCAGGTGGTGAGGGCGGTGTTATGCATCGGCATCACCGCCTAAAAGCCGGATAACCTGTTCTTCAAAATCGGGGGCGTGCATGATCTCCTCACCTACGCCTTGGAGCAGCCCGTCATTAAGTACCACGATCTCGTCGCAGATGTCGGAGGCAATCTGGAGAATATGGGTGGAAAGGATCAGAATATGACCCACCTTCATCTCACGCAGCAGCTCTTTCATCTGGTGGGCGGCCACCACGTCAAAGGAGGTCAGGGGCTCATCCAGCAGCACCACCGGCGGCTGGGCCATCAGTACGCAGAGCATTTGAAGCTTGTTTTTCATGCCGTGGGAGTAGCCCTTGATAAGTCGATACCAGTCGTCTTGATCCAACCCGACCATGGTCAGGTATTCCTCCACAGTTTTGGAATGGGAGATTTTATCCCGGTTAATGTCCAGATAAAACCGCACAAATTCATAGCCGGTGAGAAAGTCGGGCAGTACGGGGGTGGCATAGACATACCCCACGTCGCAGGCAACGGGCGTCATATCATCGGCCAGCATTTTAATGGAGCCGCTCTCTGCTTTCAGTTCGCCGCTTATACAGTTGAAAAGGGTGGTCTTGCCGGCACCGTTGCGGCCCAGAAGACCATATATTTTTCCTTTTTCAAAGGTAAATGAGGCATCCTTGAGAACGGATTTTTCAGAAAAACTTTTTTGCAGGTGGTCAATTTGCAGATTCATAAATGCTCCTTTCGATTACAAACAGTATTATGAAACCCGGAAACATTCTAACACACCTTCTGCAAAATGCAAATAATTTCCTCTTTTCACCGACAAAATCTGGCGCCTTTCGCACAAAACCCGCTCTACAATGGGGATAAAGGAGGGCGAAAATTATGAGAAATAATCGGAAAGGGGATTTCCTGTCCAGCCGGGTACAGTACCTGCCTGTTGCCCAGATCCGACCCAATCCCCAACAGCCGCGCAAATATTTTGACATGACCAGCTTGACGGAGTTGTCAGACAGCATTCGCTGCTACGGCATATTGCAGCCTCTGACCGTGCGGCGCTGCCAGCAGGGCTACGAGCTGGTGGCAGGGGAAAGGCGTCTGCGGGCCGCGCAAATGGCGGGACTGCGGGAAGTTCCCTGCCTGTTAGCCAAAGTGGGGGAAGAGGACTCTGCCCTTCTGGCGCTGATTGAAAATTTGCAGCGCCGAGACTTGGATTTTATGGAAGAGGCGGCGGCGCTCTCCCGCCTCATTGTCCGCTATAGCCTGTCCCAGGAGGAGGCGGCAGCCAAGGTGGGAAAATCCCAGTCGGCGGTAGCCAACAAGCTACGGCTTTTGCGCCTGCGGCCAGAAATCGTGGCCCTTCTGCGGGATAACAGTCTGTCCGAGCGCCATGCCCGTGCGCTGCTGCGTCTGGAGGATCAGGAAGAGCAGATGCAGGCGCTGCGCTATATTATTGCCCATAAGTTGAATGTAGCCCAGACAGAGGAATACATAGAGGAACAGCTGCAAAAGGTGCAGACCAAAGCACCCAGAGGCCGAACCACCTATATCATTAAAGACGTCAGGCTGTTTCTTAACAGCCTGAATCGCAGCATGAGCCTGATGCGCCAGGCGGGCGTCCCCGCTGACTGCGGCAGAGAAGACACGGAAGATGAAATTCGCCTGACCATTCGCATCCCCAAAAAGACCCCGGTATAAAGAAAACAAACAATAAAAAGCAGCAAAATCAGACAAAATAACCTCTTTTTTTCTGGTTGTTACGGAATTGTAATTCATTTTTGAGGCCGGACATGTATACTATACAAATAATACTTTGTCTCAAAAGTAATTCCAACCAGTAAAAGGAGGGGCCTTATGGAACTGCAAAAGGTTGACCAGGAGCCCTTAGCGGAAACGGCGGCTGCCGAAGTACCTGTGGAAACGGCGGCAGCCGGGAAAAAGAAAAAAATTATTCTTTGGACGGCGGGAGCCGTCTTGGCGGCACTTCTGGTGGCCAGCCTGCTTTTTTGCTTTCTGGCGCTTGGCCGAAAAACGGTGCTGCCGCATATCAGTGTGATGGGCATTCCTGTGGGCGGCATGACCCGGCAGCAGGCGGAAGAGGCGCTGGCGGAGCGAGGAGGGGCTTACTGCCTTGAAATGCAGATCCCGTTGACCGTTGATGGAGAACAGGCCTCTCTTATTTCACTTGCGGACATCGGCGCATCTGTCGATGCCAGCCAATCGGCACAGGCGGCTTATAATGCCGGACATGCCGGAAATTTTTTCACCAACGGCTGGACCTATTTTTCCTGTCTGGTGGGAAAACGGGATGTCATGCCGGCATTGCTCTCCGATAATCAAATGCTGCGGGACAAAGCATACGAACTGGGCGAAGAGATGAGCTATGATGCAACGGAGGGGAGCTATCGTATCGCACAAGAAGAGCCGGATTGTTTTTACATAACGGCGTCCCGGGACGGACGCTCATTTAATGAAGCCACACTGCAAAGCAGTCTGATAGACGCGCTCCGCGATAAGAATTTTAATGCGATAGATTGCGTTTATACCGCCGTTCCGGCGGAGACCCTGGATGTGGATGCGCTTTATGAGGAAATTCACGGAGACCCCGTGAATGCCGCTTACGATAAGGCAACCGGCGATCTTACGGACGGTCGGCCCGGCGTGGAGTTTGACGCCGAACAGGCCAAGGAACTGGTGGCGCAGGCGGAACCGGGACAAGAGGTTCAGATTCCCGCCACCGTTAAGTATCCGGAGGTGACCAAGGAAGAACTGAGCAAGGTCCTTTTCCGGGATGTGTTAGGCTCATACAGCACCTATGTCAGCGGCTCTTACGGACGGATAACCAATGTGAAGCAGGCAGCCCGCAATATCAGCGGTTATATTCTCAACACGGGTGATGTCTTTTCCTATAACAAGGCAGTGGGCGAACAGTCCGCGGCCACCGGGTTTTACCCCGCGCCCGGCTATGACAACGGAAAGTCGGTTATGGTCTACGGCGGCGGTATCTGTCAGGTGTCCTCCACACTGTATTATGCCTGCCTTTTGTCCAATTTGGAAATTACGCTGCGCTACTGCCATCAGTTTGCGCCCAGCTATATTCCCTTTGGCTGCGACGCTACCGTCAGCGAGGGCGACATCGACTACCGATTCCGCAACGATACGCCCTATCCCATTAAGGTGGTTACCTACTACAGCAACAACTGGCTGACCGTGGAGATCCACGGTACCAAGACGGACGACACCTATGTCCGCATGATCAGCAATACACTGTCCTCCACGGGATATGACGTGGTATACGAGGAAACAGAGGATCTGGCGCCGGGTAAGACCGAACTGGAGCAGTCCCCCTATACCGGCTACTATGTGGAGACTTACCGCAATGTGTATAGCGGTGGCGGAACACTCCTTTCCAGCACCTTTGAGGACAGCAGTGATTACGAGTCCCGGAATGAGATCTATAAGATCGGAAAGAAAATTCCCGACCCGGCACCCGCTCCGACACCTGATGCGGCAGCTGCGCCCAATCCCTGATAAATCTTATAAAAAACACAGCCTTTGGCAAAGCCAAAGGCTGTGTTTTTAGTTTATTGGCAGAGGTAAGAGAACCAGCCCTCGCTGCTGCGGCTCTCCCGAATGATCCATCCGGCAGCGCGCAGCGCGTCGGCCACCTCGTCGGCCCGGTCGTCAATGATGCCGGAGCAGAGGAAGAGCCCGCCGGTTTTCAGCAGCGGCCGGACATGTCCGGCCAGGCCAATAATGACATCGGCCACAATGTTGGCCACCACCAGATCGTAGCAGCCACCGAATTCCTTTTGCAGACGCTTGTCTGAAAGCACGTCGCCGCAACGCACAGTGTAGGTATCTTTCCCGATGCCGTTGAGGGCGGCGTTTTCATAGGCTACGCCGATACATTTTTCGTCAATGTCACAGGCAAAGGCGTGTGCCGCGCCCAGCAGCAGGGCAGCAATGGACAAGATACCGCTGCCACAGCCCAAATCCAGTACTTTTTCGCCGCCGTGCACATGAGCCTCCAGAGCTGTGAGACATAACCGCGTGGTGGCGTGAGATCCGGTGCCGAAGGTGAGACCCGGATTTAGGATGAGGGGGACACGGCCGCCTGCGCAAGCGTGTTCCCACTGGGGAATGACCAGCAGGCGCTCCCCAATCTCCATAGGTTTGTAATACTGTTTCCAGTTATTTTCCCAGTCCGCATCTGCCAGGTTGGAAAAGGACAGGGACAAAGTACCGTATTCCGGGTGCTGCACCCGAACCTGCGCGGTTGCGCTTTGCACGGCGGCCAGTTGACTGCGTCCGCCCTCGTCGTCGGGCAGATAGAAGGTAATACGGCAGAGACCGTGCTTCTCTTTCAACAACTTATCGTCCACATAGTCCCAGTACTGACGATTATTTTCCAGAAAATCCTTAAAATCCTGCTCGTCCTCGATTACCAGCCCGTCAATGCCCAGGCCGCTTAAAAGGGCGCTTACCGGCTCAATGCCGGCGGGGGTGGTGTCCAAATGTGTTTCAAGCCATTTCATATTGTCACCTCACCGCTTCTTGCCCAGAAAAAATAGGCCGATGGCGTTGGGGCCGGTATGACTGGCAATCACAGGCCCAACATAGTTGGTGAAGATTGTTTTGATCTGGTAGCGGTTGCGCAGATCCTCCGCCAGCAGTCGCGCTTCGGTCTCGCAGTCGGCGTGGGCAATGAACACGGGGCAGTCTCGCTGGAAATTCCCATCCAGCGTATCCAACAGCATCTGCAGAGAAGCTTTGCGGCCCCGGCATTTGCTCACCGGAATCAGTTTGCCTCCTTCATCCATGTGCAGCACCGGCTTTACGGAGAGCATGGTGCCCACCAGAGCCGTGGCGGCGGATACCCGGCCGCCCATCTTCAAATAGTGCAGGTCGTCCACCGTAAACCAGTGGCAGATGCGGCCTTTGGTATTCTCCACAAATTCCGCCACTTGGTCGGCGGAATTGCCCGCCTGCTTTTCCCGTGTGGCCAGATATAGCAGCAAGCCCTGCCCCATGGAGGCGCAGAGGGAGTCGATCACATAAATACGGCTGTCGGGGTACTGGGAGATAAGATCTCCCGCGGCGATAACGGCGGACTGGTAGGTGGTGGAAAGTGCGCCGGAAAAACAGACGCACACAATGTCCTTCCCCTGTTCCAGTATCCCCGTCATGGCGTCTTCAAACTGCCCCACGTTCACCGCGGAGGTGGTGCCCAGTATGCCGCTGCGCAGCATATGATAAAAAGCCTCCCGGGAAAGGGCATGCCCGTCCAGGTAGTTGGGATAGTCCTTGCCGGCCATGTGGACGGTGAGGGGGAGAACCTCCAGCTCCAGTGCTCCAGCCATATAGTCGGTCAGGTCACAGCAGCTGTCGGTCATGATGACAAAATCTCGCATGAGGGCTCCTTTCTTTGCTGAAAATATATCTGTATTGTACCATAGTTTGCCCGTTTTGCACGCTCTTTTATTTTCCCACACAAAACCGGGAAAAGATGGTGGCAACCAGATCTTCGCGCACCTCTTTCCCGTTAAGTTCGCCCAGAGCGGAAAGAGCAATCTCTCCGTCAGACAAAACGGCGTCAGGCGTCAGCCCGGCGGTCAGAGCGGCTATAGC
Organism: Clostridiales bacterium; assembly: GCA_012719745.1. Lineage (GTDB taxonomy): Bacteria > Bacillota > Clostridia > Oscillospirales > Oscillospiraceae > Vescimonas. The sequence continues at coordinate 1,280 of JAAXZS010000016.1, read as the reverse complement.
GGACTCAATGGCTTCCTTAGCCCGATAAACAGCGTTGGCCTGCCGGGCATTGGTCAGCAGTTCGCCGGGCGCGGCTGAGCCGGCGGGAAAGAGGGACAGTACCGCTGTCTCCAATGATTTTATGCCGCTGCCGTCCCGGGCGGAGACAAAAACGATCTCACCAAACCGGTGGCAGAGTTCTTCTTGCGAAAGCGCTTGGGGAAGATCCCCCTTGTTGACGACTACCAGCCTTTTTTCGGCCTGCCCGGCGGCGACCAAAGCGGCTTCGTCCTCTTCGGTCAGCGCGGCGGAGCCGTCCAATACCACCAACGCCAAAGCGGCGGCCTTTGCGGCGGCCTTTGCCCGTTCCACCCCGATCTGCTCCACCTGATCGTTGGTTGAGCGGATACCGGCGGTGTCAATGAGCCGCAGCAGCAAACCGCCCAGCGGTACCTTTTCCTCTACCGTGTCCCGGGTGGTGCCGGCCACATCGGTGACAATGGCCCGGTCATAGCCCAAAAGGGCGTTTAAAAGGGAAGACTTGCCCACATTTGGGCGCCCAAGAATCACGGTGGGCAGACCGGTTTTCAGTATTTTTCCCCGGTCAAAGGTGGATAAAAGCTCTGAAAGCTGTTGCCGGGCTTTTTGCAATGTGCTGACAATTTGCTCCTTTTGCACAGGCTCAATATCCTCATCGGGATAGTCCACCACGGCATAAAACCGGGAGACAATGGCCATTAACCCCTCATAAATGGCATCAATCCGACGGCTCAGCACGCCGTCAAGCTGCCCTACGGCGTTACGGGCCGCTTGGGCGGACTCGGCGTCAATGAGATCCACCACGGATTCCGCCTGTAAAAGATCCATGCGCCCGTTGAGAAAGGCTCGCTTTGTAAATTCTCCCGCCTGTGCCTGCCGGGCACCGGATCGGAAAAGGGCTTGCAGCAGTTCGTTCAGAACCACCGGGGAGCCGTGACATTGAAATTCGGCGCTGTCTTCACCGGTATAGCTGTGGGGAGCGGGGAAAATTACGGCCAGAGCGAAATCAATGACAGTGCCGTTTTTATCCAGCACCGCGCCGTAAATCATTTTCCGGGGGGTGTGGGCGGAAAGCTTTTCTCCGTCAACAGGTCGAAAGACACGGTCAGCCATGGAAAAAGCGCCCTCACCGGAGAGGCGGACAATGCCGATGGCGGAAGGCAGAGTAGGGGTGGCAATGGCAGCAATTGGTTCCAAAATAATCACCTCGCGGTCAAATCATAAAAACGTGGGGCGGGCGTTCAAGCCCGCCCCACGGCGTT
>JAAXZS010000029.1 GCA_012719745.1 Clostridiales bacterium | reverse complement strand
GTCTTACCCTTTTTGAGAACCAGCAAAATAGACAATTATAAGAACTGGAATTTGAACAAACAGCTAAAAACGGGTGTAATAAAAAGAGACAAACCAAGCATAATTGCTAAATTCAATAAATAAAATTAAATATTTATTGACATTAAATGTATTTAGTATTAAATTAAGTAAAACAATAATTTAGCATATGTTTAACACTGCCATGCGGAAAAGGAGAGATTTGCATGAACGTAAATAATTGTCAGGCGCTGATTGAACGAGATAAAAAGGTTATTGCCAGATGCCAGCACCTGTCCTATTTTCCTCTGGCGGTAGACAGCGCCAAAGGTGCAATCCTTACCGATGCCGACGGCAACCAATTTATTGATTTCCTTACCAGCGCGTCGTCCCTGAATCTGGGAAGCTCCAATCCCCGGATCACCGCCGCTATTGAAGCGCAAGTGAAAAAGTTTACGCAGTATACGCCGGCCTATTGCTATAACGAGCAGACCACCTCCTATGCGGAGCGACTGGCTTCCGTTTATCCCGGCGGCATCAGTGCCAAGGTCTGCTTCGGTAACTGCGGCTCCGACGGAAATGACGCAGCGGTGAAGTTTGCCAGAGCCTATACAGGGCGGCACAAGATTATTACCTTTCTCAACGGCTATTATGGCAATACATATGGCTCCTCCACCATGACCGCCTGCACGCCTCGGATGCGGGAGAAGATGGGGCCGTTTCTGCCGGAGATCTATCATTTTCCGTTTTTCGGAATCGACTGCCCGGATGATGTCTGCCAGCGGGACTGCCTGGCGGAGATGCAGAGAGCCTTTGATACCTGGCTCAGTCCCCAAGAGGTGGCCGCGGTGGTCATTGAACCGGTGCAGGGGGACGGCGGTATCTTGCCGGCTCATCCCATTTTCATGAAAAAGCTCTACAAACTCTGCCGGGCGCATGGAATTTTGTTTATCAGCGAAGAGGTGCAGCAGGGCTTTTTCCGTACCGGCAAATGGTTTTCCATTGAAAATTATGGCATTGTTCCCGATGGTATCGTTATGGGAAAATCTTTGGGCGCCAGTCTGACGCTGGGCGCTTTTATGGGACGCAGCGAAATGATGGACTGCCTGCCCGCTCCCGCGCATTTATTTACACTGGGAGGTAACTCGTTGGCCTGCGCCGCGGGTATTGCCGCCTTCGACTATTACAAATCCGATGAATTTCAGAAGCTGCTGGCGGAAAACACAGCCCTTTTGGAAAGGGAGGCGGCCCAATTGCAGAAAAAGCATCCGGAACGGGTGGATTTTGTGCGGAATCTGGGCATGTCCATGGGTATCGGCATCTGCCGTATCCTGCCGAACGGTACAAAGGAAGCGGATGCCGACGCCACCTTCAAGATCTTGTTCCGGTGTTATGAACTGGGACTTATCGTCATTTCTCTGGCCGGTCACATCCTCCGCATTCAGCCTCCGCTGAACATTGAATCCGATCAGCTCAAGCGCGGCTTTGCCATTATGGATCAGGCCATGAATGATTACCGAGAGGGCCGCATCAGTGACGATGTGCTGGCCTATCGGGCCGGCTGGTAAGGAGGAAATCACATGAATTTTACCTTCAGACCTCAGTTGACAAAAGAGGTGAAGAGCTATGCCTCCCATACGCCGGTGGTGACGGAGGCCCTGCTGGATTGCAGCCTCGGTGTAAATCCTTATGGCTTTCCGCCTGAGGTGGCAGAAGTAATGGATCGGTTTGAGCAACGACGTCTGCTGGACTATCCCCACTCTGATATGCTGTATCAGGCGCTGCGGGAATACTGGAAGGGAATCGCATCTCTCGAGGTTTCACACCTGACGCTGGCCAATGGCAGCATCTGCGGCCTTTACTGCCTCAATAACGTTTTTTCGCAGACACAGCGCCGGGAGGCGGTGGGCTTTGTTCCCTCCTTTACCGATATGGTGGAAAGCGTGCGAAACTTTGGCATGACCTATCGAGGGGTTCCCATGCGTCTTGCGGAAGCGGGCCGGGCGGATGTAAACGATTTGATCTCTGCTCTTTCCGACCAAACCGCTTTCGTGTATCTGGATCGGCCAAACAATCCCACCGGCCAGACATTGTCACTGCCGGATGTGGAGCAGGTGCTGACCGCTGCGCGGCAAGTCGGGGCCTATGTAATTGTTGACGAGGCCTACGGTGATTTTATCCCCCGGAAAGAATCCGCGTTGGCTTTTTGGGGCCGGTATGACAATCTGATCGTCATCAAGACCTTTTCAAAGGGCTTTGGGCTGGCCAATCTTCGGGGCGGTTACATAGTGGCGCCGGAGGAGATCACCGGGTATTTGGCCAAGACCTCCAACCCGTATCTCCTCAGCGATCTGGAGCGGGAAATTTTTGCGGAGGCCCTGCGTCATCCGACCCATCCCACCGCCCACAGTACCGATTTTGCGGCGGCTAAAAGAGAGATCACCCAGCGCATCGGAAAGCGCCTGACCATGCTGACAACCGACGAACGGGTTCCCATTTGCACCCTGGCACTTAACGAGGCGGGGGACTTGCAGAAGTTACTTTTGGAGGAAGGCATACTGACCGTATCCGGCGTAGAATTTGAGACACTGGATCGGCGCTTTGTGCGGCTGCGTGTGCCGTCCGCTGCTCAGGCGGAGCGCTTGATACTGGCAATAGAGCGTGTGGAAATAAGGTAAAAAAGCCATCGTTCCACCAGTGTTGTGGGTGGAACGAAAATATAGGTTTAAAAGGAGAATAACAATGGAAAAAACAAAGAAAAAACGCAGCTGGATGCGCTGGCTGATCCCCGGATTCATTTTTCAGTCTGTCGTCATCGGCGGCGGCTACGGCACCGGTGCCGAGATCAAAGAATATTTTCTCTCCCAGGGCTTTGTGGGCGGTATGCTGGGCATGTTGGTCACACTGGTCATTTGGTCGGTTTTATGCGCGGTTACATTTGAATTTGCCCGGATGTTCAAGACATACGACTACAAGAGCCTGATGTATAAGCTCATCGGCAAGGCCGGTATTCTATATGAGATCTGCTATATTGTACTGCTGTTGATTGTGCTGGGCGTCGTCAATGCCACAGCGGGCTCCATGGTTTCCAGTCTTGTGGGTGTAAGCAAATGGTGGGGTGTACTGCTGCTGTCTGTGGGCATCGTGCTGCTCATCATCAAGGGCACAAAGGCCATCGAAAATGTGCTGTCCTTCTGGTCTTATGTGCTCTATGCCGTCTACATTGTGTTCATGATTGTCTGCTTCACCAAGTTCGGCGGTACCATCGCCTCCCAGTGGGGCCTCCACGAAGTAAACAACGGATGGGTACTCAGCGGTGCCAAATATGCGTTCTATAACCTGGGTATTGTACCGGCGCTTCTCTACACGGTGCAGGACTGCGAAAACCGGAAGGAGGCCGTGGTGGAAGGCCTGATTGCCGGCGCCATCGGTATTATTCCCGCTGCCCTGCTGCTGGTTACACTGGCCGGCGTACCTGCCGCAATGAGCGCGGAGGTGCCTGTCATTGCCGTATTCGACATGCTGAATATGCCCTGGCTGTACTGGGCTTTTGAAATCGTTCTCTTCGGTACGCTGATTGAAACCGGTACCGGTTTCATCAAGGCAGTGGATGACCGTATTGAGATCGCCGTAGGCGCAAAGGGCGGAAAGGTTCCCGGATGGATGCGTCCCACCATCGCCATCGTCAGCGTTGCTATCGGTATCTGTGTATCCACCTTTGGCCTGACCGGCTTGATTGCCAAGGGTTATGGCACCATCTGCTGGGGTTTCCTCATCATCTTTGTGCTGCCCATGCTGACAGTGGGTATCTGGAAGATCGCAAAGGGCAAAAAATAAACTGTTTTCTCTTCCTTTTATCATGACAGGAAGCGC
>JAAXZS010000126.1 GCA_012719745.1 Clostridiales bacterium | reverse complement strand
GTCTCGGTGGGGGCTGAAAAAATACTGATTGACCGCCGCAACAGCCGGAGTGTGGATCTGCATCAGTTTACCTGTGATTTCTATGATTTCCTGGATGGCGATAAACGGGCAATCCGCAGCTATATGGGTGAATATATGCAGCAATACAGCTGGGGCGAGGTAACGGCGGCTTTTCTGGACGGTCAGAAGCGCCAGGACAATGGCTTGGAGAATAAGTAGTGTCTTGCCATGTTCAAAAAAATTATTATACTAAATGATTAATGTGACCATCATTGAAACCGGTTGCGGCCCGCTGAAAAGAGCAGCGGGCAGGAAAGGAGAGGGACGGATGCATCCCCTGATTGAAAGACTGCAGCAAGAAGGCTGCAATGTGGAAGGCGCACTGGACACCTGTATGGGAATGGAAGACTTTTATATAAAAATGCTGCGAATGCTGGCCTCTGACGGGCAAATGGAGCGGTTGAGGGCAGCAGTGGCCGCGCAGGATGCCAGGGAAATTTTTGAGGCCAGTCATGCGCTTAAGGGAATATATGCCAATTTGGGACTGACGCCGCTGCTGGCGCTTGATACCCCTCTGGTGGAGAAAACCCGGAGCGGGAGCCTTGACGGTGTTAACGCCATGTTCCGAGCGCTGCAGCAGCGACATAACGGATTTGTGCAGATCTTCCGCTGTTTCGAATAAAAACTGTATACCGACACCGGCGGGACTGATTCCACCGGTGTTTTTTTGTTGCGAATGGGCGTAGGTTATGGGAGAAAAGACGAAAAACCATTGTATAATGGAATGAAATGTGCTACGATAAACAAAAAATTAAGAAATCAGCACATAATGTCTGCCGCACTGAAAAGCAAACAGCCGGGAGGAGGTGAGCGGGATGAACCGGAGTTTGATTGCGGACGATGATGCAATCAGCCGCTCTATGCTGCAAACCATTCTGAAAACTGAAAAATGGGACATCCATCTGGCGGAAAACGGGCAGGCAGCAATTGACGCCCTGTCAGAGTGTCACTATTCCTGCCTGCTGCTGGATCTGCATATGCCCGTCAAGGATGGATTTGCTGTTTTGCAGTATATGAAGGACGCCGATCGGCTGGGACAGATTCCGGTAATCGTCATTACCAGCGAGGAGTCGGCCGAAATCCGGGATCGGGCCTTTGCACAGGGAGCTTCCGATGTGATTCAAAAGCCCTTTGACAAGAATCTGGTGATCCGGCGTGTTCGCATTGCGGTTATGATTTCCCAGCAGACGGAGCAACTCAACCAGTTCCGCCAGCAGATCAACTATGATTATATGACGGGTCTTCTCAATAAACGGGCTTTCTTTTCGACAGTGGAGCTGGCCATGAAGGAATATAAGACGGGCGCCATGCTGCTGATGGATATTGACGGTCTGAAAAGTGTGAATGACACCATGGGCCATACGGTGGGAGATCGACTCATTGCTGATTTTGCCTCCATTCTCAATAACTATTTCACAGGCAACGCCATCCTCAGTCATCTCAGCGGAGATGAATTCGCGGTATATGTGCCCTCCATGGATAAGCCCCAGCAGGCGCTGCTGGAGTCAAAGCAGCTTTTGGAAAAAATTCGGAAAGAGCTGGTTCGGCCGGAGGCATCCCGGATGTTATCCGCCTCCATCGGCATTTCCCTCTATCCCAGTCAGGCCCGGGATTTGACCGCACTGTACAATTTTGCCGACTATGCCATGCTGTATGTCAAAAACAACGGACGCAACGGCTATCATCTCTATGAAATACGGGATAATCTACAGGAGGAGCTGCGGGGGCGTGAAGAGTGTACCTATTCCCGGGCGGATCGTCTCTTGTCAGGCCGCCGGGGGGAGGAGAAGCAGCTCTGGGTCAAATACGGGCATTTCCGGCTGATCTGGGGCTGCCTGCGGACACAGACCAGCGTTCAGGCCGCAGCGGTGCTCTTCACGTTCCGGGGGACGGATGGCGTCGCACAGCTACCGAAAAAAACCTTGCATCCTGTAACAGAGCAGCTGACGGATTATATCCACCTCAGGGGATTTGCCGGCGTTTTCTGCTGGTACAGCTTCAACGAGTTTCTCCTTTTGACCTACCAGCCTGAGGAACTGCGTATGCTGCTGGAGGATATACAAGAGGAACTGGCGCCTTTGCTGAAAAAGACCGGACTGCAGGTGGAAACCGCCATCGAATACCTCAACGGAGCGGAAGAGGTGCTTTGGAAAGCCCCGCTGCAAAATGTGGAGGCCGATCCCATTATTACCAGCATTCTCGGCTACTTTGTGGATGCGATGGTAGATATAGACCTGGATAATCTGCACTATAAGGCCTACCGGTATTTGCCGGGGAAAAAGCTGAGAGTCAATTCCGGGGATGATTTTAATGATGAGGTCAACCGGTATTTGCAGCAGGATGTTCATCCGGATGACAGGGCCGGTGTTTTTGCCCTTGAAAATGTAGATGCGCTGCGTACCTGTTTCCGGTCCGGGCGGAATCGCATGACAGAACGGTATCGGGTAAATCGAGACGGCCGGTGGGTGCCGGTGGAAACACTGATCTTTTTCGAGTATGCCGGCGGTCACCGTCATACTTACCTGATTGACCGGAATGTGGCAGAGACAGCGGCCGATATTGAAAAAGAAGAGCAGTTCAAGGCCAGAGAACAGGAATTTACAAGGTTGCGGGCCAACCAGGCAGCCAGCGAAGAGCTGATGGACACGCTGGCCACCGTTGTGGAATACCGCAACCTTGAGTCGGGGGAGCATATCAAACGGATCAAGGAATACACCAAAGTTCTGGCAGAGGAACTGATGCGGTCATATCCCGATTACGGGCTGACCACCCGGGCTATTGACCATATTGTGGCCGCCTCGGTACTCCATGACATTGGGAAAATTGCCATTCCGGATGATATCCTGCTTAAAACCGGCCCCTTGACGGCGGACGAATTTGAAATTATGAAAAAGCATTCTGTTCGGGGCAGTGAGATCATTCGCCGCATTCCCGACCTGCAGGACGCGGAATATACGGCCTACTGCTATGATATTGCCCGGTATCATCATGAACGCTATGACGGCAAGGGCTACCCCGATGGCCTTGTCGGCGATGAGATTCCCATTTCGGCACAAATCGTGTCCTTGGCGGATGTATATGATGCCCTGGTCAATAGGAGAATCAATAGGGAAGTCTGTTCCCTATCAGAGGCCTGCCAAATGATTGCGGATGGGCGGTGCGGAGCCTTTAATCCTCGGCTGCTGCGGTGCTTTGCGGCCTGTTACGATACCTTTGAGGAGATGGCACTGCGGGGAAATAAGATAAGCCCCGCTGAGAAGATACGGCGTCAACAGGCCATGAATCTGGAGCAAAGACGGATTTTAGTGGTGGACGATGCGGCCATCAGCCGGGAAACTCTGTGCCGTACGGTGGAAGAGCTGGGGGCGACAGCGGTCCCGGCAGACAGCGGCGTTGCGGCGCTTCGGGCAGTGTCCGCCTCCCGAGAAGGGTATTTTGACATGATTCTGCTGGACATAAATATGCCGGATATGGACGGCTATATCACGGCCAGACGACTGCGTCTGCTACCGCGGCACGACTCGAAAAAAGTGCCCATCATTGCTGTTTCCTCCAATTTGACGGAGGAAAGTCAGGAAAAATCCCGGGATTCGGGCATGAACCGCTTTCTCCGCAAGCCGATAAAGCCGGAAACGCTTCTTGCCTGCATGGAGGAATATCTGGTGGGATAATGGGCGCGTGTACATTTAGTCAAAAGAGAAAGGACTGCCGCATTTTGCGGCAGTCCTTTTGGCATCAGTCACGCGGTTCGGGCCATTGAAACGAATGAAATCACTTCAAAAAGGGGAGGAAACTTTTTAAAAGAAAAAAGGATTTAACATATATTTAACATCAAAACGG
>JAAXZS010000057.1 GCA_012719745.1 Clostridiales bacterium | reverse complement strand
GTACTTTATTTGACAGTGGAATTTTTTCAGGTATTGTCGGACTCATTTCCCGAGGGTTTGTCGGAATCAGCGGGCTTTGGGGTATCATCCCCGGACTCCGGCGGCGCTTCGGGCACTTTATCTTCCGGAAGCTCCGGCATGGGAACCGGCTCGCTGACCATGCTGATGTGCTTGGCCGGCGCCTCAATGGAGCTGGGGACGGAGGGCTGAAAAGCCTTATGATCTCCTTCCCGTGTGGCACCGTAATTATCCACGGTCTCGGGATCACGACCCTCAATGATGGCCATCATTTCCTGACCGGTGATGGTCTCCTTCTTCAGCAGGTAGGCCGCGATCTTGTCCAGCATATCCCGGTTGTCCTCCAGAATCTTCTGGGCATCCTTATGGCACTGACGCAAAATAGCGATGACCGCCTTGTCCGCCGCGGCATAGGTTTCCTGGGCACAGGACATGGAGTAGGTGCCGTCCAGATACTGGTTCTGTACCGTGCCCAGTGCCATCATGTCAAACTCCTCGCTCATACCGAAACGAGCCACCAGATTGCGGGCCATTTCGGTGGCGCGCTCAATGTCGTTGGCGGCACCGGAGGTCATGGTGTGGCACACCACCTCTTCAGAAGAGCGGCCGGCCAGCAGGGTGCGGATTTCGGTGAGAATGTCCTCCCGAGACATGAGGAACTTCTCCTCCTCCGGCAGATGCAGCGTATAACCCAAAGCACCCTGCGTGTGGGGCACGATGGTAATTTTGGAAACAGGCTGGGCGTTTTTCTGCTTGGCGGCCACCAGCGCGTGACCCACCTCGTGGTAGGCGATAATGCGCTTTTCCTCTTCGGTGATGACGGTGCCCTTTTTCTCGGAACCGGCAATGACCACCTCGAAGGAGGCCAGCAGATCGTTTTGATTCACAGCGCGGCGTCCCTTACGGACGGCCCGCAGGGCGGCTTCGTTCACAAGATTTGCCAGATCCGCGCCTACGCAGCCAGCAGTCGCCTGGGCGATCTTATTGAGATCCACATCCTCCGCCAGATGGATATTGCGGGTGTGCACCTGGAGCGTAGCCAGACGGCCGGCCAGATTGGGACGGTCCACGGTGATGCGGCGGTCAAACCGGCCGGGCCGCAACAGCGCCTTATCCAGCACCTCGGGACGGTTGGTGGCGCCCAGGACAATAATGCCCTTGCTGGGGTCAAAGCCGTCCAGCTCGGAGAGCAGCTGGTTGAGGGTCTGCTCCCGTTCGTCATTGCCGCCGAACTTGCCGCCGTCACGGGATTTGCCGATGGTATCAATTTCGTCGATAAAGATGATGCAGGGAGCCACCTTGGCGGCCTCCTTAAAGAGGTCGCGGACACGGGAGGCACCTACGCCCACGAACATCTCCACAAAGTCGGAACCGGAGATGGAGAAGAAGGGCACGTTGGCTTCGCCCGCCACCGCCTTGGCCAGCAGCGTTTTGCCGGTACCGGGCGAGCCCACCAGCAGTGCGCCCCGGGGCAGTTTGGCGCCGATGGCGGTATACTTGCCGGGGTTGTGCAGAAAGTCGATGATCTCCTCCAGTGATTCCTTGGCCTCGTCCTGACCGGCCACATCCTTGAAGGTGACGCCGGTGGTCTTTTCCATATAGACCTTGGCATTGGATTTGCCCACGTTGCCAAGCCCGCCGATACCGCCACCGTTTTTGGAGAGAATCCGCATCACCAGCATAAAAAGACCCACCATCAGCACGATGGGCAGAATATAGGTGATCATCAGCTCCAGAACGGGGGACATCTTGGCCTGATAGGGATGGGTATACTCCACATTGTGCTCTTCCAGTAGGGAGAGAAGATTCGCATTGGTGATTTCTGTGGTGTAGAGGGTTACCTGATCGCCGGTATAGGATTTGTCCTTATCGTCTACATAGGTAAAGCTGTCCAAGGGGGTGACATAAATGGTGTTGTCCTTGAAAATAATACTTTTGACCTCATCGGACTGCACCATGTCGATGAAATCGCTGTATTTGATCTCATGACTGGAGGTTTTGGTGGCGGTGTTGCCCATATAGGCACTGAAATAGTTGAAGGCCACCGTCAGCACCACGGCCCAGAGAATCAGGGTCATGATACCCCGCAGATTGCGGTTGTTTTTGTTGTTGCCGTTGTTATTTTTTTTATTGGGATCCATTTTGGTCTCCTTTCGGATCGTAAAAAAGCGCAATATGCGCTGATACGCCACGAATTAAATGGAAGTATACCATACTAATAAGAAACTAACAAGCGCCAAGCCTCTCGTTTTTCTGTAAAATTTCTGTGAATGGTGCTTTATATCAAGGATTTAATATGGTATACTAAGCTATCAAAATTTGTCGATTTATGCGACAGACAAGGATGGTCATAGCATGAGAGAGGAAGAAATGAAAAAGGAGCTGTCGGCGGAATCCGATGGCATTATTGAAGGGCGGAATGCTGTCATCGAGGCGCTGCGCGCCGGGACGGCCATTGATAAAATTTATCTGGCAAAGGGCGAGACGGATAAAACACTGGGACACATCGCTTCCAAGGCCCGCACCGCCGGCGTGGTGGTGGTGGAGGCCGACCGGCGCAAGCTGGACAACATGAGCCGCACCCACGCCCATCAGGGGGTTATCGCACTGGCCGCCGTGCGGGAATATGTGACGGTGCAGTCTATTCTGGACGCGGCCGCGGCCAAGGGGGAAAACCCGCTGCTGGGGGTCTGCGACGAAATTTCCGATCCCCACAACCTGGGAGCCATCCTCCGCACCGCCGAGTGCGCCGGTGCCCACGGGCTGATTATCCCCAAGCGCCGCAGCGCGGGACTGACTGCCGTGGTGGCCAAGACCTCGGCGGGCGCCGTCAGCTATCTGCCGGTGGCCCGGGTGCCTAATATCCCGGCGCTGCTGAAGGACTTGAAGCAGCAGGGCGTCTGGGTGTTCGGCACGGCGGCGGACGGGACCACACCTCTGTATGGGGCGGACTTTAAAGGCCCGGCGGCCATCGTCATCGGCAGCGAGGGCGACGGTATGACGCGTCTGGCCCGGGAGAACTGCGACTTCCTTGTCAGTATTCCCATGAAAGGACGAATTTCTTCCCTGAACGCTTCGGCAGCCGCAGCCGTGCTGCTATATGAGGCGGTGCGCCAGCGCGGCGAATAAAACACAGGAGTACGGAATGAGCGATCAGACAGAAAAAAATGAACAGGAACTAAAGCGGGCACAGGAAGTGTGTCCGTCTGTTGACGCGCCCCGGTCAGAGACATATTCTCTGGATGACATTCTGGCCGAATTCGGCTCCAGAACCGAGGCTGTGCCGGAGGTGCCGGATATTTCGTCCATTCCCGAGCCTGCGCCGCTGCCCCGGCCCGCCGTACAGGAAACGGGCGAAATGGAGGCTGCCGTCAATGAAGAGGACACGGAAGACGCAGACATGGCGCCGGAGAGGGAAGTACCCCTGATGGATGAGCCGCAGGGCGAACCCGAGAAAGAGAGATCGGAGGAACCGGCGGAGGAAATGGAGAACGATTCGGAGGAAGAACCGGAGCGACCCCACAGACACTGGTTTCATCGGGCGAAAAAGGCGGCGGCTCAAAAACCGGCGGATGGGGACGAGCCTGCCATTTCCGGAGAGCCCTCCTTTATGCCGGAAGAGCCGGAGGGACCTCAGGCCGAGATTCCCCTTGAGCAGGTCATGTCCGAGACGGTGGAGGCCGTGCTGGGACAGGAGGACGACGAGATTCTGGAAAAGCCACGCCCGCTGCGGAATTTTTTCCGGCGGCGGATGGAGGAGACAGAAGAATTTTACGAAAACCCTCATCGGGAGCGCCGGGAAAAAGAACCGGAGCCGGAACCGGAGGAGCCGTCCATGGACGACGCCGCGCGGACGGCCAGATGGAACTGCAAACGAAAACACAAAATGCTGCTGCCGGCCTGCATCGTAACGCTGCTGCTGCTGGCGGCCACGGCATTGGATTATTTTGCCCTGCTGCCCGCCCTTTGGACACAGAATATTCTGCTGCGCTGCGGCGTGTTGGGCGGGGGACTGCTGGTTGTGGCGCTTTTATGCGGCGATATATGGAAAAGTGCTGTGCAGGCGCTGAAGACGCGGCAGGGTGTGACGCTGGAGCTGTGCGCGGGAATCTTATGCGTTGTGACGCTGGGCGACTGCGCCGCCGCGGCGCTGCTGCCGGGACACTGCGCCGTGCTGCCCTTTGCCGCTGCCGCGGCACTGCTGCTGGTGAGCGCGCTGTATGGACAATTGCAGGGCGAAAACGCCCGGCGGGAGAGCTTTCACCTATTATCTCTGGGTGGTGAGCCACCGTACACAGCCTGTATTACGGAAGCGGGTGCCGCCAAACAAAGGGGCGTGCTGGCCGGATTTTACAACTGCTTTGAAAGCGCCGGGAGAAACAATCCCGCCCGGCGCTGGCAGCAGCTTCTGCTGCCGCTGGTTTTGTCGGCGACCCTTGTGCTGACAGGGGTGGTGTGCCTGACCCAGAAGAACATGAACAACTTCCTGTGGTGCTGGTCGGCTCTGCTGACGGCTTCACTGCCCCTGAGTTTTCCTCTTGCCTGCACGCTGCCGGTGGCACGCCTTGCCAAGCGTCTGGCCAAAAGCGGCGGCGTCGTGGCCGGCTACAGCGGGGCGCGGCAGGTGGGCCGGGGAAAGAGCATGGTGGTAACGGACGCGGATCTCTTCCCCCCCGGTACCGTGGGCCTCAACGGCATCAAGGTGTTCGGCGAGGAGATCGGCAAGGTGGTGGCCTACGCCGCCACTATGGCCACGGCCTCCGGCAGCCAGCTACTGCCGCTGTTTGAGCAGCTGCTCATCAGCGAGGGGGGTGCTGTGGAAAAACTGGAGGGGCTCAACTATTATGAAGAGGGCGGCGTCTCCGGCACCATCCGGGGAGAGACCGTTTTGATGGGCACCGCCTATTTTATGAAAAAAATGAGGGTGTCGCTTCCGACAGGACTGAAACTGCAAACAGGTATGTTTCTGGCCTCTGACAGCCGCCTGATTGCTATTTTTGCCATCAAGTACCAGCCTTCACGCAATGTGGAATGGGCACTGCGGGCCATGCGCCGCAATCACTTCCGCCCGGTTCTGGCCGTGCGGGACGGCAATGTGACGCCGGGACTGCTGAAACGGAAATTTCAGATGGAGACCCGGAGCGTCTATCCCAATATCTCCGCCCGACTGGCCCTTTCACAGCAGCAGGAGACGCAGGCTCAGCGGAGCTGCTCCGCCATTTATCGGGAGGGCCTGATGCCCTTTGCCGAAACCGTAATCGGCAGCAGCCGCTGCTGGCGGGCAGTGCGGGATGCTACGGCTTTGTCCTTCCTGGGCAGCCTGTGCGGACTGCTGTTGAGCTATTATCTTACCTATACGGGCAGCTTTTCCATGATCGCACCGCTGCCCATGCTGGCATTTTTGCTGCTGTGGCTGCTGCCTTGCCTGCTGGTTTCGGGCTGGGTCAAGCACTACTAAATCGGATGTCAACCCCTGTTTTCTCACGTTTTTCACAAAATAAGGCTCTAAATTTCTCCGCTCATAACCAAAAACAACGAAGATTTTAGTTGTCACACTGTGGAAAATATTATATAATTCGTGTATTGAGCGTATTCTGCGCCTACCGGCGCAGTGTATCAAAACGAAGGGAGAAAACTGAACTATGACCGCGAACGACATTCGTAATATCTGCCTGCTGGGCCACGGCGGCTCCGGCAAGACCTCTCTGGCCGAACAGATGCTGCTTCTGACCGGGGCTACCGATCGTCTGGGTAAGGTCGCTGACGGCAACTCCGTGTGCGACTATGACGCGGAGGAAATCAAACGGCAGATTTCCATTTCCCTGGCTTTTGCTCCTGTAAAATATAAGGGCGTAAAGATCAATGTCATGGATGCTCCCGGCAACTTTGACTTTACCGGTGAGGCTCTTTCCGCCATCCGTGCCGCCGAGTGCGCCATTTTGGTGGCGGCTGCCAAGGACGGTCTGTCCGTAGGACTGGAACGCACCTGGAAAATGCTGGGCAAGAAGCCCCGCATGGTCTTTGTCAACCGTACCGATGAGGATAACAGCGACTATGTGACCTGTGTCGAGAAAATAAAGGAAAAATTCGGTACCGCCATTGCTCCCATCGTGGCGCCTGTCATGGACGGCAACAAGAGGGTCACCGCTATCGTGGACCTGCTGCACAACAAGGCCTATGAGGTCAAGGGCGGCAAAACCGCCGAGTGCCCGGTGCCCGCCGATATGACTGATACCGTGGAAACGCTCCGCTCCGAGCTGATGGAAGCGGCTGCCGGCGCCGACGAGGCGCTGATGGAGAAGTTCTTTGACACCATGGAGCTTTCCGACGCCGACATGGTCAAGGGCCTGGAGATGGGCGTAAAGGACGGTTCCATCTGCCCCGTGCTCTGCGGCTCCGCCGTTAACGGCCTGGGCGTGGAGATGCTGATGCAGACTGTTTTGGATCTGGTACCTGTTGCGACCGATATGCCTGCCGAGACCGCCCAGGATGACGACGGCAATCCGGTGGAGGTGGCTCTTGATCCCAACGGCACCACAGCTGCCATCGTCTTTAAGACCATTTCCGACCAGTACGGCAAATATTCCATGATTAAAGTGGTGCGCGGCAAAGTGACCGGCGATATGGCCCTTTACAATGTCACCACCGGCAACACCGAAAAGCTGGGCCGCCTGTACAATATGAAGGGTAAGAAAAACGAAGAGACCAAGGAAATCTGCTGCGGCGACATCGGCGCCATAGGCAAGATGGACAAGGTCAAGACCGGCGATACCCTTTGCGATCCCAAGCATATCGTGAAGCTGACGGCTATGCCCTATGCCGAGCCCTGCTACAGTCGGGCAATTTCTCCCAAGACCAAACAGGAGATCGAAAAGCTGGGCACCGGGCTTAACAAGCTCAACGAGGAAGATCCGACCTTCCATGTGACCAACAACTCCGAGACCCACCAGACAGTGATCTCCGGCGCCGGCGATATTCAGATCGACGTGCTTTGCGCCAAGCTGAAGAGCCGTTTCGGCGTGGACGCCGAGCTGAGCACCCCCCGGGTGGCTTACCGCGAAAAGATCCGTGCTACTGTCCGCAAGCAGGGCCGCTATAAGAAGCAGACCGGCGGCAGCGGTCAGTTTGGCGATGTGCATATTATTTTCGAGCCTCAGACCGAACAGGAAGATATGATTTTTGAAGAGAACGTGTTCGGCGGCTCTGTGCCCAAAAACTACTTCCCGGCGGTGGAAAAGGGCCTGCGTGAATCCTGCCACCACGGTGTGCTGGCGGGCTATCCCGTGGTATTCCTGAAGGCAACGCTGGTGGATGGTTCCTATCACCCGGTGGACTCCTCCGAAATTGCCTTTAAGCTGGCCGCTAACCTGGCCTTCAAGGCCGCTTTGCCCGAGGCGAAGCCTGTTTTAATGGAGCCCATCGGCGAGCTGAAGGTCACCATTCCCGACAGCTACATGGGCGACGTGATGGGTGATCTGAACAAACGCCGGGGCCGCGTGATGGGCATGAATCCCACCGGCGATGGCGAGCAGGTACTGGAGGCTGAGGTGCCTATGGCCGAGATGATGAGTTATGCTATTGATCTGCGCTCCATGACACAGTCCCGCGGTTCCTTCACGTTTAACTTTGCCCGCTATGAGGACTGCCCGGCACTCGCCCAGGAAAAGGCCATTGCCGAGGCCAAGGCCCTGCAGGAAGCGGAACAGTAACGAAAAGACCTTACAATTCATATATTGCAGACCTTTTGTTTTAAGAGGACCGCCGGTTTTAGACCGGCGGTCCTTTTCCGCGTCGATAAAAACAG
>JAAXZS010000092.1 GCA_012719745.1 Clostridiales bacterium | reverse complement strand
GACTATACCATAGTTACTTTCACAAAAGCAAGCTAAAAATATGGGCTAACGAAAAAAGATGCCGCCCCGCAGCACGGGGCGGCATCTTTTTTCGTTTGACAAGTAATTATTCCACCATCAGCTTTTCCAAAGCGGACAGCCGCAGGCAGATGCAAAAGACGGCCACAGCCTCCCGCAGCTCCTCTACGGGGGGCAGCGTGGGGGCAATGCGGATGTTGGAATCGTTGGGGTCCACGCCGTAGGGGAAGGTAGCACCGGCGCCGGTCATCACAACGCCGGCTTCTTTGCAAAGAGCCAGCGTCCGCTTAGCGGTGCCGTGCATGGCGTCAAGGGCGATGAAATAGCCGCCCTTGGGTCGATTCCAGGAAGCGATGCCCAGCGGCGCAATCTCCTTGTCCAGTGCCTCGAGAACAACCTCAAATTTGGGGCGCAGGATGGCGGCATGGCGTTTCATCAGCTCCAGCGTGTGGGTCTTGTCCTTGAGATAGCGGACATGGCGCAGCTGGTTGATCTTGTCGAAGCCGATGATCTGGATGTTGATCAGCTTTTTCAGATACTCCATATTGGCACAGCTGGTGGCCATCACGGCCACGCCCGCGCCGGGGAAGGTGACCTTGGAGGTGGAGGCGAATTCATATACCATGTCGGCGTTGCCGTTTGCCTCGCACAGGGAGAGAATATCGGGGAAGGGCACAAAGTCGCCTTCAAATTCGTGGATGATATAGGCGTTATCCCACATCAGCATAAAGTCGGGCGCGGCGGGTTTCATGGCGGATAAGCGCCGAATGGTTTCGTCGGAGTAGATCAGCCCCAGGGGGTTGGAGTATTTGGGCACATTCCACATACCCTTGACAGATGGATCCTTGATCAATTCCTCCACCACATCCATGTCGGGGCCGTCGGCGGTCATGGGCACGGTAATGAGCTGCATACCAAAGGACTCCGTGACCTTGAAATGGCGGTCATAGCCGGGAGCGGGACACAGCCACTTCACCGAATCCAGCTTTCCCCAGGGCTTTTCGCTGTGCAAAAGACCGTGGGTGTAGGCCTTTGAAATGGCGTCGTACATCAGCTGCAAGCTGGAGTTGCCGCCCACGAAGCACTGCTCCGGCCGGCAGTCCAGAATCTCGGCGAAGAGCGCCTTGGCGGCGGGAATACCGGTTACCTCGCCGTAGTTGCGGGTTTCGATGCCGTCGGCCATAAAGTCCTCGGGCTTGATGAGAATATTGCATATATCGGTGACCATATCCAGCTGCTCCTTGCCGGGCTTTCCGCGGGCCATATTCAGCTTCAGACCCTTGGCCTTGAGTGTCTGGTAAGCAGACTGAGCGGCGGCATATTCCTGCTGCAGCTCCGCCCGGGACATCTGGGTGTAAGATTTCATGAATTAAACAGTCCTTTCCTGATGGCTTTCCAGTTTTTTACTCGTTTGAGTGTAGCACAGCCCCTGTGAGAACACAAGCTATTTTTGCCCTGTTATTTGGTATAAATCCGTCCGTCGGGCCGATAAAATGGGCAGTTGCCGCCGGACGGTGCCGATCCGCTCCAGGGGCAGTTCCGTCACGACTATTTCTTCGCCTGCACCGCACTGGTGCAGCACCATTCCCCAGGGATCGCAGACGATGGAGTGGCCGTAAGCCACGTAGGAGGCCTTTTCATCGCGGGCGGGAGAGACACCCACGGTAAAAAGCTGGTTGTCCACCGCCCGCTGCCGGAACAGAAGCTCCCAGTGGGCGGGGCCGGTGGTCATGTTGAAGGCGGCAGGCACGAAGATGCCCTTTGTCCCCTGCAAGGCCATCAGCCTTGCCAGTTCCTCAAAGCGGAAGTCAAAGCAGATGCAAAGCCCCATAAGGCCGAACTCCGTCTCAAAGACGGTGACGGCATTGCCGGGGGAGAGTACATCGGATTCAAAAAACCGCTGACCGCCCGCCACGTCGATGTCAAAAAGGTGAGCCTTCCGGTGCCGGGCAATCTGCCGTCCCTGGCGGTCATAGACATAGGAGGTGTTGTAAAGTTTTCCGTCCGCCTTTTCCGGCACCGAGCCGCCCACCAGATAAATGCGCTCCTCTTTCGCCAAAGCGGCAAGAGCCTGCTGAGCCTGACCGTCCGCTGATTCGCTGTAGGTGTCAAAGCAGCTGTTGTCATAGGGACAGCAGAACATCTCCGGCAAAACGGCCATGTCGATGTTCTGTCGGCAGGCCTCGCGGATCAGGATGACGGCGCGGCGGATATTGGCCTGTTTGTCTGCTGTGACGGCCATTTGTATCTGGGCAATTTTCATGGTCTGCCTTCTTTAAAATTCCCGCAGCACAAGGTCGGTTTCACCGGGGTTAAGCCCGATCTCCAGCCGTACCACCTTGGGGTGCCGGGCATAGTCCCGCCGCACCATGTCCCGCAGGGCGGTACCCCGGCTAAAGCCGTGAATGATCCGCAGGCGATAGGTGCCGCTTTTGGCACGCCGGAGGGCGGCGTCAATGGCCGCCCGGGCCTGTGCCACATTCATTCCGTGCAGGTCCAGTTCAAAAATTCCGCTTTGTAACATGAAGGTTTCCCCCATTTGTTTTTTGATGTTGAATCGGGAAATATTTGAAGATACAATCTTTTTTGTGTTATACTCACAGCATAGCCGCATGTATGGCGGCACAGACCAGAAAGGGAAGATGACATATGAAAATCATGGCAGCCTCCGATCTCCACGGCAGCGCCTGGTGTTGCGAAAGAGTGCTGGAAGCTTTTAAAAGGGAGCAGGCCGACCGTCTGGTGCTGCTGGGGGATCTTTTATATCACGGCCCCCGGAACCCGCTGCCCCGAGCGTATGGCCCAAAGCAGTGTTTTGAAAGTCTCAATGCCGTGAAGGACAGAATTTTAGCGGTGCGGGGCAACTGTGATGCGGCGGTGGACGCGGCAGTGCTGGATTTCCCCATTGAGGCCGAATCCCTGCTGCTGGCTATGGGCGGCCATACGGTGTTTGCCACCCACGGCGATGTGTGGAATGAGGAACATCCGCCTCTTTTGCAAAAGGGGGATATTCTCCTCACCGGCCACTTTCATGAAAGTGCCTGCCGGGTGCATGAGAACTATATTTACATGAATCCCGGTTCTCCTGCTCTGCCCAAGGATGACTGCCGGGGCTATCTTGTGTTGACAGAGGAGGGCGCCGCGTGGAAGGATCTCTCCGGCAGCGTCTACCGCACTTATTCATTTGCCGGGTAAAAGTCAGCCTTTCAGCAGCCGGATGCGCTCCTTGTAGTCCGGCATCACCGAGGCGATGAAGGCGTAAAACTCCCTGCCGTGGTTTTTGTGGCGGATGTGGGCCAGCTCATGAACCACCACATAGTCCACTGCCGGGGGCGGATAGCGCAAGAGAAACAGGGAAAAGCACAGACTATTTTTCCCGCTGCAGCTGCCGAATCGGGTGCGGGCGGCGGTGATTTTCAGACCGGTAGGCCGGACGCCCATCTTCTCCGACCAATAGGCCACCCGCCCCGGCAGCAGAGCCTTGGCCTGCTCCCGCAGGGCGGCAATCTCCGCCTCCGTGGGTTCCGGCCGCCGTCGCTGCTGCTGGCGCGCCAGATGCTCGTCGATCCATTTTTCGTGGGCGGCCACAAAGGATTCGATCTTCTCCTGGGACAGGCGCAGCGGGGCCCGCACCAGTACGGTGCCCTCCCGGGTGATCTCCAGTGACACGGTGCGCCGCCGGGAGCGTTTTAAAAGGTAGGGCGTCATGCGTCCTCTCCCAGATACAGAAAGCGCGGCCCTTTGTAGCCGTTCCGCTCCACGGTTTCGTTCCACATAGCGGCGGGCCGCACCCAGATGCCATGTTCACCGTAGAGCGCCTGATACACCACCATTTCCTCCAGTGTTTCGGAGTGGCGGGCGGTGTACAAAACCCGGTATTCGTTGCCCTTGAAATGGCGGTATCGACCGGGACGGATGGCTTCCATAAAAAATCCCTCTTTCACTTTCAGATGAGCTTTATTATATACCATGCGGGAAAAGAAACATAGCCGCCCTATTAAAATTGTGATAAAATAACGAAAAAAGTGTAAACGGAGTGATCTGCCATGAAAACTGTCTGCTGCCGGCTCCACCGGGGGGAGGATCTGCTCGCTTCCATTGAAAAAACCGCAAAAGAAAACCATCTTAAGGCCGCTGCGGTGCTCTCGGCGGTGGGCTGTGTGTCCCGCGCCCGGGTGCGTGATGCCGGAGGGGTCCAATGCCGGGAGGTGGGGGAGAACTGCGAGATCGTTTCTCTTATGGGAACGGTCAGCGAGACGCGCACTCATCTGCATATCGCTTTGTCAAAAGAGGATCTTTCCACCGTGGGCGGCCACCTGATGAGGGGCTGCCTTGTCAACACCACCTGTGAGCTGGTGCTACTGGAGCTGGACGGGTGGCGGTACGGCATGGAGCAGGATGGGGAAACGGGCTATGACGAGATCGTATTTCAAAAGCGGAGGAAGACGGAGGAACAATGATAAACAGCACACTGTGTTATATTGAAAACGGAGCGGGGGATTACCTGATGCTCCATCGGATTAAAAAGAAAAACGACCTGAACCATGACAAGTGGATCGGTGTGGGCGGCAAGTTTGAGGACAAGGAAAGCCCCGAGGACTGCGTACTGCGGGAGGCAAAGGAGGAGACCGGCCTCACGCTGACGGACTATCGCTACCGGGGGCTTGTCACCTTCGTTTCCAACCAGTACGAAACGGAGTATATGCACCTTTTCACGGCGTCCGGCTATGAAGGGGCGCTCACCGAATGTGACGAGGGCTGCCTTGAGTGGGTGCCGCAGGAAAAGATGGCCGCCCTGCCCCAGTGAGAGGGGGACAAAATATTCCTGAAGCTGCTGCGGGAAAACACTCCGTTTTTTTCACTGAAGCGGCAATACGAGGGGGACTCTCTGGTCTATGCCGCCCTCAACGGAAAGACGATCAAGGGGGAGAAACAGCTGTGAAACTGCTTGTCAGCGCCTGCCTTTTGGGCGTTTCCTGCCGCTATGATGGCAAGAGTAAGACTCTGCCGCAGATTGAAAAGTTGCTGGCGCGCCATACGCTGATCCCCGTCTGTGCCGAGATCTTCGGCGGTCTGCCCACGCCACGCCCACCGGCGGAGTGCCGGGGAGGTCGGGTGGTCACAGCTGCCGGCGCCGATGTAACAGAGGCCTACCAGTGGGGGGCCCAGGAGGTACTGCGTCTGGCCCGGCTTTACGGCTGCGACGGCGCTCTTTTGAAGGAGCGCAGCCCCTCCTGCGGCTCCGGCACCGTCTATGACGGCAGCTTTTCCGGCCGCCTGACAGACGGCTGGGGCGTTACGGCGGCACTCCTTCGGAATAACGGCATTCCGGTTTGGGGAGAATCGCAGGCAGAACAGCTTTTGAAGGAGGACAACATATGCCCGACGAGCGAAAAGAAGAACAGCTGACCGCCGAAGAGTGGGAGGAAGCCTATAAAAAGGCGGATGAGGAGGCCATGCGCATGGCTATCTTTCTGGGGATGATCCTGGGTTGCCTGTTGGGGGCTGTCATCGCCAACCTGAGCCTTGGCTTTACACTGGGACTGGCCGCTGCCGTAATCGTGGAGCTTATTCTAAAACGCCGCCGCCAAAAGCGCCGCCCGCCTCAGGAAAAGAGTAATGTAAAATGACAGGAGGAACGCCCTCCTGTCATTTTCAGCTTGACAGAACCGTTCCAATTTTGCTGCTTACGGCAGCGAAATGAATTTAAACTATTTTTCCGACGACATGTGCGTCGGAAAAATTCCCCGACCCGCCGCAGCTTGCGGCGAAACCGGAAGGTTGTGCCACGCAGCGGCACGACCGTGAGGCCTCGAAAAAGTGCCGCAGGCACTTTTTCGATAACTTCAAAATGACAGGAGGAATACCCTCCTGTCATTTTTTATGTCTCTGCCGCATATGCCAGAAGTGGAGGCTTGTATATTTCACGGAAAAACCGGGAACAGTTGTCAAAGCAAAATAGTTGTTGTGATTTTGCACAAATTTGTCCTTGTAAAATCTATCCAATAAACGGCCGTTTTTGATTGACAGAAGCTGGCAAAATTGATAACATATGAGCATAAAGGAACTGGAAACGTTACCGGTAACCTTGCCGGTAACGTTTCATAAGACATAATTGGGGAGAACGCAGCATGACTATCAAGGATATAGCAAAGCTCTGCGGTGTCAGCGTCAGCACGGTGTCCCGGGTGCTCAACAACCGGCCGGACGTCAGCGAGGAGATCCGCAAAAAGGTGCTTTCGGTGATCGAGAGCAGCAATTACATCCCCAACAACTGTGCCCGGGATCTGGTCAAAACCAAATCGGACGCCATCGGGCTTGTGGTACGCGGCGTTTCCAACCCCTTCTATACGGACATCATCCGCGCCGTTGAAAAACGCATTGACGAAGCGGGCTTCACCATGGTGATGCAGCAAATCGGTGTCTGTGACGACGAAATCAAGTGCGGTGCCATCATGGAGAGGGAAAAACGTCTGCAGGGCATTGTGCTTTTGGGTGGCCGCTCTGACTACACTGCGGCCGAGCTGGCACTTCTGACGGTGCCCTTTGTCTGCTGCTCCTACAGCAATCAGTACGGTACTCTGAACCCCACCGAGTATTCCTCCGTCTCCATCGCCGATGAGGAGGAGGCATTCCGGGCGGTGACAGAGCTTTATCAAAAGGGGCATCGCCGCATTGCGGCGCTGATCTCCCGGACGGACGACCACTCCATCAGCGAACTGCGCTATCGGGGTTACGAACGGGCGCTGCGGACCTGCGGTATAGAGTTGGATTCCTCTTTGGTGATCGCCACCGGCAGCTTCCGCATTCAGGACGCCTACGAGAGTATGCAAAAGCGACTGGGGGAGACGGATGATTTCACAGCCGTGTTTGCCATCGCCGACAATATGGCCATCGGCGCCATGCGGGCGTTGCGGGAGCATGGCCGTTCGGTGCCCGGTGACTGCTCCGTGATTGCCATCGACGGTCTGGAAATCTCCAATTACATTGACCCTATTCTGACAACTCTCTGTCAGCCTATGGAGGAAATGGGCACCCGAAGCGTGGAGATCCTGGTGGACATGATCGAGGGCCGCAGCGGCCACCGCCACGAGGTGCTGACCACTACTCTGCGTCCCGGCGCCTCCGTTAAAAGCATTGTGTGATTTTCCCGCCTTCAAAAGAGGGCGTGAAAATAAAATTAAAAAGGAGAATGTAACATGAAAAAGTTTCTTGCATTAGCGCTTGCTCTTGTCATGGCACTGGCTCTTGTCGCCTGCGGCAATAAGCCCAGCACCGATACCGGCAAAAAAGAAGAGACCGGTTCTGTCTACTATCTGAACTTCAAACCCGAATCGGATGAGGCCTGGCAGAAGCTGGCCGCCGACTACACCGCCGAGACCGGCGTCTCCGTCAAGGTCGTCACCGCCGCTTCCGGCAAGTATCAGGAGACCCTGACCGCCGAAATGGATAAGGACGACGCTGCTCCTACCATGTTCCAGTGCGGCAACCAGGCCGGTCTTAAGACTTGGGGCGATTTTTGCTATGATCTGAAGGATACAGATGTGGCAAAGGAAATGACCACCAACGAATTCAACCTGTACAAGGAAGACGGCAGCCTGGCCTGCGTGGGCTACTGCTATGAGTGCTTCGGCATCATCGTCAACAAGGCTCTGCTGAAGCAGGCCGGTCACGATGTCAGCGAGATCAAGGACTTTGCGTCCCTGAAGGCTGTTGTGGAGGACATTACTGCCCAGCACGCTGCCGGCAAGGTTGATTTCGCCGCTTTCACCTCTTCCGGTTTGGACGGATCTTCCGCCTGGCGTTTCTCCGGCCATCTGGCCAATATGCCCCTCTACTATGAGTTTAAGGACGACGGCGTGACCGCACAGCCCGCCGAGATCAAGGGCACCTATCTGGACAACTATAAGAACATCTGGGATCTGTATATCAATAACTCCGACACCAAGGGCGCAGCTCTTGCCGCCGCCACCGGCGATCAGGCTGAGGCTGAATTCGGTCAGAGCAAGGCCGTGTTCTTCCAGAACGGCTCTTGGGAATATTCCAATCTGACCGGTGAAGAAAAGGGCTTCAAGATGAATGCCGATGATCTTGCCATGATCCCCATTTACTGCGGTGTTTCCGGCGAGGAAAAGGCCGGCCTGTGCTGCGGCACCGAGAACTGCTGGGCTGTGAACGCCAAGGCTTCCGAAGCCAACATCAAGGCCACTCTGGACTTCATGAAGTGGGTTGTTACCTCTGATAAGGGCACCACCATGATGGCCGAGCAGTTTGGCCCCATCCCCTTCAAGTCCGCCAAGAGCAGCGAGAACGTGTTCTTCAACGACGCCAACAACTATATCAACAATGGCAACTACATTGTATCCTGGGCCTTCAACTATACCCCCAACGTGGATACATGGCGTGCCGGCGTTGTGGCGGCTCTGACCCAGTACTCCGCGGGCAGCGGATCCTGGGACGATGTGAAGACTGCCATGGTGCAGGGCTGGGCAACCCAGTATAAAGCACAGTAATCAGGCATAACCTAAACACAATCATCCATCACGGGGGCGAGTGGAGACGCTCGCCCCCGTACCATTTAGAAAGCTTCCGAAAATACTCCCGACGATGCGAAAGGACTGATGATCGCTATCATGAAAACCAAAAAAACCCGTGACAGAACGGCCGTGAATTCGGAGTTGATTCGCCGTCCCATCCGGAAGGCGTTCCCGCTGTTTCTGCTGCCCACCTTTGCGGCCTTCTGCATCGGCTTTGTGTATCCCTTCTGCAAAGGTGTGTACCTCTCCTTCTGCAAATTTACCACCACCAGCAACGCTGCCTGGATCGGCCTTGAAAACTACGGCAAGGCACTCCGCGATGCCTCCTTTATGCACGCCTTCTGGTACACGGGCCTCTTTGCCATTGTGTCACTGATTTTAATCAACGTGCTGGCCTTTACCGTGGCCTATGCCCTGACCCGGGGCATTAAGGGCTCCAACCTCTTCCGCACGGTGTTTTTCATGCCCAACCTCATCGGCGGCATTGTGCTGGGCTATATCTGGTCCATGATCTTCAATGGCATCCTCACTCGTTACGGCACAGCCATCGTGCTGAGCACCAAATACGGCTTCTGGGGCCTGATTATCCTCATGTGCTGGCAGCAGGTGGGCTATATGATGATCATTTATATCGCGGGGCTTCAATCGGTACCTGAGGATATGATCGAAGCCGCCAAGATCGACGGCGCCAGCAGTTGGCAGACGCTCTGGCGCATTACCATTCCCACGGTGATGCCCTCCATCACCATCTGCACCTTTTTAACTCTGACCAATTCGTTCAAGCTTTTCGACCAGAACCTGGCGTTGACCGGCGGCCAGCCCTTCACCTTTGCGGCCTCCGGCGACACCATCCGCACCACCGAAATGCTTGCGCTTAATATTTACAATACCTTCTACCTTAACGCCAATTCCCGTGGAGTGGGACAGGCGAAGGCCGTGCTGTTCTTTATATTGGTGGCGGTCATCGCCATTGTGCAGCTCTCGGCCACTCGGCGAAAGGAGGTTCAGCAGTAATGAAACGGGATCAAACGAAAAAGACGGCGCTCACCGTGGTGTTTGCCGTACTCTCTGTGCTGTATGTGATGCCCATTGTGCAGGTGCTGAACAACTCCTTTAAGGCCAACGCCTTTGTCAATACGGAGACCTTTGCCCTGCCCAACGCGGAATCCTTTGTAAAATTTGCCAACTATATCAACGGCATGACCTTCGGCAACTATCCCTTCTATAAATCGGTGCTCTACAGCTTTATCATCACCGTTTTGTCGGCGGCGCTGATTCTTGTCTGCACCTCCATGGCCGCCTGGTATATCTCCCGGGTGGACAGTGGCTTTGCCCGTCTGGTATATTATCTGTGTGTTTTCTCCATGGTGGTGCCCTTCCAAATGGTGATGTTCACCCTGGCTCGTACCGCCTATAACCTGAAGCTGAATACCCCCTATACCATTCCCATCATCTATCTGGGCTTTGGCGCGGGGTTGGCGGTGTTCATGTTTGTGGGCTTTGTAAAGAGTATGCCTCTTGAAATTGAGGAGGCGGCGGCCATTGACGGCTGCGGCCCCATCCGTACCTTCTTCTCCGTGGTGTTTCCTATGCTCAAGCCTACCATGATCTCGGTGGGTGTGTTGGAGATCATGTGGGTGTGGAACGACTATCTTCTGCCTTATCTGGCGCTGGACAGCAATCTGTACAAGACCATTCCCATCCACATCCAGTATCTGCAAGGCTCTTATGGCCATGTGGATCTGGGTGCGGTGATGGCCCTTATTATGATGAGCATTCTGCCGGTGATCATATTCTATCTCACTTGCCAGAAATACATCATCAAGGGTGTGGTGGCCGGTGCTGTTAAGGGCTGATGACTTAATCGAAAAAGAGATGATGACATTGAGACGAAGCAGCGGCGTATTGCTGCCCATTTATGCCCTGTCCTCCCCCCACGGCATTGGTACGCTGGGGAAGGCGGCCTACAGGTTTGCGGACTTTCTCCATGAGGCGGGTCAGCACTATTGGCAGCTCCTGCCTATGGGTCCCACCAGCTATGGTGATTCCCCCTATCAGAGCTTTTCCACCTTTGCCGGCAACCCCTACTTTATTGATCTGGATATGCTCATTACCGACGGCCTTTTAAAACGCAAAGAGGTACAGGCAATAAACTGGGGAGACGATCCCCGATATGTGGATTACGGCAAAATTTACGAAAATCGGTTTTCCATTCTCACTCTTGCCAAGCGGCGCGGCTGGGAGCGGGACGCAGCGGATGTGGCAGCCTTTGTGGCGGAAAACAGCCGCTGGCTGCCGGACTATGCCCTCTTTATGGCCTGCAAGCGGCACTTTGGCATGTGTGCCTGGACTGAATGGGAGGACGAGGCCATCCGCCTGCGGAAAACGCCGGCGGTGCTGGAAAAATACCGCACACTGCTGCGGGAGGATGTGGAGCTGTTCACCTATATTCAGTTCCTGTTTTTCCGCCAGTGGACGGCGCTCAAGGACTATATTCATAATCTGGACATCCACATCATCGGGGATCTGCCCATCTATGTGGCGTTGGATTCGGCGGATGTGTGGGCGGAGCCGGAAAATTTCCTGCTGGACGAACAGAATGTGCCCATCGAGGTTTCCGGTGTTCCGCCGGACTACTTTTGCGCCGACGGCCAGCTGTGGGGCAATCCCCTTTACCGCTGGGATCGGATGCGGGAAGACGGTTTCGGTTGGTGGATCCGCCGTCTGGACGGTGCCGGCAAGCTTTTTGATGTGATCCGCATCGACCATTTTCGCGGGCTGGAGAGCTATTGGGCCGTCCCCTACGGGGAGCCCACCGCCCGCAACGGACGCTGGGTCAAAGGCCCCGGCATGGATTTGGTGGGCGTGCTCACCGGCTGGTTCCCCCAACTGGAGATCATTGCTGAGGATTTGGGCTATACAACACCGGAGGTACGTCAGCTTTTGCAGGATTCCGGTCTCCCCGGTATGAAGGTGTTGGAATTTGCCTTTGACTCGCGGGAACCGGGGGATTATCTGCCCCATACCTACCCGGAGAACTGTGTCTGCTACGGCGGTACCCATGACAACAGCCCCCTCCTTCTGTGGAAGCAGGAGGCAGAGCCCGGGGACATCCGTCTGGCATCCCGGTATCTGGGCCTCAACGATCAGGAGGGCTTTTGCTGGGGGATGATCCGCGGCGGCATGATGTCTGATGCTAAGCTGTTTGTTACCCAGATGCAGGATTATCTGGAGCTGGGAAAGGGACACCGCACCAATACTCCCGGCACGCAGACCGGCAACTGGCGGTGGCGCTTGCTTCCTGGCGAGGACAGCGGGCGTCTGGCTAAAAAAATGTACGAGACAGCCTGCCTCTACGGCAGGGCGCCCCGTCAATAGAGTGCGTATCTGCGTTTTAAAAAGACCGCTCATTATTGAGCGGTCTTTTTTTGGAAAATTTATCTTGCAAAATCCATAAAATGTGCTATACTAAAATAACTAATGAGACGTATTACTGTTAATTAGAACGCTTCCATAATGACATACTAAAGGTATGCCTTCAAAGAAAATGCCCCGACAGGGGTATGTAGAAAGGAAAATAGCATTATGATGGACAGAAAAGTATTTGAAAAGCTGAATTACGGCATGTATCTGGTGGGCGCCTCCGCCGGCGGCAAAGACTGCGGCTGTATTGTCACCTCCTTTTCTCAGGTGACCAGCAGCACACCCCGAAAGGTGAGCGTCACCATGAACCGGGACAACGAGACCTGCCGTGCGGCGCTGCAGGCGGGCAGCTTCACCGTTACCATGCTGAGCAAGGACTGCCCCAAGGAACTGGTGAATCTCTTTGGCTATAAATCCAGCCGTGCCGTCAACAAGTTTGAGGGCTATGATGTCAAGCGGGATGCAAACGGCAATCCCTATATCACCGACGACATGGTGGCGTTGGTGTCCTGCAAAACCGTCCAGACCGTGGAGGTGGGCCAATTCCTGCTCTTTATTTGTGAGGCGGTTGACGGTTCCGTGCTGGACAGCGGCCGTATGATGACCATGGATGAATTTTTGGGCAAGACCGGAGAAGCTGCACCCGCTACCGCTACGGTCTATCGCACCATGCGGGAGGATGAAGGCTGGGTGTGCCCCATCTGCGGCTATGTGTACGAGGGGGATCCCCTGCCGGAGGGCTATATCTGCCCCATCTGCCGCTGCCCTGGCAGTAAGTTCACCAAGAAGCAGCCCGCCGCTCCGGCGGACAAGACGTCGGAGCCTTCCCTGAAGGGTACCAAAACCGAGAAAAACCTTCAGGAGGCCTTTGCCGGTGAGTCTCAGGCCCGTAACAAGTATACCTACTTTGCCGGCGTGGCCAAGAAAGAGGGCTATGAGCAGATCGCGGCCATCTTCCAGCATACCGCCGATAATGAGAAGGAACATGCCAAGCTGTGGTTCAAGGCGCTGGGTGAACTGGGCGGCACAGCCGCCAACCTGACCCACGCCGCCGACGGCGAGAACTACGAGTGGACGGATATGTACGACCGCATGGCCAAGGAGGCGGCGGAAGAGGGCTTCCAGAAGCTGGCCGCACAGTTTGCCGGTGTCGCCAAGATTGAGCGCACCCATGAAGAACGCTACCGGGCGCTTTTGAAGAATGTGGAGATGCAGCAGGTCTTTGAAAAGGCCGGCGAGACCATGTGGGAGTGCCGCAACTGCGGTCACATTGTGGTGGGCAAAAAAGCGCCCGATGTGTGCCCCGTCTGCGCCCATCCCCAGAGCTACTTTGAAGTCCGCAAGGAAAATTATTGATACACGCATAATAAAAATGCCTGCCGCACAATGCGGCAGGCATTTCCTTATATTCTCCGAAAGACGGGTTCTCAGTAGGAGCCCAGGTCGGCGGACTTGTCGCCGGTGACGTCCACACCGAATTCATAGTCGTTACCGGGCAGAATGGCGTAGAGTAACACACCGGCAAGAGCGGCGAGGGCCAGACACGGCAGGGTAATGTTGGCGCTGCCGATGGTAAAGGTGATGCCCTGGGTGAAGCCCAGACCGCTGACGAACATCACGGCGGCGATAATCAGGTTGCGGGACTTAGTCAGATCCACGTGATTTTCCACCACGTTGCGCACGCCCACTGCGGAGATCATACCGTAGAGAATGAAGGACACACCGCCCACAATGGCGGTGGGAATGGAATTGACCAGCGCGGCGAACTTGGGGAAGAAGGAGAGTACCACGGCGTAGACGGCGGCCAGGCGGATGACCCGGGGATCATAGACACGGCTCAGAGCCAGCACACCGGTGTTTTCACCATAGGTGGTGTTGGCGGGACCGCCGCAGAAGGCGGCCAGTGAGGTGGCCAGACCATCGCCCAGGAGCGTGCGGTGCAGGCCGGGATCGGCGATAAAGTTGCGTCCGGTGGTGGAGGAGATGGCGGAGACGTCGCCGATGTGCTCCATCATGGTGGCGATGGCAATGGGGGCCATCACGAGAATGGAGGTGATGTCGAACTTAGCCAGCACGAAATCCTGCAGTCCCACCAGATCGGCGGCGGCGACGCCGGAGAAGTCCACCTTACCGAAGCAGACCGCTACGATGTAGGAGCCTACCACACCCAACAATATGGGGATAATCTTCAGCATACCCCGGCCCCAGATGTTGGCCGCGATGATGATGACAATAGCCACCAGAGCCAGGGCCCAGTTGGTGCTGGCGTTGGCTACGGCGCTGCCGGCCAGATTCAGGCCGATGAGAATAATCATGGGGCCGGTTACAATGGGGGGGAAGAAGCGCATGACCTTTTTGACGCCTGCCAGCTTGAAGAGCAGTGACAGCACCAGATAAAGGGCACCTGCCACCACAATGCCGCCCAAAGCGTAGGGCAGCTTTTCAGCGCCTGTCATGTTGGCATACCGGCCACTGTTCAGGTTGGCCACCGCGGCGAAGCCTCCCAGATAGGCAAAGGAGGAGCCTAAAAACGCGGGCACCTTGAATTTGGTACACAGGTGAAAGACCAGCGTGCCAAGACCGGCGCACAAAAGGGTGGTCTGGATGCTCAGGGGCATACCGTAGCTTTGTACCAGGATGGGCACCAGTACCGTGGCACCGAACATGGCAAACAGGTGCTGCAGGCCCAGCAGTAGAGTGCGGGGGATTCCAAGCTCCCTGACATCATAGATGGGTTCTTGTCCGAGTTTTTTCTTCATTGTGACATCCTCTCTTTCTCATATATCCGGGTGGATAGGTATACGGGCGCAAAAAAAATGACCGGTAAAAATACCGGTCAAAAAGGAAAAACAAAAACAGCAAAACCAGCGGGAACGGAAACAGTGGTACCAAGCTTCTTCAAACGAAATGCCATCTGCGCCATAGTATCCGCCTCCCCTCAAATTATCTTGCTTATTATACGGGCCATATTTACAAAAAGCAATGTACTAAATCAACAAGAAAGTTAAGAATACGACATACTATTTGTTGTTAATCACCATGCACCGTCTGCCGCAGCCGCCGGGTCAGGGGAGGGCACAAAAGGCCGCAGACAATGATTTTGACGAAGTCACCGGGCAGGAAAGGGATCGTGCCCGCCATCAGGATCGCCCACAGACTCATCCCCTTGCCCATATACACATTGAGGGTCAGCGCCATGTAGGGCAAACCGAACAGATACAGAATTCCCAGACCGGCCAATGCGCCCAGAGCAATATGCTTAAAATCGGCTTTTTTTTCCGTCAGCTTTCCTGTGACCCAGGCGGCGGGGATCAGGCCCAGCAAAAAACCGCAGGTGGGGTAAAGAAAGTAGCCAATGCCGCCGCCCAGCGTAAAAATGGGCAGGCCCAGCAGACCCAAAAGCACGTAGACCAGTTGAGAAAGGGCGCCCAGCCTGGCACCCAGCAAAATCCCTGCCATGGCGGTGAAAAAGAATTGCAGGGTGATGGCGGAAAAAGCGAAGGGAATTTTGACAAAAGCGCCCACCGCTGTCAGTGCGGCAAAGAGCGCCGTCAGGATCAGATCACGTGTGGTAATCTTTGCTTTCATAATTGTAAACCTCTTATTACTTAATGGGTTTACAATAAAGCATAAAAATAAAATTGTCAACCAGAAAAAGGAAGTTGGTTTACAAAATGGCAAAAGGGGCGTACAATGCAACAATAAAAAGGGGGGGCTGTTATGGGACGCGAGGCCATATATGAGCTCTTGGCCGCGAAGCCGGGCGAATATCTTTCGGGGGGAGATCTCAGCGAACGTCTTGGCATCAGCCGTGCGGCGGTGTGGAAGGCGGTGGAGAGCCTGCGAAAAAAGGGCTGTACCATTGAAGCACGGCCGGGCCTGGGATATTGTCTCAGCCGGGTATCGGATGCGCTGACGCTCCGGGAAATGGCCCGGTATGGCAGCTGTTCCCGAGACAATATCATTTGTCTTGAGACGGTGGATTCCACCAATTCCTATGCCAAACGCATTGCTACCGAGGGTGCGCCAGACGGCACCATTGTGGTGGCGGACTGCCAGTCGGCGGGTCGTGGCCGCATGAGCCGCTCCTTCCTTTCCCCCGCCGGACAGGGCGTGTATCTGACGGTTCTGTGGCGTCCGTCCCTTCCGCCGGAGCAGCTGCTGCCGCTGACAGCCCTTGGCGCGGTGGCGGTGTGCGGCGCCGTGGAAAAGGCGGCGGGTATCCGTCCCGGCATCAAATGGACCAATGATCTGGTGCTGGGCAATCGGAAGATCTGCGGCATTCTGACGGAGATGGCACTGGAGGGTGAAACGGGCCTTGTGCAGTATGTGGTGATGGGCATCGGCGTCAACGTCCATCAGCGGGCTTCCGATTTCCCACCGGAGCTTTCGTCAATAGCCTCGTCTCTGGACGAGGAGACCGGGCAATTTGTCTCCCGTCCCCGTCTGGCTGCCGCCATGGTGGAGGAGTTGGACCGTCTGCACCGGGAGGCGCTGTGTGACCCAGCCGCCTGGCTGACGCAGTACCGCCGTGACTGCCTCACACTGCAAAAGCAGGTGCAGCTGGTGCGGGGCGAAGAGAGGGAAGAAGTCTTTGCAGTGGATGTGGACGACCAGTATGGCCTTGTGGTGCGCCGGCAAAACGGAGAGACGGCTGTTATCCGCTCCGGTGAAGTATCTGTCCGCGGCATGTATGGATATATTTAAACTGAGGTGAGAACTTGAAAGAACTGTGGATTTTATTTCTGACCTTTGCCAAGGTGGGCGTTATGACCTTTGGCGGAGGGTATGCGATGCTGCCTATATTGCAGCGTGAAATTGTGGAGAACAAGGGCTGGGCCACCAATGAGGAGCTGACGGACTACTTTGCCATCGGCCAGTGTACGCCGGGCGTCATCGCCGTAAATACGGCCACCTTTATCGGCCAAAAGCGCCGGGGGATCGTGGGCGGTATTGCGGCAACACTGGGGGTTGTGTGTCCCTCTCTTGTCATCATCTCCGTGTTGGCCGGTGTTATCACCAGCTTTTCCCATCTGACTTGGGTGCAGCATGCCTTCGGTGGCATTCGTGTGTGTGTGTGCGTGCTGATTTTCAACGCGGTACTGAAGCTGTGGAAGGGCGCCGTCAGGGATATCTGGGCGCTGCTGATTTTCCTGGGTGTTTTTGCCGCGTCGCTGTTTACAAATCTTTCGCCCGTGGTTTTTGTTTTGCTAGCCGGCGCCGCCGGTATTGCCATTGACCTCATCAAAAATCCCGGTGGGAAAGGAGCGGACCCCACATGATTTATTTACGTTTATTTTATGAATTTTTCAAAACCGGCCTTTTTGCCGTGGGCGGCGGTCTTGCTACGCTGCCATTTCTCTACGACATGGCTGACCGGACGGGTTGGTTTACGGCCGGGCAGCTGGCGGATATGCTGGCGGTGTCTGAATCCACCCCCGGCCCCATTGGCATCAATATGGCCACCTATGTGGGCTTTACCATCCGCGGCATCCCCGGCGCGCTGACGGCGACGCTGGGAATTGTGACACCCTCCGTTATCATCATCCTGATCGTGGCTGCTTTTCTCAAGAGCTTCCGCGATAATCGCTTTGTAAACGCCGCCTTTTACGGTCTGCGCCCGGCATCCACTGCCATGGTGGCCTCGGCAGGTATATCGGTGATCGTGCTGGCACTGCTGCAAACGGAGCTGTTTCGCGCCACCGGCCTTGTGACAGACTTACTCAACTGGAAGGCCATTGCTTTAGCTGCGGTGCTGCTGGTGCTGACCCGCTGGGTAAAGCCCACCAAGGGTTTGCACCCCATATTGTTTATTCTGAGTTCTGCCGTTATCGGTGTTATATTCCAATTCTGATATAAAAAAGAGAGTGCCTTATGGCGCTCTCTTTTGTTGTTCAGTTTTCTGCAATGTGTCCGGCAATGCGCTGCATAATCATGTCCAGCGCCACCAGGTTGTGCCCGCCCTCCAGCACCACAATGTCGGCGTATTTCCGGGTAGGCTCCACGAACTGCTCGTGCATGGGCTTGACCGTGGTTAGGTACTGGGTGACCACCGACTGCATGGAGCGCCCCCGTTCCTCCACATCCCGCAGGGCGCGGCGCAAAATACGCACATCGGCGTCGGTTTCCACAAAGATCTTGATGTCCAGCAGATTCCGCAGCTCAGAATTCTGGAAAATGAGGATGCCCTCCACAATTACCACCTTGGTGGGAAGAATTTCGATGGTCTCGTCGGTTCGGTTGTGATCGGCATAGGAATAGACGGGGCAGTGAATGGTTTTCCCGGCCTTCAGATCCTTGAGATCCCGGATCATGAGGTCGGTGTCGAAGGCGTCGGGATGGTCATAGTTCTGCTTGCACCGCTCCTCAAAGGAGCAGTCTTGCCGCTTATAGTAGTTGTCGTGGTGGACGACGCTGATATCTGCGCCAAACCGGGAAAGCAGGTGTTCCGTCAGCGTGGTTTTGCCGGAGCCGGTACCGCCGGCAATTCCGATAAAAATGGTATTCATATGAAGCATCCTCCGCGAAAAATAATTTTCATTTGTTTTTATTATAGAAAGCCGGGCCCTAAAATGCAAGGCAGAGCGCACGAAACTTGTAAAAAAACGATAAAATTCCAGTAAATGCAGTTGACGCGGGGGGCGGAAATAGGTATTATGTAAATGTAGAATTTTGACCGTTTATGATGAACGGATGGAATAAAGACAACAGGGAGGAATTTGTCAGATGAGTATGCGTAAATGCCCCGACTGTGGGGAAATGTATTCTACCAGCTATAAAAACTGCCCCTTCTGCGAGGAAGAGGAAAATTATAATAAACCGAAAAACAAGGTGCGCAGCGGCCATCGGGTGGCGTCGCGCAAGACTCCCAGTATTCTGGGACCGGCGCTGATTCTGGTGTTGGTTTTGCTGGTGGTATTCCTGGTTTATTTCTTCTTTGGAGACAAGATCGGCGGCCTTTTCAAAAAAGATACGGAGACTACGCCGCCCACCACGCAGACGGATGATACCCAGACGCCTGCGTCTGACCTGAAAATTTCCGCCACTACCGCCTCTATGGTGGTGGGCGATACCCAGATGCTCAGCGTGGAGGGCAGTGATGGTACCACATATACCTGGCAGAGCAGTGACGAGACTGTGGCCACGGTGGATAATGGTGTTGTTACCGCTGTGGCGGAGGGAAAGGCGATTATTACCGTTTCCGGCGGCGGCGCTTCCGCTGCGTGTGCGGTGACGGTGGGTGCCAAGCAGACAGAGGAAACACCCCAGACCGAAACGCCGCAGCAGCCCGCCACACCGGCGGAAAATCTGACGCTGGAGACGATCTACGGTACCAAGGATGATATTTCCATGGGCGTGGGCGACTCTGTGGAGATGGAGGTGGCCGGTACATCCGCTGCTGTCACCTGGTCCATTGCAGATGCCGGCGTTGCTACCGTGAATGGCAGCGGCGTGGTGACGGGTGTTACCACCGGAAAAACCACCCTGACCGCCACGGTAAACGGCACATCCCTGAGCTGCATTATTCGCGTCGGATAACCTAATTTATCAAGCCGCGCTCCCGCTTTTGCGGG
>JAAXZS010000091.1 GCA_012719745.1 Clostridiales bacterium | reverse complement strand
CGGTACAAGCTGCGGGACGAGGATTTTCCCCGCATATGCGCCTGCGCCGCGGAGGTTCTTTTATGAATCATGTGATTATCGGAACCGCCGGCCATGTGGATCACGGAAAGACGCTGCTCATCAAGGCTCTTACCGGCATCGACACCGACCGGCTGATTGAGGAAAAAAAGCGGGGCATCACCATCGAATTGGGATTTGCCCATCTGGAATTTCCCGACGGCTCTCAGGCAGGCATCATTGATGTGCCGGGACATGAGAAATTTATCAAAAATATGCTTGCCGGCGCCGGCGGCATTGACCTTGCCATGCTGATCGTGGCGGCGGACGAGGGCTTTATGCCCCAGACCATTGAGCATCTGGACATTCTGTCCCTGCTGGGCATTCGGGACGGGGTGGTGGTCATCACCAAATCCGACCTGGTGGACGAGGAGTGGCTGGAGGTGGTTCGTGAGGATGTGGCCGAGCATGTGCGGGGCACCTTTTTGGAGGGAAAACCCGTGCTGGCCGTCTCCGCCTACACGGGCGCGGGGATCAATGAGCTGCGGGCGGAGTTGCAGCATCTGGTAGGTGAGGCCTCGGTGAAAAACGTGCAGATTCCTTTCCGCCTGCCCATTGACCGGGTCTTTTCCGTGGACGGCTTCGGCACCGTCATTACCGGCACCATGATCGAAGGGCACATATCCGTGGGTGAAGCGGTGGAGATCATGCCCACCGGGCTCTCCGCCAAGGTGCGGAATTTACAGGTACACGGTCGGAACGTCCCCCATGCCTTTGCCGGGCAGCGGGTGGCGGTCAATCTGTCGGGGCTGAAAAAAGATGAGCTGAACCGAGGGGACACCCTCTGCCGGACGGGCAGCCTGCGTACTTCCCAGATGCTGGATGTAAAGCTTATTAACCTGAAGGACTCCCACCGCACCATTGAGAACAATTCCCCGCTCCACCTGTACCACGGTTCCCGGGTGGTGCTGTGTAAGGCGGTGCTCCTTGACCGGGACGCATTGGAGCCGGGGCAGAGCTGTTTGGCACAGCTGCGTACCACAGAAACCGTGGCCGTCAAGCGGGGCGACCGGTTTGTCGTTCGCTTCTTCTCCCCGCTGGAGACCATCGGCGGCGGTACGGTGCTGGATGACTGCCCGCCCCGGCACAAGCGGAACTGCCAATCCGTGCTGGAGAGCCTTTCTATCCGGGAGGGCGGCTCCGCCGATCAGAAGTTGGGGCAGATGGTGGCCGAGGAAGGCTATGGCCTCCCCACCGCCGCGCGCATGGCAGAAAAGTTGAACCGTGGGGAACCGGAGACCACCGCCGCACTGCGGGATCTTGTGAACGGCGGCACGGTGCTGGAGGTGCTGCCGGGACGGTATCTGGCCGCCTCCGTGTATGACAGCGCCTGCGCCATGTGCCGAAAGGTCTTGGCGGAGTATCACCGCGTCAATCCGCTTCACGCCGGCATGAAGCGTGCCGAACTGCGGCAAAAGGCCTTTAAGGGTCTTGATTTTGGCACGGCGGATGCCATTTTGTCCGTGATGGAACGGGGCGGCACCCTGCGTCTTGCTGCCGAGCGCTTCAGTCTGCCGGAATTTTCCGTGGTGCTGACCAAGCGGCAGAAGGCGCTGCGGGAGAAAATCCTCACCCTCTATCAAAGCGCCGGGCGGGAGGTTCCCTTTGTGGAGGATCTGTACGCCTCCTTCCCAGCCGCCGAGCGGGACGATTGCAAAAAGGTGCTGGAAAATCTGGCCTCCTGCGGCGAGCTTGTCATGCTCTCCCCCCAGCTTTTCTACCACAGCACGGTGTTTGAAGAGGTCTGCCGTCTGACAGCGGATTATTTTGCCGGTCACGAAACCATGACACTGGCGGAGTTTCGGGATCTGCTGGACACCTCCCGGAAGTACGCCCTGGCAATCCTGGAGTATTTTGATAAAAATAAAATGACGAAAAAGGTTGACGACTACCGTATATTGCTGCGTGCGCCGGCATAAAAGGCGGCCGGATATTTTTCCTTGCTTTTTCCCGCCTTTATGATACAATATCCGGTGTGCATGGGAGCAGATGGGTCCTGGTGGGTTCCCTGGTCTTCAAAACCAGTGTTGACGGTGAACAGCCGTCTGGGTGGGTTCGATCCCCACATGCTTCCGCCATCAAAATACCCTGACGGTGTCCGTCAGGGTATTTTTAACCCCTTTCTTTATAGAAATAACGGACACAGGAGGAATAGGATGAAACGAAGCGACTGCCTGATTATTACCAACAATCCCATGGCGGTGGCGCTCTTTGGCGGTACCTATGATGTGCGCTGCAACGAAAAGGCTTCCTACCGTCAGATCCTGGTGCAGGTGCGGGATCTGGTCTACATCGGCCACCGTCTTTGGAATCACCCGCTTTACGGAAGTCTCAGGCCGCACGAAACGCCCTATCGCTCCGTCATTATTTCCGCGGTGGCCGGTGCGCCGGACAGTGAGGACGCCCTGATTATGTCGGAGGCCCTGCGCGTAACGGACACCTTTACACCCGCCGACTCCGCCGCCATGAGTGAAAAGATCCGTCATGACTATCAGCTGATCGACTGTGAACTGCTGCAAAGCGCCCTATCCGCTCTTAACTGACCTGACCGTCCTCCTTTTGGGAGGGCGGTTATCTTAGTTTCAAATTGTATACGAAATAATATGCTAATTTTATATTATTTTTGTTGCTTTCTGCTTGGGGTGTAGGTTATAGTACAGATAGAACCCAATTTGTTCATTTTGAGTGAAATCAGGAGGAAAATTATGGATCTTGAATTGCGAAACATCCAGATTCGCGATGTGGTCCTGGGTGAGGAAAACCGTCTGTCCGACGGCGTTCTGACCGTTGATGCGGCAGCCCTGCAGGCGCTTTTGCTGGAAGATCCCCGCGTGAAAAGCGCGCGGATTGATCTGGCGAAACCCGGCGAATCCTGCCGTATTCTTCCGGTGAAGGATGTCATTGAACCCCGCGCCAAGGAAACAGGCGATATTTTCCCCGGCGTTTTCGGCACCGAGGTGCCGGAGGTCGGCAGCGGCGTTACCTATGTGCTCAAGGGCTGCGCCGTGGTCACCACAGGACCTATCGTAGGCTTTCAGGAAGGCCTCATCGACATGAGCGGCCCTGCCGCTCCCTACACCCTTTTTTCAAAGCTGAACAACATCGTGCTGCATCTGACCAAACGGGAGGACATTGATCCCCACGAGCATGAAGAGGTAGTACGGAAGGCCGGACTCAAGGCCGCTGCCTGGATCGGCAAAATTGCCGTAGGCTGTGCCGAGTACGAGTCCGAGATTTATCACTGGCCGTCTCTGGGAGAGCGCACGGCACAGTATCCGGGCCTGCCCAAGGTGGCCTACGTCTGCAACTGCATGGCCCAGGGGCTGCTGCACGACACCTACTTCTACGGCCGGGACGCCAAGCAGCTTGTCCCCACGCTGGTATCGCCCAATGAATTCTGCGACGGGGCCATCGTCAGCGGCAACTGTGTCTCTCCCGGCTCCAAAACCACCACGTATCACCATCTCAATAACGCCGTCATCAAGGCGCTGATGGCACGCCACGGCAAGGATCTGAACTTTGTGGGCATCGTGCTCAATCCCCTGATGGTGACGCTGAAGGAAAAGCAGCGTGACATCATGCTCTCCGTCCATCTGGTGACGGAGGAGCTGGGGGCGGAAGCCGCCATCATCTCCCAGGAGGGCTTTGGCAATCCCACCACCGATCTGATGCACGTGTGCCGGGGTCTTGAAAAACGGGGCGTCAAAACCGTTATCATCACCAACGAGGATGCAGGCACCGACGGCATGTCGGAATCTTTGCCGGATGTGGTGACGGAGGCCAACGCCATCGTCTCCACAGGCAACAGCAATGCCACCATTCTGCTGCCTCACATGGATCGGGTCCTGGGCGAGCTGAAAGAGGTGGAGCGTGTCACCGGCGGCAATGTGGATTCCATCCGGCCGGACGGGACGCTCCTGCTGGAGATCCACGGGATCATGGGCGGACACAACCTGCAGGGCAACACCTATTTGTCCGCCACGACTGTATAAAGGAGGTCAAAAGCATGAAGAAAGTCCTTTTCTACACCAACCAGTTCTTTGGTCAGGTGGGCGGCGAGGACATGGCCTACTGCCAACCTGAGGTCACCGAGGGTATGCGCGGCAGCGCCAACACCTTCGGCGCGCCGCTGAAGGATACGGCTGAAATTGTGGCCACCGTGGTTTGCGGTGACAACTTCTACGCCGAAAACATGGAGACCGGCCGTGCCTTTTTGCGTGAGCAAATCGAGAAATATCACCCTGACATGGTCATTGCCGGCCCCGCTTTCAACGCCGGGCGCTTCGGCATTGCCTGCGGCGATGTGTGCAAAACGGCCAAAGAAATGGGCGTGGAGGCGATCACCGGTCTGTATGAGGAAAACCCCGCCGTGGAGATGTACAAAAAAGACTGCTACATTCTCAAGGTGGGCAAGTCCGCCGCCGGTATCCGCAAGGCTGTGCCGCTGATGGCCGGCTTTGCCAAAAAGCTGCTCACCGGCGAAAAAATCGGCTCTCCCAAAGAGGAGCAGTATTACGCCAAGGGGCAGCGCGTCAACCTTTTCCGGGAGAAAAACGGAGCCGAGCGCGCCGTTGACATGCTTCTTGCCAAGGTAAACGGCCAGCCCTATGAAACCGAGCTGGAGATTTCCACCTATGAAAAGGTGGAGCCCTCCACCCCCATTGCCGATCTTTCCAAGGCCAAGATTGCTCTTTGCACCACCGGTGGTATCGTTCCTTTCGGCAACCCCGACCACATGGTGGCGGCTACGGCCAAGTTCTGGAAGGATTACGCCTTAGGTGACGCCCAGCGTCTGGAACAGGGACAGTGGGAATCCGTTCACGCCGGTTTCGATCCGGTCTATGCCAATGAGGACCCCAACCGGGTGGCTCCTTATGATATGCTGAAAATCTTGGAAAAGGAGGGAGTCATCGGCTCGGTACATCCGTTTCTGGCCTCAACTACCGGCAACTCGACGTCCGTCGCCGATGCAACAAGAATGGGTCAGGAAATCGCCCGTCGGCTGCTGGATGCCGGCGTTAACGGCGTACTACTGACCAGTACTTGAGGGACCTGTACACGTTGCGGTGCAACGATCGTTAAGCAGTTGGAGAAGGCGGGCATTCCCGCCGCTCACATCTGCACAGTGACCCCTATCTCCAAAACCGTCGGCGCGGCCCGTATTTTCGGTGCCCAGGCCATCCCCTACCCCACCGGTGATCCCCATTTGTCCCGCGAAAAAGAAATGGCACGCCGCCGTGAGATTGTGACAGGCGCGCTGGCTCTTCTGACAAGCAGCGACAAAAGTGTGGACGGCGAGAGCAACGCCGTATTCACCGACTGATTTCACTCACACTCCCCTCTTAATAATTGGTAAAACGACAAAAGCGGGGCGCGCACTTCGGATACGCGCCCCGCGGGAGACAAAACATGAGCAAAATTTATGATGTTATTATACTGGGCGCCGGCCCTGCCGGATTGACGGCAGGTATCTACGCCGGGCGCAGTCGTCTGTCTGTCCTGCTGCTGGAAAAGGGCAAGGACGGCGGTCAGATCGCCATTACAGATGAAATTGAAAACTATCCCGGCGCCATGGTGGAGGGGGAATCCGGTCCCTCCCTCATCGCCCGCATGTCCGCCCAGGCCCAGAAGTTTGGCGTGGAGCGTGCCGGCGATGTCATCAAGTCCGTGGACCTGACCGGTTCCGTGAAAACCCTCACCGGTGTTAAAGGTACCTATCAGGCCCGGACGGTCATTCTGGCCACCGGTGCTTTTCCCACTCCCATCGGCTGTGAAAACGAAGGCAAATTTGTGGGCAAGGGCATTTCCTTCTGCGCCACCTGCGACGCCGCCTTTTTCGAGGATTTCGAGGTCTATGTGGTGGGCGGCGGCGATTCCGCCGTGGAAGAGGCCATGTATCTCACCAAGTTTGCCCGGAAAGTGACCATTATCCATCGCCGGGACATGCTGCGGGCAGCCAAATCCATTCAGGAAAAGGCTTTTGCCAACCCCAAGATCCATTTTCTATGGGACAGCGTGGTGCAGTCGGTTGACGGCGACGGGCTCTTGTCCCGTATGGTGGTGAAAAACGTGAAAACCGGTGCTCTCACCACCATTGAAGCAGACGAGGAAGACGGTCTTTTCGGTCTTTTCGGCTTTATCGGCTACCGTCCCAACTCGGCGCTCTTTGAAGGAGCAGTGGAGATGGACCGTGGCTACATCATCACCGACGCAGACATGCGTACCAACGTGCCCGGCGTCTTTGCCGCCGGCGACATCCGGGTCAAGAGTCTGCGGCAGGTGGTCACCGCTACGGCGGACGGCGCCATTGCCGCCACAGCCG
Organism: Clostridiales bacterium; assembly: GCA_012719745.1. GTDB lineage: Bacteria > Bacillota > Clostridia > Oscillospirales > Oscillospiraceae > Vescimonas. The sequence continues at coordinate 6,717 of JAAXZS010000091.1, read as the reverse complement.
CGGAGCGGTATTTGTCACAATGAAAAAGGAGAATTGATATGGTTGAACTGGACAAACTGAATTTTGAGCCCGAGGTTCTGCAGGCCGAGGGGACGGTACTGGTGGACTTCTACGGCGACGGCTGTGTGCCCTGTCAGGCGCTGATGCCCCACGTCCACGCCTTTGCCGAGACTTATGGCGACAAGCTGAAATTCTGCGGGCTGAACATCTCCAAGGCACGGCGTCTGGCCATTGCCCAGAAGGTGCTGGGCCTGCCGGTCATTGCCATCTATCAAAAGGGTGAGATGGTGGAATCTCTTGTCAAGGACGACGCCACCCCCGAAAATGTGGAAGCCATGATCCGCAAATATTGCTGAAATCAAACGGTATAGAGGCAGTCCGCCTGTAAGGGCGTCTGTTTTTATAAATTCTAAGGGAAGGAGGAAAATGGAATGAGCATTCTGAAAGGTAAGAAAGCGATTATCATCGGTGATCGTGATGGAATTCCCGGCATGGCCATTGTCGCCTGTGCAGAGTCTGCCGGCGCCGAGGTTGTGTTCTCCTCTACGGAGTGTTTCGTCTGAACTGCCGCAGGTGCCATGGATCTTGAAAACCAGAAGCGGGTAAAAGAGTTTGCCGAGCAGTACGGAGCAGAAAACGTTGTGGTTCTGCTGGGTGCTGCGGAGGGTGAAGCAGCCGGTTTGGCTGCCGAAACCGTGACAAACGGAGACCCCACGTTTGCAGGTCCTTTGGCCGGAGTCTCGTTGGGACTCAGGGTATATCACGTCTGTGAGCCGGAAATGAAGGCGGAATTTGACGAAGCGGTCTATGAAGAGCAGGTCAGCATGATGGAAATGGTGCTGGATGTGGATGACATCATCGCAGAAATGTCCGATGTGCGTCAGCAGTACTGTGCCTTTAAGGACTAAACAGTTTCTTTTCCCGTGGGCGGCGGCGTTGCCACCGCCCACATTTTATATTCTTCCCTCTTCCATGAGAATTGTTTCCCTTCTATTTTGAGAAAGGATGGACGCATTTATATGAAAAGCGTTGTTTTGGGAGCCGGTTATGTGCTGGCTCATACCCCTGATATGGTAATACATAATGGTACCACTCAGACCACGGAGCGTGTTGTCAACCCGGAGAGCGATTATCTCAGGGAAATGCCCTCCCACATCCGCTCCTTCCAGCAGGTTCTTTCCTACTGGCCCAACCAAGTCTACATCGGCAACAAGACCCCCGCCCAGCTTGCCGCCGTACCCCAGCCCTGGTATGACAAAGACTGCGATTGCCATGACCGCTTCGGCAAATTCGGTCAGATCATGCCCCAGGAGGAGTTTCTTCTTCTCATGCAGGTATGTGATGTGTTTGACCTTGTGAAGCTGGAGGAAAGTTTTGTAGCAGCTCACAAGCCCGCCTTTGCCGCCAACCCGCTGGTGGATGATGAACTGCTGGCCAAGGTAAACGACGGTGTCTCCCCCGATGAGATTGCCCATCTGGTGGAGACGGATCACGCCGAAGGACTTTACCACAGCGGCGTGCTGGTGGGCTGCGTGAAGCCCGCCCATGACATTGATGTCAACCTCTCAGCCCATGTACTCCACGAAAATCTGGTGTCCAAGGCGTCCTCCGTGCTGGCACTTTTAAACGTGCTTCACACCGCCGGTGTCGCCAGAGAACAGGTGGAATATGTGATTGACTGCGCCGAGGAGGCCTGCGGCGATGTGAACCAGCGGGGCGGCGGCAACTTTGCCAAGGCTGCCGCCGAGATGGCCGGTCTTGTAAACGCCTCCGGCTCCGACTGCCGTGCTTTCTGCGCGGCTCCCGCTCACGCCATGATCGAGGCAGCGGCGCTGGTGGCCTCCGGTGCCTATCACACGGTGGTGGTCACCGCCGGCGGCTGTACCGCCAAGCTGGGTATGAACGGTAAGGATCATGTAAAAAAGGGACTGCCCATTTTAGAGGACATGATCGGCGGTTTTGCCGTCATCATCTCCCAGGACGATGGCGTCAATCCCATCATTAATCTGCAAATGCTGGGTCGCCACAGCGTGGGTACCGGCTCCGCGCCGCAGGCGGTTATCACCTCCCTTGTGACCGACCCGCTGGAGCGGAATCACCTGAAAATTACGGACATTGACAAGTATTCTCCCGAAATGCAGAATCCCGACATCACCAAGCCCGCCGGCGCCGGCGACGTACCTCTTGCCAACTACAAGATGATTGGCGCGCTGGCTGGGAAGCGGGGAGAGATCTAGCGCAGCGCGCTGGCGGATGTTACCGCCGCCCACGGGCTCACCGGCTGGGCGCCCACTCAGGGGCACATTCCCTCCGGCATCCCCTATGTCGGCTTTGCCCGGGAGGAACTGCTCTCCGGCGCTTTGCGCCGAGTCATGATTATCGGCAAGGGATCGCTGTTTCTGGGACGGCTGACAAACCTCTTTGATGGTGTTTCCTTTGTCATAGAGGCTAACACCGGCAAGGAAGAGGAAAGCGCCGTCAGCGAAGAAAAGGTACGGGGTATGATTGCCGCCGCCATGCGGCAGTTTGCCGACACGCTGGCCGCCCAGGCAGGTGAGTGATATGGAAAAAGTCAATCAGGTCATTGTTGACACATTCCGCGCCATGGCAGACCAGCTGGAAAAGGGCGGCATAGCGTCCAAGCCGCGGATTGCCCTCACCGGCATGGGCAGCGAGCATGGAGAGGAAAACGCCCTGCAGGCCGCTCTCATGGCTGCCGCCCGGGGCATTGATGTCTCCTATATCGGCACGCTGACTGCTCCCGGCATTACCGCCGTCCCTGTTGCCGACGAAGAAGAGGGGCACCGCAAAATGGCGGAGCTGGTGGAAAGCGGCGCGGTGGACGGCGCCGTCACCATGCACTATCCCTTCCCCATCGGCGTCTCCACCGTGGGCCGGGTGGTAACCCCTGCCCGAGGACGGGAAATGCTGCTGGCCACCACCACCGGCACTGCCAGTGCCGACCGGGTGGAGGGCATGATCCTGAACGCCGTGTACGGTATTATTACCGCCAGGGCCTGCGGTATTGATGACCCCACCGTGGGCATTTTAAACGTAGATGGCGCCCGCCAGTGTGAAACGGCGCTGCGGCAATTGCAGGAGGGGGGCTATGCCTTCCGTTTTGCCCGGTCCGCCCGTGCCGACGGCGGTGCGGTGATGCGGGGCAACGATGTGCTGCTGGGAACGCCGGATGTGCTGGTGTGCGACTCCCTCACCGGCAACGTGCTCACCAAGATGCTCAGTGCCTATGTAAGCGGCGGCAGTTTTGAAGCCACCGGTTGCGGCTACGGCCCCGGCATCGGCCGGGACTATGACAAGCTGATCCTTATCATCTCCCGGGCTTCCGGCGCGCCGCTGATTGCCAACGCCCTTTCCTTTGCTGCGGAGCTGGTGCAGGGTCAGATATTTTCCGTGGCCAAACGAGAATTTGAAAGAGCCGAGGCGGCCGGTCTTTCTCGGATTCTCTCCGAGCACAGGAAAAAGGAAGAGGTCGGAAAGAACGAAAAGGCAGCCGTAAAGCAGCCCCCTAAGGAGCCCTGTACTGCCGGTATTCCCGGCATTGAGGTCACAGATATTGAGGACGCCGTGCAAAGGCTGTGGAGCGGCTGCAGCTATGCCGAATCCGCCATGGGCTGCACCGGCCCCCTCATTCTCGTCAGCGAGAAAAATGAAGAATCGGCCCGGGCCATTCTCACCCAAAGTGGCTATATCGGATAAGTTCTCTGTCCGGGCCAAGAGCCCGTTATAATGCCACGCCGCCTGTATAAACAACCCCGAATTATACGGACAATGCAAAAGGGCCCCGACAGAAAATATTGAGTTTTAGACAGCCCGGCCTGTCTGGGTGAAACTGTCGTGGCACTCTCTTATTTTGATGCATCCCAAACATGAAAGGCTCTCCGGTTATATGCCGGAGAGCCTTTCGTTTGCCAGGAACGTCCCTGATACTGTTATTCTTTCAATCCCCAGGCAGTTTGTGCCGCCTGACAATTTAGTATAACATACCATTATTTATTATGCAATCTAATTTTTCAATAAAAGTATATAGGGAAGTAAAATAATAATAAAGTAATAATATTAGTGAAAACAAATTGACATTTAGAGAATACGGGGGTAGTATAGCGATAATAAGGAGATTTTTGTCATATTTGGCAATATAACAAAAATGCTGTCAAAAAAGTGTTGTTCTGTCCTGATTTGTGGACAGTTTATCCGGTAAACTTGGTGCAATGGAGGCGGATAAAATGGTTTTTCTGGCTCATTTGACACAAGAGGGCAGGCAGCAGCCTCTCTGTGAACATCTGTTATCGGTGGCAAATGCCACGGAAGAGTCGGCCGTGGCCGTGGGAATACCTCACCTGGGACGGCTCATCGGTCTTACCCATGACTGGGGAAAAGCGATACGTCTCTGGCAGGAATATCTGAAAACGGGGCGAGCGGATCTGAAAGGCAAAGTGCTGCATGCTTCCTACGGCAGCCGCTGGCTTTGGGAAAACCGGGGAAATGCCGAATTGGCCGCTCTATTTGCCTCCTACTGTGTCCAGCTACACCACAGCGGCATGAAAGACTTTCTCTCCCCCGACGGTGAAGACTGCTTTACGCCGGAGGTGGCGGAGGATTCGTTTTATGCAGAATCGACGGAGCAGTATTTCGCGGCTATGCCAACCGCTACGCCGGATACGCTGGTAGCTTTGCTGCAACAGGGAGAAGAAGAGCTGGAGGCGGCTATGCGCACCTCCACTACTTCGGTATGCGGGGCGGAAAGGCCCGAATTCGGATATGGATTGATTCTGCGCTTTTTATACAGCTGTCTGCTGGACGCAGACTGGGAGGACACGGCAGCCTTTGCGGAGAACCGTCAACCGATTCAATCTTTGCCCGTTCCTTCCTGGGAGAAACTGCAAATGCGACTTGAAAAAAAGCTGTCGCGTTTTGAAAAAAGCACCCCCATTGCCCATCTGCGGCAGGAGGTGGCGGATCAATGTGCCGCAGCCGCGGAACGGGGCAGGGGGATCTACCGGCTGCGGGTAGACACCGGCGGAGGCAAAACGCTCTCTTCTCTCCTCTTTGCGCTGAAACACGCGAAAAAGCACGGCTTGCAGCATATTTTTTACATAGCGCCCTTCAAGTCCATTCTTGAGCAAAATGCCGATGAAATCCGTTCCGCCATCGGTGAGGAAAATGTGGCGGAGCACCACAGTGATGTTATTTTCGGGTCGGAGGAACAGGAGCGCACCGCCGAGCGGTGGCTTGCTCCCTGTGTGGTTACCACGGCGGTGCAGTTTTTCAATGCTTTTTATGCAGGCAGTAAGCAGGCCATCCGCCGTCTGCACCGTCTGGCCAATTCCGTCATTCTATTTGATGAGGTACAGTCCATCCCGCCCTACTGCCAGATTCTTTTTCATAGCGCCGTCAACTTTCTCAGTACCTGCTGCGGCGCCACGGTGGTTTTGTGCAGCGCCACGGTGCCACCGCTGGAGACCCTTGCCATTCCGGTGCGCTATGCCCCGGAGCCGGAGATCGTGACGGGAATTGATTTTACGCCCCTGCACCGCACGCGGCTTATATACGAAAACGGCGGTGCCTCTTTTACCTGTGACGAGCTGGCTCGGCAATGCGCCGCGTGGTGCGCCGACCGGCGCAGTATGCTGTGCGTATTCAACACAAAGGCGGCGGCACGGCAGATATACCAGCGTCTGCAGGCTCTGTTGCCAGCGGATACATGGCAGCTGTACTTTCTCAGCACCGCTCTTTGTGCCGGGCACCGTGCAGCGGTAGTGCGGGAAATCCGCGAAAAGCTGTCCCGCGGCGAGCGCCTTTTATGCGTCAGCACCCAGCTGATCGAAGCAGGAGTGGATTTGTCCTTTGACTGTGCGGTGCGCGATCTGGCCGGTTTAACCAGCGTGGCGCAGACCGCCGGCCGCTGCAACCGGCATGGGGAAAGTCCCTTGCCTCGGGAGGTGCACATCGCGGCACTGCAGGGTGAAAACCTGTCTATGCTGCCCGAAATTGCCGGGGCGGCTCAAAGCAGCCGCACGGCGCTGGGGGATCAGTCCGGCGATATTACACTCTCACCGGAAGTGATGACTGCCTACTATCAAAACTACTTTTCCGTGCAGAGGGAAAACCTCTTTTATCGGGTGGCAGGGCGGCGATACGGTCTGCGGGCCAATGTAACGCTTTATGATCTTTTGTCGGTAAACACATTGGGCAGCAGCGCCGCCCGTGAAGTGCACCATCAGCGGCCCCGTTTTCATATGAAGCAGGCCTTCGGGACGGCGGGTAGCGTTTTTGAAGCCATCAGCTCCAACAGCCGCGCGGCGCTGGTGCCCTATGGCCAGGGGGCGACCCTTATCGACCAGCTTGCCGCCTGCCGCTCCATGCAGGAGGCCAAGCCCCTTTTACGCCGGGCGCAACCTTACGCGGTAAACCTTTTCCCCTGGCAGTGGAACAAGCTCATGGCGGATCACCGGCTGGGCCGCGTGGGAAATCTGGACATCTGGGCGCTGACGGCAGATTGCTACGATTCGGTGATGGGACTGAAAACGGAGGACCTACCCGCCGGACTGGGCGTCTTTTGGGAAAAAAGCAATAGGAATGTGCCCTAAGCACATTCCTATTGCTCCTACCATACGTAAATGTATTTTTATATCTTTCAATCCACAGCAAAAGCTGACCTGCTTATTTTACTATGGTTCTATCAAAAGTCAAGCTTAT
>JAAXZS010000175.1 GCA_012719745.1 Clostridiales bacterium | reverse complement strand
GTATGGAAATCCCCTAAATTTCTCAGCGGTATTTTACGGCGCATTTTTGGAATTCAAGCATAATTGTCCCTCTCGCCACATAGTTTTTGATAGTAAATTCAAAAACTGAGAGGACTGAAAACATGGAATTAAAATTTGACAACATCCTTTGCTATGAAGCGATTGGCAATATGGTAACAACCCATGAGGAATCCATGGAGACAGCGATACCGGAGTACTGTCCCGATGTGGCCCGCATCATTGATACCATCGGCCAGCTGAAAATCCGCAGCAAAGCGATCAACGAGGAGCATCTGACCATAAGCGGTACGGTTCGTGTTTCGGTGCTTTACAGTTCAGAGGAGAGCGCGGGACTGCGCAGCCTGAATTTGTCGGTACCCTTCATGTGTACGGTCGATGATAAACGCTTTGCCCGCTGCGAATCGGTACGCGTTGACAGCCGTCTTCTTCTGGTGGAGGCCAAACCCGTTCATTCACGAAAAATCTCCCTGCGCGTCATTCCTGAGTTCCATATAACCGGCTATGCCAGGTTGACACAGCCTCTGTGCTGTGATTTAGCGGAGCCATCGGAAGATCTCCAAATGCAAAAAGCAAAAATGTCATGTCAGCTTCTAACGCAAGTCGTTGAAAAGGCGTTTTCCTTTACAGATGAAATGGCACTTGACACCGCAATGGAGCCCATTGAAGACATATTGCTGGATCAGCTAACAATGCAAACACCGTCTGTGCAGGCGGTAGGCGACAAGATTGTGGTAAAGGGAGAAGCAGCCTTATCCGTCCTCTACCGTGGGGAAAACCAGCAGCTGTGCCGCTACGAAACGCAGATTCCCTACTCTCAGATATTGGAAGCAGCGGATTTAAATGATACCTGCACCTTTGAAGCACAACCGCAGCTTACCGAAAGTGACATACGGCTGATTCGCAGCGAAGGAAACAGCGAGTTGGGCATCTCCCTCGGTATTTCGCTGTTGGTCTATGTATTTTATCCCTGCGAAAAGGAATATCTCAGCGATCTTTACAGTACCCGCTATCCAACGCAGATACATGCACAGCAACTGACACTGCCTGATTTCCGACCCTGCATGACAGTTCACGAAGAGTCTATGCAGCGCCTGGAACCCGGTATGCGCTTTGCAAACCTGACAGATTGCAGCTGTGGGTCGGTCAGTGCCGCATCGGATGACGCTGGCAGCGTCCTGCGTACCACTGTCCACTTCAAGGTTCTGTACCTGGATGAGGAGGGCACACCCATGTGCATGGAGCGCAGCTTCGAGGTAGCCTGCAAATATGGTGGTGAAGTGAGCGGGGACGGTATTACGGCCGTCTGCCGGGCGGCTACCCTGCAACAGACAGGGAATACCTTGGAACTGCATGTTACCACAGATTTCACTCTGCCGCAGATGCATCTCATGAGCATTACACCTATAACAGCGGTGGACGCAGATCAAACCGCCGTGGATAGCGGTGAAAGACGTCCGTCTCTGATTCTCCGCCGTTTCCGTCCGGATGAAACCATGTGGGAAGTTGCCAAGCAGTACCAGACCACGGCGGGCGCCATCCGGGAAGCCAACCATCTGGAGGAAGCAGATGCGCTACCCGCCGACATCATGCTTTTGATTCCCCGAGTCAGGTAGTACATATACATAAAAACACAATCGGAGAGCATGGCTCTCCGATTGTTTTTATATAATTTCGTCTGCTTTTCGTTTGAATGCCCATTTCTTGGCGGTGTGAGCCAGCTTTTCACTGCCCTCCTGAATATCCTCCAGCACGAGGCGCATATTGCTTTTAAACATGAGGCTTACAAAAGATAACAGCCGATCCCTTGTCTCTTTGTCCAGGTCCTTCATGGCTTTGACCATAGCACCGGCCGCTTTGAACTTGTCGGCTTTCAGATCAGTCAGCGTCACCGCGCCAGACGCCGTTAAAATCTTAAAGAGGGCGTCCACAAAGGCCTCTCTTTTTTCCTC
>JAAXZS010000066.1 GCA_012719745.1 Clostridiales bacterium | reverse complement strand
GACACTGGGCACCGCTGACTTTGTCATCAACGTGACTGAAGCCTGGATGACGCCTGTGACGCTGCTGGCGCTGACCTTCGCCGTCTGCGCATTTATTTCCTTCTTCACCGGCACCTCCTGGGGCACATACGCCATTATGATTCCTATCGTGATGCCTCTGGCCTTCAATCTGGCCGGCGGTCAGGCCACCAATCTGGTGTATGCCGCCATCGCGGCTGTCATGGGCGGCGGTTGCTTCGGCGATCACTGCTCCCCCCTGTCCGACACCACCATCCTTTCTTCGCTGGGTTCCGGTTCGGACCACGTGGATCACGTCAAGACGCAGCTTCCCTATGCACTGAGTGTGGCTGTCCTTTGTGTGATCGGCTATGTCATTATGGGCTTTTGCTTCTAAAAAACGAAGCAATTCTGCTTGTCTGCAGATGATAAGAACAAATTGAAAAAGAGCGGACCCTTCGGAAATCTTTCCGTCAGGTCCGCTCTTTTTATTTGTCTGAAAATCAGTATAAGTGTATTTCGCCCAGAGCAATTGCCATATGTCCCATCATGGAGTTGAAGTCAAATACCGGCAAATGCAGGCTTTCCCGGATAGCGGCGGCATAGGGCGGCAGATCGGTACACTCCAGAACGATGGCACCGATTTCGGGATGCTGTGCCAGTCCCTCCCGAGCCACACCCAAAATCTCTTTGGAAACGGCATCCATGTCAAACCGTTCATCCGGGTGGTCAAAGATTTTGCTCCACTCCCGGTCATTTTCCAGTCCCAGCACCACAACATTCATGTCGTCCGTAATGCCGCAGGCGTGGAAGTGCTCTTTGGTCAAGGCTGCCTTGTTGGCTGTAATGACGCCCACAGCCCGGTTTTGCCCCACCAGTGCCTGTACAAAAGGCACTTGCAGCAGCGCAGAGGTGAAGACGGGCACATCAACTGCCTCGGCAAGGGCTTTTTGGAATATGGCATTAAAACCGCAGCTGGTGCTGATAGCTTCAATGCCCTCTTTTTCTACCAGATCCCTGGCAATTGCGATCATATCCGCCAGCAGTTTTTGACTGGGATGGGTGATGACCGTTTCCACGTTGGCACCGGGCACCTGAATCAGTCTGACCGGAAACGGATATGATGCCGTGTTGGTACTGTTGCCGGGCATCGTTTCCAGCTGCATCAATCCCTGGGGAACATGACCGGCCTCCCAACGCAGAATGGCGATTTTAGGCTTGCGATCCATTTGATTACCTCCATTCAGATTCGGCACGCTATGCAGGGCGTGCCGATGATTGCATAAATTTTGCAATGATACCTGTATCATCCGGCAGGAAAGAAAAAAAGTCAACAATTAAATTCAAGATTGTATACAAACACAAAAAACAATTGTGTCTACTTGTTACTATTCACAAAAATTTACGAAAACTTAACACATATATTGACATAGATACAATTTAGGATACAATCTATGTATAAAGATATGTTTCGCCTTTCGCTCGCTGAATGGAAAAATACTTCATACCCGATAGCTGTGGGGCGTGCGATTCCGGAACAATTTTGGAAAGTGAGGCAAAGCACAATGGTAATAGGCATTTTAAAAGAGATCAAGGAAAACGAGTTTCGGGTGTCGGCGACACCGGCCACGGTGAACGAGATGGTACGGCATGGCCACACGGTGTATGTGGAGACCGGCGCCGGCGTGGGCAGCGGTTTTTCGGATGAGGCTTACCAGGCGGTAGGGGCCGTTATCGCGGACACGGAAACCGTCTGGAAGAAGGCGGATCTCTATTACAAG
>JAAXZS010000038.1 GCA_012719745.1 Clostridiales bacterium | reverse complement strand
TGGCAGTCTTTTGCAAAAAAATATGTAAAAATATACAAATAATACATAATTTTACTAATACAAAATATTATATATCCTGTTATGTATAATGTCAATATTTGACTATCTGGAATGTGTTGATATATGAATCATTTTTAAAATGAAACTATGACAGCTTTTCTAATGTGTCGGTTGACTTACGCAGGTATTGTCGCTTAAAATGAGAGGTAATAAATAAGAATAAACGCCGTTTGGCACTGTTGACGGACGACGCGAAGAAAGGACCATATGCATGGAGGATAAGGACGGTAAAATTGTCCGGCTGATTAAGCACGGGAGAAAAGGACTGATCCACGCACTGTTCAGCAGACTGGGGCTGGTGATTCTGCTGCTGGTGCTGCAGGTCCTCTTTCTGCTTGGCGTTTTCAAGTGGTTTGAGGGACTGCTGCCTCACATCTGGGGAGCTACCGTTTTGATGATGGCGGGTGTTGTCATCTATCTGCTCAACAGCCGCATTGATCCATCCGCTAAAATGACATGGCTCATTATCATTTTATTAATGCCGGTTTTCGGAGCGCTGCTGTTCTGGTATACCCAGAGCGAAGTGGGACACCGGGCACTGAAAATGAGAATGGATCATCTGCTGCGCCAGACGAAAGAAGTTATCCCCCAGTCGGAGCCGGTGATGGAGCGGTTTTCGGAGGCAACCCCGGGAGCGGCGGCGCTGGCAAAATACATCTCCCGCACCGGCTGTTACCCGGTTTATGAAAATACGGAGGTGACATATTTCCCGCTGGGCGAATACAAATTTGAGGAGATGCTCCGCCAGCTGGAAAAGGCGCAGAAATATATCTTTCTGGAATACTTCATTGTGGACGAGGGCGTTATGTGGGGCCGGGTGCTGGATGTGCTTAAGCGCAAAGCGAAAGAGGGCGTGGACGTGCGTGTGATGTACGACGGTACCTGCGAATTTTCTCTGCTCCCCCGGGACTATCCCAAGCGACTGAAAAAACTGGGTATCAAATGCAAGGTGTTTGCCCCGCTGACCCCCTTTGTCAGCACCTATTACAATTACCGGGATCACCGGAAGATCATGGTCATCGACGGCCACACCGCCTTCAACGGCGGTGTTAATCTGGCGGACGAGTATATCAATGAATTTGAAAAGCACGGCCACTGGAAGGATACCGCGGTGATGCTCCGGGGCGACGCGGCTAAAAGCTTTACCTTGATGTTTTTGCAGATGTGGAATATTACGGAAAGGGAGCCGGTTTTTGACCCCTTTCTGGAAGAAGATCTTTCGGCAGCACCGGTCGGGGGCTTTGTTATGCCCTACGGAGACTGCCCTTTAGACGGAGAACGGGTGGGCGAGCGGGTCTATCTGGATATGCTCAACCGCGCGCAGTCCTATGTCCACATCATGTCACCCTATCTGATTCTGGACGCCGAGATGGAAAACGCCCTGCGGTATGCCGCGGAGCGGGGAGTGGAAGTCAGCCTGATCCTGCCGGGAATTCCGGACAAGAAGATCCCCTATGCGTTGGCCAAGACCCACTACAGTGCCCTTCTTGACGCAGGGGTACATATCTACGAGTACATGCCGGGCTTTGTCCACGCCAAGGTGTTTGTGGCGGACGGAAAAGAGGCGGTGGTGGGCACCATCAATCTGGACTACCGGAGCCTATACCACCATTTTGAGTGCGCCACCTACATGAACGGTGTCGGGTGCATCCCGGAGATGGAGGACGATTACAAAAAGACCCGCGACCAGTGCCGCAGCGTTGTAAAATCCACCATCTGGGAGGGGCACCGAGGGCTGCGCGTCGTGGGAGCCGTGCTCAAGGCGGTGGCGCCGCTGCTATAACCGATGGCTTTGGGGTAAAGAAAATGACAGCAGCATCCTGCTCTTCAACTTTTTGAAGAGCAGGATGCTGCTGTTTTATTTCGCCGATCTGCCGTAAAACAGGGAAAAGATGCGTGAATTCAGGTGGCGGCAGAAGCTGGTGCAATATAGTTTTCCAGAAAACTGATAAAGGTCTGGATGGGTGGGGTAATCGGTCGGCCGGGCTCGCGAATGAGGCTGACACGGCTGACAATGCGCTCTGACAACTCCGGGCAGACAATGCCGGGGTTCTTATAAAAATCGGCCTGCCGCCGCATCAGCAGCGATACGCCCATGCCCCGGGCCACCAGCCCGATGATGTTTTCGGGGCGATGCCCTTTATAGGCCATCTGGGGGGTGAAACCGGCGGAGGCGCAGGCGTCCAGACAAATGCGGTACATCATGGTGTTTTCGTCCAGCAGCAGAAAAACATCGTTTTTCAGGTCGGAGAGCGCAATAGTGGGGGCGCCGGCCAGCCGGTGATCCTCCGGCAGCACCGCCACCATGGTATCCGTGCAGTAGGAGATTTCAGGGTAGGGCGATTCCTTCTCCGCAGCAAACCGCTGAAAGGCCAGGTCGCACTCACCTCTGGCCAGCATATCCCGCAGCTGACAGGCCTCCCGCTCGGCCACAGAGAGCTGAATCTCCGGGTGGGCGGTGCGAAAAGCGTATAGCGCCTCCGTAATGCCATACTGCGCCATTACGGGAATGGACGCCACCTTCAGGGCGCTGCGCCGGGATTCTTGCTTTTTTTGCAGCTGGGCGGTGAAGTCGTCCAGCCGACCGGATACCTCCTGCGCGAAGGGGAGCAGCAGCCGGCCATATTCACTGAGGTGAACCGTACGGGTGGTGCGCTCGAAAAGGGGGACGCCCAGCTCCGTTTCCAGCGTTTTAATATGTTTGGAAAGGGAGGACTGGGAGATGAATAGTTCCTCCGCAGCCAAAGAAAAATTCTCATACCGGGCGATCATGGAAAACTCCACCAAATAGCGCAACTCCATTTTGTCATCCTCCACAAAATGATTCCATTCTGGAATAAATCATACCAGAAAGAGAATTGTTTGTAAAGACTATATAAAATTATAATAGGAACATGGAATCGGTTTGACGAAACCGACAATAATTTAGGAGGAAATACATATGAAAAAGTTTCTGACCCTTGTTCTTGCCCTTGCCATGCTGATGAGTCTGGCAGCCTGCGGCAGCATCGCGAAGCCGGAGGCGGAAAAGACGGCCAGCAATCTGATCGCGGTGTGTCTTCCCACGCTGGATAATCCTCTGATGGGGGGCATCGGAGACGCCGTGACGGCCAAGTTCCCCGACAAAGAGGTGAAAGTCACCAGTGCTGACGGTGACCCCAGTAATCAGGTTTCTCAGATCCAAAATTATATCACCATGAACGCCGAAGAGCTGATCGTCATGCCGGTGGATGCCAACAGCGTTATGTCGGCACTGGCGGACGCCCGGGCGGCCGGCATCAAAGTGCTGGTCTGCGGCACACAGATGAGCGACACGGAGGCCTATGACTGCATGGCCACCTGCAACCAGTTCCTGGTGGGTTCCTACTCCGCCTATCTGGTGAAGACCTGGGTGGATAAGACCTATCCCGGTGCAGCGGCGGGCTCCATCGAGTGCGCGGCGCTGACATCCTCCCTCAATGAGGACAGCATCGACAAGTCCAACGGTATGCTGCAGCTCTTTGAACAGTATCTCAAGGACGCAGACGGCAACTATGTGGACGCGGATGGCAAGGTAGTGGCGGAGAGCGCCAAGATCGAAAATCCGGCCTACTGCCCGGCGCTGAAGCTGGTGCAGAAGACGGAAGCCGAAATGGCCGACGCGGCGATGACGGCTTTCCAGAATGTGCTTTTGACCAATCCCCAGGTGAAGGTGGTTTTGTGCTGCACCGGTGACGGCGCCGGCGCCGTGAGCCAGGTTTATATGGACAAGGTTCTCTCCGCTGAGGATCAGGCCAAGATCGGTGTGTTCGGCTGCGGCTTTATCGGCTCTGAAAAGGATTATATTGAAGGCTCTGTAGCCGGTACCAGCGTGTTCCGTGCCACCGTGGCCTTCGGCGGCGGCGATCTGCCCGGCGAAATGGCACAGTTGGCCGGTTCTGTTTTGGACGGCACTGCCGAAAAGGATGTATGGGATCCCATCGCTCTTGTCTACATGGACGCGGCCGGATCACTGCAGATGAAGGACGTCAACAATGTGGGCGCCATCCGTATGGAAAATGTGAACTGGTAAGGCACCGGTATTCTTGAAATACAACGGAAAGGACAGGAGAGAATATGGCGGAAGATTTCATTCTTTCTCTCAGGGGAATTACCAAGACCTTTCCCGGTGTTGTCGCACTCAATGACGTATCAATTTCCTTCCGCAAGGGGGAAGTCCACGCCCTTCTGGGGGAAAACGGAGCGGGCAAATCCACGCTGATCAAAACGGTATCCGGCGCATTGACGCCGGATACCGGCGTTATTGAAATCGACGGCCACCGGTATGAGCGCATGACGCCCGCGCTTTCCAAAAAGTGCGGCATCGAGGTCATCTATCAGGAATTCAATTTGGTGGAGCCGCTGACGGTGGCGGAAAACATGTTCCTGGGCGAGCGCACGGGGAAGACCTTTAACCTGAAAAGCTACTGTGAAAAAGCACAGAGAATATTTGACGAATGGGGCATTGATCTGAACCCGGCGGCGGAGGTCATGTGCCTGTCCCCCGGCAAAAAGCAGTTGGTGGAGATCTCCAAATGCCTTTGCCATCACATCCGCATTCTGGTGCTGGACGAACCCACGGCACCGCTGTCCACCACCGAGGTGGAGATTCTCTACCGGATCATTGAAAAGCTGAAGGCGGCGGGGGTGACGGTTATCTACATTTCTCACCGGATGGAGGAGATTTTCCGGATCACTGACCGGGTCAGCATTTTGCGGGACGGACAGTATGTGGCCACGGAGGAAACGGCTGCCACAGACCGCAAACAGCTCATTTCTCTGATGGTGGGGCGGGAGCTGAAGGAGAGCTATCCCGCCCGGGGCAAAGAGCCGGGTGAGGAGGCCTTCCGGGCAGAGCATCTTTCCGGCAACGGCGACCGGGACATCTCTTTTACGGTACGCCACGGGGAGGTCTACGGTTTGGCGGGCCTGGTGGGCGCGGGAAGAACCGAACTGGCCCAGGTGATTTTCGGCATAGCCCCCCGGGAGGAGGGCAAAACCTTTATCAATGGCAAAGAGGTACAGATTCAATCCGCCGGACGGGCGATACGGGAGGGCATGGGCCTGATTCCGGAGGACCGAAAATTTTTGGGATGTTTGCAGGAGCTGAGTATCGCCTTCAACATTTCCCTCTCCGCCCTCAAGCGTATTTGCAGCGGTCTTTTGATCAACCGGAAAAAAGAGACGGCGCTGGTGAATACCTACAGCCAGCGTTTGCAGATCAAGGCGCCCTCCATGAAGCAGGAGGTCAAAAACCTCTCCGGCGGCAATCAGCAAAAGGTGGTACTGGCCAAGGCACTGGCCGCTGATCCGGAGATCCTGATCTTTGACGAGCCTACCCGGGGTATTGACGTGGGGGCCAAGCAGGAAATTTATCGGCTGATGAATGAGCTGGCCCAGCAGGGCAAGGCCATTTTGATGATCTCCAGCGAGCTGGAGGAGCTGATGGGCATGTCCGACCGCATCGGCGTCATTTACGAGGGCTGTTTTGCCGGTGAGCTGGAGCGCGGTGAGTTCGATCAAAAGCTGATTATCGGCCTTGCGTCCGGTATGAAGAGGGAGGAAATCGTGTGAATAAGGTAAAAGAATTTTTGCTTCGCAATTCCGTGATGATTGTGATGCTGGTGCTGATCGTCATTTTTTCGTTTATGAGCCCCTATTTTCTGACCTTCGGAAATATTGTGAATCTGCTCAACCAGAACAGCTATTTCATTATCGCGGCCATCGGCCTGGGGGTTTTGATGATCGCGGGCGGTATTGATCTGTCGGTGGCAAACCAGATGAGCCTGATGGGCGTCATTATCGCCATTTTAATGATCGAAAAAGGGCTCTCGCCCGTGCTGGTGATGGTGCTGGGACTGTTGATCGGAACGCTGCTGGGCTTTATCAACGGTATGCTGATTACCCGGATCAAGGGCGTTTTCCCGTTGATCCTTACCATTGCCATGGGCAACGTGTATAACGGATTGTCCTTTATGATCTCCAACGCAAAATCCTACCGCCCGTTTCCCGAGACTTTTCGCTATATGGCCACACACGGCGTACTGGGGCTGAATTACGACCTGCTGCTGGCCATCGTTATTCTCTTCGCGGCGGAATTTGTTTTGAAAAAGACTTATCTGGGACGGAAGATCTACGCCACCGGCGGCAACAAGGACGCCGCGCGGCTCTCCGGCATCAATATTGACGCCATTCAGCTCTTTGCCTATTCTCTGTGCGGCTTCATGTTCGCCCTTGCCGGCATGGATCTCATTGCCAAAGGCAATTCCGTCAGCAGTTCAACGCTGGGCAGCAGCGGCGTGGCCTTTACCTGCATGACCGCGGCCATCATCGGCGGCATCAGCTTTATGGGCGGCAAGGGCAGTATGTTCGGCCTGATCGCAGGCGTGTTTGTGATACAGGTGCTGGGCAACGGCATGCAGCTGGCCGGTTGGGGTACCTATCTGCAATATGTGGTGCAGGGCGCTATCCTCATTATGGCGCTGAGCTTTGACGCGATCAAATACAGCATGGCCAAGAAAGGCAAGAGAATACCTCCGGCACAGAAGAATCAAAAGACAGAAAAAACGGACCATCATGACAAGGAGGAAAAATTGCATGTTTGATACAAATTCCATGCCCCCTATGGGCGGATTTCCCTTTGGCCCCGGCGGCGGAAAGCCTCCTATGGGGGGATTTCCCTTTGCACCCGGCGGCGGAAAACCGCCCTTTGGCGCACCGCCCCTGGTGGACGTGTCTCACATCAGAAGAAGCTGGCTGGATGTAGCCTATGACAGCCGGTCAGACGCCCAGAAGCTGGACGTGTTTTTGCCGGAGGAGGGGGAAGGCCCCTTTCCGCTGCTGATCCACATCCACGGCGGCGGATTTGCCCTGGGCGACAAGCGGGACGGCCACATTAAAAAGCTGCTGGACTGCCTGGATAAGGGCTGGGCCTTTGCCACCATCAACTATCGCCTCTCGGCGGAGGCCGTCTTCCCGGCGGCGGTGGAGGACTGCAAAAAAGCACTGGCGTTCCTGCGTGAAAACGCCGCCGACTACCAGATTGACCCGGCGCGCATGGCCACCATCGGCGGCAGCGCCGGCGGCAATCTCTCCGCCATGATGGCCATGACGGAGCCGGTGGTCTGCGCGGTGGACTGGTTCGGCCCCACGGACTTTGCCGTTATGGACCGGCAGGCTCGCACCAACGGCTTCAGCTTCCCCAACCACGACGAAGCTTTCTCCGCAGAATCCGCCTATCTGGGAATGCCGCTGCCCGAAGCGGAGGCGGCACTTATCCAAAAGGCAAATCCCATGCACTATATCTCCGAGAGTATGAAGCCGCTGCTAATCGAGCACGGCAGCGTAGACAAGCTGGTGCCGCCGGAGCAGTCCAAAATTCTCTATGAGGCCATCTGCGAAAAGCTGGGGCCGGATCGGGCACGCTATTTTGTCATCGGCGGAGCCGACCATGAGGATCGGCTCTTTGAGTCGGACGAAAATATGGCCCTTGTCTGGGCGTTCCTGGAAAAGTATCTTATATGAGACTGCGAGGGGCTATTTTCGATCTGGATGGCGTCATTGTGGATACGGCTGCCTATCATTACCGGGCGTGGTGTACGCTGGCACATGAGCTGGGGTTTTCCCTTACAGAACTTGACAATGAAAGGCTCAAGGGCGTTTCCCGGAGAGAATCTCTGGACATATTGTTGTCTGTGGGCGGCCTTTCCGTGGGCGAAGAGGACAAGGAGGCCCTGGCGGCGCGTAAAAACGCCCTTTATATCCAGTCCCTTGCTCATCTGACCGGCGGGGATATACTGCCCGGCGCGGAGGAGCTGCTGCGGCGACTCCGGGAGCAGGGCATTCCCACGGCGCTTGGCAGCGCCAGCCGAAACGCACCTGTCGTTCTTGAAAAGCTGGGGATCACTTCGCTCTTTGATGCGGTGGTGGACGGCTCCATGGTACAGGCGGCAAAACCCGACCCGGAGGTCTTTTTGCTGTGCGCAAAGGCCATTAATCGGGCGGCTCGGGACTGTGCCGTCTTTGAGGACGCGGCGGCGGGTATAGAAGCCGCTCGCCGGGGCGGTATGTTCCCTGTCGGCGTCGGAAGAAAAGTTCTGCCGGGCGCGGGAATGACTGTGACGGATTTGAAAGACGTCGCCGGATTATTAGAATTGTTTTGAGGACGGTGCCTATATGAATCTGAGAGAAAAACCGTTTTATTTGGATGATACGCAGCTCCAATGGGTGGAGGATACCTTTGCCGGGCTGAATGACCGCCAGAAGGCAGGACAGCTTTTCTGCGTGCTGGGCGATCTTTACGGTGAGGAAGAGCTGCTGGCCATGGCGGAGGACAGCTATGTGGGGGGGATTTTGTTCCGCCCCTGCGGCATTGACACGCTGGTGGACCGCAATGCCGCCTTTGACCGCGTGGCGGCCGTTCCCATCCTGAAGGCTGCTAACCTGGAGGAGGGGGGCGACGGCGCCATCACCGACGGCAGACGCTTTGCCTCCCAGATGCAGGTGGCGGCTACCGGCGATGTGCGCTGGGCGGAGCGGCTGGGGCTGCAATGCGCTCGGGCGGCGGAGGTGGCCGGCATCAACCTGACCTTTTCGCCGGTGGCGGACATTGACCTGAATTTCAGAAATCCCATTACCAACACCCGCACCTACGGTTCCGACCCAACGGTGGTGGCGCAGTTCTCCACAGCCTATATGAAGGCCGTCCAGTCCTGCGGCGTCGCCACCTGCGCCAAGCATTTTCCCGGCGATGGGGTGGACTACCGGGATCAGCACCTCCATCCCACGGTGAACTCCCTGTCCACGGTGACCTGGGAGCAGTCCTACGGTAAGGTATACCGGTCGCTGATTGATAACGGTGTTTTGTGCGTCATGGCCGCTCACATCCTCCAGCCCAGCTGGAGCAGGCAGATCAATCCCCTGCTGCGGGATGAGGATGTGCTGCCCGCCTCCCTTTCCCGGGAGCTGATGACAAATCTCCTGCGGGAGCATCTGGGATTTGAGGGTCTTGTACTGGTGGATGCCACCATTATGGGCGGCTTCACCCAACGCATGAAGCGGCGGGACGCTATCCCCGCGGCCGTTGAAGCCGGCGGCGACATGCTGATCTTCAACACCGATTTCAAGGAAGATCTGTCCTTTATCATGGAGGCGCTGGCCGACGGGCGCCTGTCCCATCAGCGGCTGGACGAGGCGGTGCGGCGGATTCTGGCGCTGAAGGCGCACCTGCGGCTCTATGAGCCTCACCGGGGACAGGCGAAGCGGGCACTGCCGGTTTCAGAATGGATCAGAAAGTGCGCCGAGCGCTCGGTGACGTTGGTGAAAAACCGGGAAAACCGCCTACCCCTCACCAGAGAAAATACGAAGTCGGTGCGCCTTATCATGCTGGGCAGCGATGAAACGCCCGAGGGAAAGCTCAGCAAAATGCTGTCGGCTGAATTTGAAAAACGGGGCATCCCCGTCTGCCTGTTTGACCCCAAAACCGCCCATATGACCGGCGTGGGAGCCATTGAGGCGGGCCGCGTGGATCTGTATGCCGCCAACTGCCAGACACGCAGCGACCAGACTACGGTGCGGCTTTTCTGGGACGGAAAATTTGCGCTGGATCTGCCCCGGTTTTTGATGGATGTGCCCAGTATTTTTGTCTCCTTCGCAAACCCCTATCACCTGCAGGATGTGCCCGGCATCAAAACCTATATCAATGCCTACACTCCCACGCAGGCGGTGGTGAAGGCGGTGGTTGCCAAACTGTGCGGCGAGCAGAAGTTTCTGGGCAAAAGCCCGGTCGATCCCTTCTGCGAGCTGTACGACACGCAGCTGTGAGGGGTACGGAGATGAAGAAAAAACAAATAGCGGGTATGGTGCTGGCTGTCGCCGTGCTGGTGGCCTCCCGGGTGATCCCGCCCTTCGGCGGACTGTCTCAGGCTGGCGTCTGGACGGTGGGAATGCTGTGCGCGTTTTTACTGATGCTGGTGACGGAGGCGCTGCCGGTGGTGGTGACAAGTCTTGTTTTCTGCGGACTGATGCCTCTTTTGGGGGTGACAAAGAATTTGGGCGCGGCGCTGGTGGGCTATTCCCAGCCCATTGTATTCTTTACACTGGCTTCCTTTGGTATCGCAGCAGCGATCACCACCATTCCGCTGTCAAAACGGATTTTACGGGCGCTGCTGCGCAGAAGCGGCAAAAGCATCGAGTCGGTGCTGCTGGCAATGATGATCTGCTGCGCGGTGGTTTCCTCCATTGTGTCCAACGTGCCCACCTGCGCCATCTTTATGGCCATTTCCCTGGATCTCATCCGGCTTTACCCGGATAAAAAGGATCAAAAGCGCACGGGTCGCCTCTTTATGATCGGAATACCCGTGGCCTCCATGATCGGCGGCATGATGACGCCGGCGGGCAGCTCGATTAACCTGCTGGCCATCGCCCAGCTGGAACAGCTCACCGGTACCACTGTGACCTTTGTTCAGTGGATGTGCGCCGGAATCCCCCTGACGGCGGTAATGATCCCTCTGGCGTGGAAGATAATGTGCCTTGTCTATCACCCGGCGCCCATCACGGCGGAGGAAATCAAAAGTTTTGTGGACGGCATGGACATTCCACCGCGGATGGGAAAAAAGGAAATTCAGGTGCTGCTGATTATCGGCACTATGCTGGTGCTATGGATTCTCTCGTCCTGGGTACCGGCCATCAGCGTGATGGTGGTGGCCATTCTGGGCTGTTGCTTCATGTTTCTGCCGGGTATCAGCGTGCTGGATCTGGACGTTTTCCTGCGGGAGAACAGTTGGGATGCCTTTTTCCTGGTGGGCACCGTACTGTCGATCAGCACGGCCATGATTACAAACGGCGTGTCAGACCGGATTGCGGCCGCTGTGCCGGCTATGAACGTGTCGGCCTTTGTCTTAATCGCCTTTACGGCTGCGCTGATATTCCTGTCCCTTTTGCTGATCCCGGTGGCTACCTCTATGATCCCCATTATGGCGCCGCCGCTGGTGGCTATGGCGGCGGGAGCGGGCGTTTCGCCGGCGCTGCTGGTCATGACGGCGGCTCTGTGCGCCGGCAACTGCTATCTGCTGCCGCTGGACACCGTCCCTCTCATCACCTACAGCAAGGGGTATTATTCCATGAGCGATATGGCACGCAGTACCGCTTTTTTGCAGATCGCTATGATTTTGCTTGCGGCGCTTTGGCTGCCAGTGGTGGGCAAACTATTCGGCCTTGTATAAAAAAAGGAGCGTAACAGATGGAAAAAATTATCCAGCCACGGGAAATTCCGCTAGCGGAATTTCCCGCCGAGGCGGCTTTGCCGGCAGGCGTCCGGTGCGTGACACTGCAGGATACATATGGCCCCTGCGGCGTGGACATGAAGAGCCTTGTCTATGCCGAAAGAGATGGGGAGACGCTGCATGTGCATGTTTTGATGCCCACGGAGGGCGATCCCAACCTGCCCCAGAGACGGTTCCCCTGCATCGTGTTTGTGCAGGGCTCTGCCTGGCATCGCCAACATGTGTTTGAACATATGTCCGTGATGCTGCGGGCCTGCGAGCGGGGCTTTGCCGTGGCTATGGTGCAGTATCGGCCCAGCGAGACGGCTCCCTTCCCGGCGCAGATCCAGGATACAAAGACCGCCATCCGCTTTCTCCGGAAAAACGCGGAGGAGCTGCGAATCCTGCCGGAGGAGATCGCCCTGTGGGGGGATTCCAGCGGCGGACATACGGCGGTGATGGCCGGCATCACCGGTGACGGAGTGCTGGATACGCCTCTATACGGCGCATACTCGGCACAGGTAAAGTGTGTGGTGGACTGGTATGGCCCCACCGATATTTCTCAGATGAATCTGCGGCCCAGTGTGCAGAACCACTATGACGCGGAGAGCCCCGAGGGCTTTTTGATCGGGCGGCATAATGTGTTGGAAAATCCGGAGTTGGTAGCGCCCACCGTTCCTATGAATTACCTGACGCCCGAAAAAGAAACACCGCCCATCCTCATTATGCACGGGGACAAAGACCAGCTGGTGCCCTTTCACCAGAGCTGTATGCTCTACGAAAAGCTGCGGGAAATGGGCAGGGAAGTGGAGATGTACAAGCTTTTGGGCGCCTATCATGTGATCGGCGGCTTTCTTAGCGACGAAGCACTGAAAATTGTCCTTAATTTTGTGAAAAAGTATCTGGCAGACCCACAGTAAACAACAAAAGGGGAGCCGCCGCAGAAAAACTGCGGCGGCTCCCTGTCAAACACAGCAATATTACTTTTGATAAAGAGAATCCTTTCCTCTGGCAGACGCGGCCACCAGACCGGAAAGTGCCACCAGAGCGATAACGTTGGGCAGCACCATCAGCTGGTTAAACATATCCGTCAGCTCCCACACAAGATCGTTGGACAGCAGGGAACCCATAAAGATGAACAGCATGGCCACAATGGAATAGATACGGTCGGATTTTTTCCCGAAGAGATAGTTCATATTAATGCGGCCGAAGAGGTTCCAGCTCAGAATGGTGGAAAAGGCGAAGAAGAACCGGCAGACGGCCACGAAGCTGTTGCCAAGACCCTTGCCGAAAATTTCGGAAAAGGCCAGCTGGGCCATATTGGTCTTACTGATGCCCTCCGCCGCGCCGGCGGCCAAAACACCGTCACCGGCATAGAGGGTGGAGATCACCACAAGAGCGGTCATGGTCAGCACCACAAAGGTGTCGATAAACACGCCGATCATGGCCACAACGCCCTGCTCGTGAGGGCAGCTGACCTTGGCCATGGCATGAGCGTGGGGCGTGGATCCCATACCGGCTTCGTTGGAGAACAGGCCCCGCTTGACGCCCTGACTGATGGCGGTTTTCAGAGCGTAGCCCACGCTGCCGCCGATGAGGGACTGTGGCACAAAGGCATATTTGAAGATCATGCCGAAGGTCTCGGGAACGTACCGGATGCGGGCGATGAGCACCACCAGTCCGCCCAGCAGATAGAGCGTGGCCATGATAGGTACCAGCTTTTCCGTGACAGAAGCGATGCGGCTGATGCCGCCGATGAAGATAAAGCCGGCGATCAGCGACACGGCCAGGCCCATGACCCAACCGGGGATACCAAAGGCGTTGGTGCAGGCCTCACTGATGGAGTTGGACTGTACCATGCTGCCCATGAAGCCCAGCGCCAGAATGATAGCCACTGAGAAAAAGCCTGCCAGAATTTTGCCGAAGCGGCCGCGAAACGCTGTCTTGATATAGTAGACGGGGCCGCCTTGAATGGAGCCGTCCGGCAGGACGACCCGTGTTTTCTGGGCCAGCACGGCCTCGGCATAGATGGTGGCCATGCCGAAAAAGGCGATGATCCACATCCAGAAGATGGCGCCGGGCCCGCCGATGAGAATAGCGCCGCAGGCACCGATGATGTTGCCGGTACCCACCTGAGCGGCGATGGCGGTGGTCAGCGCCTGAAAAGAGCTGATGCCGCCTTTGTGCTTGCCGCCGTTTAATTTGATGCTGCCGAACACGCGGCGCATTCCCTCGCCGAAGCAGCGCACCTGCACAAAGCGGGTGCGGATGGAGAAATAGATACCGCAGCCAACCAGCAGGATGATGAGAATGTAGTCGGACAGATACGAGTTGACGGTTTGGACGATCTTGAGCAGTGCTTCCATAATTACCTCCAGAAATGTAAAATAAAAAACTGCTGATGAAAATCAGCAGCTCCGGAGATAAATAGGCAAACACCCGCCCTAAGCGAATGTTTGCTCTGTCCTTTTGCCTGAGAGATGCGGCGACGTGTCGCCTTGCACCTTCGGCATCCTTTCGGAATTCTCCAGAGTCTCCTCCGCCTCCAGTTTCAATGACGATTCTTGAGGCTTCATCGGATTATATTTATTTTGATTAATTTTATTATAAGACCCTTGTCGGAAAATGTCAACCGCCTCCGGGAGGCAACAAAATATTTGGCGGCGGCTCTTGACAAGATCGACCTCTCTGAGGTATGCTGTCTTCAGAAATTGAACTTAATACGATACGCAGGCAGTCCGTCTGAGCAATCAGCGGTGGAACGGGGTGAGATGCCCCACGAGTCGGTCACTGTGATGCTTTTCCAAAGGAAAAGCCAAGTCAGATACGCCGAGGACTGTTTGCCGCCTCCCGCCTGCACCAGGAGACCATGGATATGTATTTTGCATACCGCACGGCTCTTGCAGGCTGCGCGGTATTTTTTTGCGCGGGGGGGAATCATTATAATTGCCAGTTTGCCTTTTCCATGGGCATTCAATACCTCTAAGAAGGGGCTGCGGCGCGTGATGAACGCCGCAGCCCCTTCACTTATCAGTCAAAATGATAATGAGAAAGGTCCCCCTCAAAATGAACTGAAATAAATCTGCCACACCCCTTCGGGATGCCCTTGCCGGGTTTGTTCACGCAGACCGGATGGAGATGCTGCGAGGGGGTGCTTTTTTATAGAAAGAGAGGTTATATCTGGTGGCCCCGGGCAATGGCCGTAAACATTTCGGCCCTGGCGGTCAGCTGGGCATAATCGCCGGCATCCCGCAGCTTTTTATCCACCAGACGGCTGCTGACCCCGGCACCCACCACGCCCAGCTCCAGAAACTGCCCGAAATTCTCCTCGGTCACGCCGCCGGTGGCGATGAGTTTGACATGGCTGATGGGGGCCCGGATGTCTTTTAAATAAGAGAAGCCCAGCCAGGCGGCCGGGAAGAGCTTTACGAAATCAGCCCCCGCGTTGTGGGCAGTGAGGATCTCGCTGGGGGTCATGGCACCGGGAATGGAGCCCATCCCCAGCTCCTTCGTGCGGCGGATGACCGCAAGATCGGTGTTGGGAGAGATGATGTAGGCGGCGCCGGCCTCATGGGCCGTTTCCACCTGGGATGGCGTCAGCACGGTGCCCGCGCCCACCTGTATGTCCCCGCCGAATTCCCGGTTCAAAAGGGAGATGGCCGCGGCTGTTCTGGCCTCACAAGCAGGGTCCGACTGGTCAAAGGTAATTTCCATCAGGCGTATGCCCCCTTGATACAGGGCATGCGACAGGGCAAGAAGATCCTTTTCATAGATTTTTCTGCAGATGCAGATGACTTTATGCGATTCGATGTAAGCTGCTGTATCCATTGTATATCCCTCCGAATGCCAGGGACGGCGCCGAAACTGTCTTTCGTATCGTTTCCGCGGCATCCCGTGCGGCCGTGGCCAGATGTACTGAACCACACCTTATATTGCTCTTATCATACATGTACAAGGGAGCTCCGTCAACATGGAGAGCGGCTTTTACCATGCATTTTTATGATCTTAAAAAGAGAAGTATGGAGAACATGTTGCGGCAGACTTTAAATCGGATTGCAGCGGCAATAAGTCAAAC
>JAAXZS010000113.1 GCA_012719745.1 Clostridiales bacterium | reverse complement strand
GTTTATGGTAGACTAAAGATAATCAATCGAATAGAGGGATAGAAGGTACATTCCCGTTGGTTCGAACTTTCTGACAGAGAGGATGACAGCCTTGGAAACTGTTAGCGCCATTAAAATGGAGAACATCACCAAGCGCTTCGGCAGTGTTGTGGCCAACAACCGCATCAATCTGGAACTGCGCGAAGGTGAGATCCTGTCGTTATTGGGTGAAAACGGCAGCGGCAAGACTACGCTGATGAACATGCTGTCCGGCATCTATTATCCGGATGAGGGACAGATCTATGTACATGGCAAGCCCGTATCCATTGGTTCCCCTAAGGACGCCTATAACAATGGCATCGGCATGATTCATCAGCACTTCAAACTGGTGGATGTGTTCACCGCCACCGAAAACATTGTTTTGGGTCTTGAGGAAAAGGGAAAGCTGAATCTGAAGGAGGCCGGTAAGAAGGTCTCTGAAATCTGTGAAAAGTACGGCTTCGACATTACGCCGGACATGAAGATCTACGATATGTCCGTCTCCCAGAAGCAGACCGTTGAAATCGTCAAGGTGCTGTACCGCGGCGCCGATGTGCTGATTCTGGACGAACCCACCGCCGTACTGACGCCCCAGGAAACAGATAACCTGTTTGCCATCATGCGCACCATGAAGGCAAACGGCAAATCCCTCATCATCATTACCCACAAGCTGCACGAGGTGCTGGATGTATCTGACCGTGTGGCCGTTCTGCGTAAGGGTGAATACATAGGGGATGTGCTGACTAAGGACGCCTCTCAGCAGTCTCTGACAGACATGATGGTGGGACACAGCGTGGAGCTGAACATCAACCGTCCCGAACCGAAGAATCCCCAGCCCCGGCTGGAGGTAAAGGATCTGACCGTCTTTGACGAGCTGGGCGTCAAGCGCCTTGACAATGTGACCTTTACCGCCAACTCCGGTGAGATTCTGGGCATTGCCGGTGTAGCCGGTTCTGGGCAGAAGGAACTGCTGGAGTCCATTGCAGGTCTGTATCCCGTGAAGAGCGGCAGCATTCTTTTCCGCGATCCTGCCGACGGATCCGAAAAATCCCTTGTGGGCATGGACCCTCTGTCCATCCGCAAGGCTGGTGTTTCCATGTCCTTTGTGCCGGAGGATCGACTGGGCATGGGTCTGGTGGGCTCTATGGGCATGACGGGCAATATGATGCTGCGCAGCTGGAAACACGGCCACGGTCCTTTTGTCAACCGCAAAGAACCGGAGGAACTGGCCAACAAGGTCTGGAAGGATCTGGAGGTCGTTACCCCCAGCACCACCTTCCCGGTGCGGCGTATGTCCGGCGGTAACGTGCAGAAGGTGCTGGTGGGCCGGGAAATTGCCCAGACGCCTTCCGTTCTGATGAGCGCCTATGCTGGCCGCGGCCTTGATATCAATACCTCCTATACTATTTATAACCTGCTCACCGAAGAAAAAGAACACGGCGTGGCAGTGATCTATGTGGGCGAGGATCTGGACGTGCTGCTGGAGCTGTGCGACCGGATCGTGGTTCTCTGCGGCGGACAGGTTTCCGGCGTGGTGGACGGTCGGCACACCTCCAAGGAAGAGGTGGGTCTGCTGATGACCCAGCATAGAAAGGAGGGCGCACTGGCATGACAGGGAACTATACAATTCACGAGCCCTTTGCCCGGATGTCCAAACGGGCGGAAGCTCTGCCCGGCTGGAAAGCCTGGGGTATCCGCATCATCGGGCTGGTTCTGTCTTTGGTGGTCTGTGCCATTGTCATTATGGCCATCGTCAATATGAGTCCGCTGAAGGTTTACGGCGCTATGTTTGAAGGTGCCTTTGGCTCTGTCAAGCGCTCTTGGGTCACTGTTCGTGACGCCATGACCATGCTGTGCATTGCCGTGGGTCTGGCGCCCGCTTTTAAGATGAAATTCTGGAATATCGGCGCGGAAGGTCAGATTCTGGTGGGCGGCATTGCCACCGCGGCCTGCATGCTCTACTTCAAGAATCTGCCCGCTCCCATTCTGTTCCTTGTGATGATTCTCGCCAGTCTGGCGGCCGGCGCCGTCTGGGGACTGGTTCCCGGCGTATTCAAGGCAAAGTGGAACACCAATGAGACGCTGTTCACGCTGATGATGAACTACATTGCCATTCAGCTGACCTCCTATTGTGTGGCCCTGTGGGAAAATCCCTTTGGCTCCAACACGGTGGGACTCATCAATCAAGGCGACATGACCGGATGGCTGCCCAACATGTTCTCCAGCGGCTACAACAAGGACTTCGGCTGGAACGTGGTGCTGGTGATGGTGCTGGCAGTGGGCATGTATCTGTACTTGTCCAAGTCCAAGCACGGCTATGAGATCTCCGTCATTGGCGACTCCGAAAATACCGCCCGCTATGCCGGTATCCGCGTTAACCGCGTCTATGTCCGCACCATGGCTCTCTCCGGCGCTATCTGCGGCTTCGCAGGCTTTATCGCCGTCTCCGGTGCCTCCCACACCATTTCCACCTCCACCGCCGGCGGCCGCGGCTTTACAGCCATCATCGTGGCCTGGCTGGCTCAGTTCAATACGGTGGTTATGGTCATCTTCTCTTTCCTGA
This sequence comes from Clostridiales bacterium, assembly GCA_012719745.1. GTDB lineage: Bacteria > Bacillota > Clostridia > Oscillospirales > Oscillospiraceae > Vescimonas. The sequence goes on along the minus strand of JAAXZS010000113.1, from coordinate 10,131 downwards.
TTGTCTTTTTGCAAAAGGGCGCTGTTCAGATCGCCTCTCAGTACGGCCTGAATGAAAACGTGTCCTCCATTATTACGGGCATCATTCTCTTCTTCCTGCTGGGCAGTGAATTTTTCGTTAATTACAGTGTGAAATTCCGTGGAAAGAAGGTGCACCAGTAATGGATAAAATTATTGCTCTTTTCCAGTCGGCCGTCACATTCGGCACGGTTATCATGTTCGGTGCCATGGGTGAGATCGTCACCGAAAAGTCCGGACATCTGAACCTGGGTGTTCCCGGCATCATGTACCTGGGTGCTATTTCCAGTCTGCTGGTGGCTTTCGCCTATGAGCGCGGCGGCGGTACCTCCCCGGTGGTGGGCGTACTGCTTTCTCTGCTGGCCTGTTTCCTGGGGGCTGCGCTGGGCGGCCTCATCTACGCCTTCCTGACCATCACCCTGCGGGCCAATCAAAACGTTACCGGTCTGACACTGACTATTTTCGGCAGCGGCGTTGCCAATTTCTTTGGCGGCTCTTTGAACAAGCTGGCCGGCGGCGTCGGTCAGATTTCCGTGGCTGTCACCAGCTCCGGTTTCCGGGCCAATATCCCCGCCCTTGCCAATCTGGGAGCGGTGGGCAAGCTGTTTTTGTCTTACGGTTTTCTGGCCTATGTGGCCATCATCATGGCCATTGTCATGCGCTATTTTCTCAATCGCACCCGCACAGGTCTGAACCTGCGGGCTGTGGGCGAGAATCCCGGCACGGCAGACGCCGCCGGCATCAACGTGACCCGGTACAAGTATCTGGCCACCTGCATCGGCGCCGGCATCTCCGGTTTGGGCGGTCTGTTCTACACCATGGATCACATCAAGGGCACCTGGGCCAACGCCGGTGCCATTGAAGCGCTGGGCTGGTTGGCTGTGGCGCTGGTCATATTTGCCAGCTGGAAGCCGCTCAATACCATCTGGGGTGCCTACCTCTTTGGCATTCTGACCTGGATCTACTTCTATATCCCCGGTCTGACCAGAAGCTCTCAGGAGCTGTTCAAGATGCTGCCCTACATTGTGACGCTGGTGGTTCTGATTACCGTGTCTCTGCGGAAGAATCAGGAGAATCAGCCTCCTGCGGGGCTGGGCCTGTCCTACTTCCGCGAAGAACGCTGACTTATTTTAAAAAATATCCTCTGTCCTTGGGCAGAGGATATTTTTAAGCAGTCTGAAAGTGAGGTTTATTATGTCTTCCCTGTTGATTCAAAATATTGATACGCTCGTCACCTGCGACGACGCCGACCGGGTGGAGCGGAATGTGGATATCTACTGTGAGGACGGCTTTATCCGTCAGATTGGTTCTCATCTGGACGTAACTGCCGACCGGACTCTGGATGCCCGCCATATGCTGTGTTACCCCGGCCTTGTGAACACCCACCACCACCTGTATCAGGTTTTTTCCCGCAATCTGCCGCAAGTGCAGAATATGGAGCTGTTTGACTGGCTGAAAACCCTTTATGAGATTTGGAAAAACCTGGATGAGGATGTAATCCGCTACTCCACGCTGACAGGCCTGGGGGAGTTGATGAAGCACGGCTGTACCACCTGCTTCGACCACCACTATGTATTTCCCCACGGCGCCGGCGATCTCATCGGCACGCAGTTTCAGGCCAGTGACACGCTGGGGATGCGATTCTACGCCTCTCGAGGCAGCATGGATCTGAGTCAAAAAGACGGCGGCCTGCCTCCGGACAGTGTGGTGCAAACGGTGGACGAGATCATGCGTGACAGTGCGCAGGTCATTGAAGCCTATCATGATCCCGCCCGCGGTGCTATGCATCGTGTGGCATTGGCTCCCTGCTCACCCTTCTCCGTTTCGGCGGAGCTGCTGCGGCAAAGTGCCATACTGGCTCGCCAGTACGGTGTCCGACTCCACACCCATCTGTGTGAGACCAAGGATGAGGAAAACTATATGCTCTCCCGGGAGGGTGTCCGTCCCCTGGCTTATATGCAGCGTCTGGGCTGGACTGGGCCGGATGTATGGTTCGCCCACGGCATCCACTTCAACGACGAAGAGCTGTGTCTACTGGCCGATACCGGCACCGGCGTGGCCCACTGCCCCATCTCCAACATGAAGCTCTCCTCCGGCGTAGCCCGGATCCCGGATATGCTGCGCATGGGCGTTCATGTGGGTCTGGCCGTGGACGGAAGCGCCTCCAACGACGGCTCCAGCCTCATGGAGGAACTGCGTGTGGCCTACCTGCTGCACCGTCTGACCGCCAGCCGACAGGCGCCCGACGGCTATGACATTTTGAAAATGGCCACCCAGGGCAGCGCCTCCCTGTTGGGACGGGACGACATTGGTTCCCTGGCGGTGGGTAAGTGTGCCGATCTCTTTTTGGTGGACAGCCGCCGGCTGGAGTTGGTGGGCAGTCTCAGCGACCCCAAATCCGTGCTGGCCACCGTGGGACTGCGGGGCGCCGTGGATTACACGGTGGTTGCCGGCAAAATCACTGTAGCACAGGGACATCTCACCGGCGTGGATGAAGAGCAGGTGGCTCACCGCGCCAATGAGATCTGCCGCACCTATCTGGCAAAGTAAGTACAGCCTTGCCATAAAAAAAGCAGGCCGGAGAAAGTTCTCCGGCCCGTTTGAAAAGCTTATTCGTCGTATGAAGCGCGGTATTCCCGCATGTCCTTGGCAAACAGCTCACCATTGGTGGGCGGCGTATAGGTAATGGCATTGGCTCCCGCCCGGATCGTGGCAAGAATGCTCTCATCCGTGGGGCCGCCTGTGGCGATGATTGGTATGTCCGGATACCGCGCTCGAATGGCAGTCACAATAGCGGGTGTCTTGGCAGCGCCGGATATATTCAGGAAATCCACACCTGCCTCCAGACGGCTGTCGATTTCCGCATTTTCGGAAACCACCGTAAAAACAATGGGGATTTCTACCGTTTCCTTGATGGTGCGTATGGTTTCGTTGGTAATCAGCGTATTGCATACAACACCGAAAGCGCCCTGATGCTCAGCGTAGGCGGCAATACTGGCCGAGCGGCCGCCATTGGTAAAGCCGCCGCCCACACCCGTGAAGACAGGCACATCGGAAACATTGATAATAGCCTGCGTAATGCTGGGCTGCGGGGTAAAGGGATAGACGGCAATCACGGCGTCGGCATTTATATTTTTAATGATCGCCACATCGGTGGAAAATACAAGAGACTTGATGCGGCGGCCAAAAATACGGATACCGCTGCATTCGCTGATGCAGGTGGGAACCTGCAGCGCATGTTTTCGCAGCGTCCCATCATAGTTTGGCACAAATTTCTTCAAAGCGGTTTTTCCCCTTTCCTGTCTTGTTATGTTGACTAATTTTACCATAAAGTGCCGATTATGTAAATAGAATTTTGTTATACAGCCCAATTGTTTAGATTTTGTTAACTTTTTCGACATATTTCGACATGAGCTAGGAGGATTTTTATGCTGCCTGTTTCTCTGATTTTAGGCGATATTACCCAGTCCTGCGTGGATGCCATTGTCAATGCCGCCAACACCTCGCTGCTGGGCGGTGCCGGGGTGGATGGGGCTATTCACCGTGCCGCGGGACCGGCGCTGCTGGCCCAGTGTCGCCTTCTTGGAGGTTGCGAGACCGGGCAGGCCAAAATAACCGACGGCTATGATCTTCCCTGCCGCTATGTCATTCATACCCCCGGCCCTATCTGGCGGGGGGGCAGCCACGGTGAAGCGGCCCTGCTAGCATCCTGTTACCGTTCCTGTCTGACGCTGGCAGCTGAACACGGCTGCCGCAGTGTCGACTTCCCCTCCATCAGCACCGGCATTTACGGCTATCCTCTGCGGGAGGCCGCTCACATTGCGCTCCTGACGATTACACAGTTTCTTTACAGCCACCCGGAGATGGAGCAGGTTCGTATGGTATTGCACACGCCGGAGGCGCTTCGGGTCTACCAGGTGGATTGGAATATGTTCTATCAGGATGTTAAGCCCCACGACTGAAGCAAAAAAAGCGCCCTGTCCGAGAAAACGGACGGGGCGCTTCAGCTTATGTCTGTTCTTTTATTTTTTCGGCCAGCTCCATGAGGTACTCCCAGCGCTCCATCTTTTGGGAAAGCTGTCCGGCCAGTGCCTCCTTCTGGGCAGTGAGCTCCTGCAAGCGGACATAGTCGCTGCCGCAGGCGGTCATTGCTGCCTCGCATTTCTCCGTCTGCCGCTCCAGCGCAGCAATCTCGTCATCAATAGTCTCATACTCCCGCTGCTCGTTAAAGGAAAACCTCAGCCGCTTTGGTCGGGACTGCGGAGCCGGTACCTTAGTCTCTTCCTTTTCCTTTGCTTCGTCTCCCTCTTCCGTCGGCTGACGCTGCAATAGATAGTCGCTGTAATTCCCCACATAGCGCCGCACCTCTCCGCCGTCACGGACTTCAAACACGAAATCCGCCATCTTGTCGAGAAAATACCGGTCATGGGAAACAGCAATCACTGCACCGGGAAACTGTTGGAGATACTCCTCCAAAATGGCCAGTGTTGTTACATCCAAATCATTGGTTGGCTCATCAAGAACTAATATATTAGGCATTTCCATTAATATACTGAGCAAATACAGTCGCCGCCGCTCCCCGCCGCTGAGTTTACCGATGGGCATACCCTGCAATTCGACAGGGAAGAGAAAGCGTTCCATCATCTGGGAGGCGGAAATTGTTCCCTCTGATGTCTTAACGGAATCCGCCACCTCATGGATGAAGTCGTAAACCCGCTGGGTCAGATCCAGCTCCCGACCCTCCTGTGAGAAGTAGCCCACCTTTACAGTGGCACCCGTATCCACGATGCCGCCGTCCGGCGCCAGACGGCCGCACAGAAGGTTCAGCAACGTTGTCTTCCCCACGCCGTTGCGGCCCACGATACCGATGCGGTCCTCCCGCAAAAGCACATAGGAAAAGTCGCGTATAATGGTTCTGCCGTCGAAAGACTTGGTCACATGCTGCAATTCAATGGTCTTGCGACCCAGACGGCTGGTTTCCACCGTCGCCATCTGCACACTGCCATCCGTCTGCGGAACGCTTTTATCCCGCAGCTCCTCATAGCGCATGATATGGGCCTTGTTTTTGGTAGAGCGGGCCCGGGCGCCCCGCATCATCCACTGATACTCCACCCGCAGAATGGACTGACGTTTCCGCTCCCCCGCCGCCTCCATCTCCGCCCGCTGTGTCTTCAGCTCCAGATAATGAGAATAGTTAGCCTCGTAGTAATAGATCTGTCCCCGGGACAGCTCCGCGATGCGGTTGACTACCCGCTCCAGAAAATATCGGTCATGGGTCACCATCACAAGGCCGCCGGAAAAACGGATGAGCCAGTTCTCCAACCAGGCAATCATCTCCGTATCAAGATGGTTGGTAGGCTCGTCCAGTAAAAGCACATCCGCCGGGTGGATCAGTGCCGTGGTCAGTGCCACCCGTTTGCGCTGCCCGCCGGAAAGGGTACCAATCTTCTGCTCAAAATCCGTCAATCCCAGCCGCGTAAGCATGGCCTTGGCCTCGTACTCGTTCAATGTCCTGAACGCAGGCGGGAAATCCGCAAATACCTGCTCCAAAATGGTATTGTCATCGTCCATCGCCGGATTTTGAGGCAGATAGGACACCTGCACATTGGGATTGCGGCTGATGATGCCCCCATCAGGGGTAAGCGTCCCCGCCAGAATCCGCAGCAGGGTGCTCTTGCCGGTACCGTTGATACCGATAATGCCGATTTTATCACCGGCATTCAGATACATCGATACATCGTTGAGCAGTTGTTTCATTCCAAAATTACAGGACAGGTGTTCCGCGGTCAAAAGCATGAGGGTTCCCCTTTTTTACTCAGTCTCAGATTTTAATCAGTTCATACGCCTTGGTGCCGATACCAATCTTTTCGGCATGATCCAGGCAGCTCATCCAGCTGGTCTCGGGATGCACCCGGTGGAAGTGATCCTGATCGTTCATATCGCAATCAGGGTCGGACGCCGCGGAGTTGCTGTTCACCGGCATGGCATTCACGGCATCGGCACAGGCTCTGTCCAGCGCCACCGGATCAAAGGATGCGAACATGCCCACATTAGGGACAATGGCAGCGTCGTTTTCGGCGTGGCAGTCGCAGTTGGGCGACACGTCGATCACAAGGGAAATGTGGAAATTGGGGCGTCCGTCCAGTACCGCCTTGCTGTACTCGGCAATTTTTCGGTTCAGGTTGACAAATGTCTCATCACCGTCTGCGCAGATGGCGTCGCAGGGGCAGATGGCAATGCAGCGGCCACAGCCCACACACTTATTGTGGTCGATGGAGGACTTTTTATGATTGACAGTGATGGCAGAGTGAGCACAGATCTTGGTACACATCCCGCAGCCCACACAGGCCTCCTGCTCCACATGGGGCTTTCCGGCATTATGCTGCTCCATTTTGCCCGCCCGGGAGCCGCAGCCCATGCCGATATTTTTCAAGGCGCCGCCGAAACCGGCTTCCTCATGCCCCTTAAAGTGGGAGAGGGAGATGAATACATCCGCATCCATAATGGCACGGCCGATCTTGGCCTCCTTCACATATTCGCCGCCCTTTACCGGTACATAGGTCTCGTCCGTCCCCTTGAGTCCGTCGCCGATAATGATCTGACAACCGGTGGAAAGGGGCGAAAAGCCGTTGAGAAAGGCGGTATCCATGTGGTCAAGGGCATTCTTCCGTCCGCCCACATAGAGGGTGTTGCAATCGGTGAGAAAGGGCTTTCCGCCACGATCCTTCACAAAATCCGCCACCGTCTTGGCCCAGTTCGGGCGCAGAAAAGAGAGGTTGCCGGGTTCGCCGAAATGCATCTTGATGGCCACATATTTTTTATCGAAATCAATGTCGCCCATCCCCGCCGTTTTCATGAGTCGGGTCAGCTTCTGCTGTAAGTTTTCATGAAAATCGGCGCGCAGATCCGCCCAGTATACCTTTGAAGCCATATGATTTCTCCTTTTTTGATATAAAATAGCTGTAAAATACGATATGCTTATTCTACCACAATCGGCGCTGCTATGCTATAATCTTCTTAAGAATCTTTCCGAACATTTTCAGGAGGTGAGGCACAACGGATATTTTTATTTCCCACCGGCAGGCGGGTCAGACGGTCAAAACGCTTCTCCGGCAGGAATATCAAGTCTCCAATACGCGTCTCAAACTTCTCCGACAGCAGCCGGGTGCGCTTTTGTGCAACGGGCAGCCAGTCTTTGTAAACGCTGTTCTCCATGCCGGCGATATACTGCGGGTGGCCCTGCTGGAGGACGCGAGTTTCTCTGTTGCGCCGCTTCCCCTGCCGCTGGACATCATGTGGGAGGACGCTTATCTGCTGGTGATAAACAAGCCGGCGGGGCTTGCCGTTCACCCCTCCGCCCTGACGGAGGAAACCGTCACACTGGCCAACGGGCTGGCCCAATATCTGGGTGCCGGCTTTCATATCGTAAACCGGCTGGACCGGGGCACCTCAGGTCTGATGGTGGTGACCAAGAGTGGGTATCTCCACGACCGCTGCCGCCGTCTGCTCCATACGCCGGACTTTCAGCGTGGATACCGAGGTATTTGTCTGGGGACGCCCTCTCCCGCCGCCGGTACGGTGGATGTGCCCATTGCCCGGGCGTCCGGCTCGCTTTTGCGGCGTGCTCCCTCTCCGGACGGTCAACCCGCCCGCACGATGTATGAGGTACTGGAAGCCCATGACGGCCTTTCCCTGCTGCGCCTTGTGCCCTACACCGGCCGCACCCATCAGCTGCGGGTACACATGGCCGCCATCGGCCACCCGTTGGCCGGGGACTGGCTCTACGGCGCGGAAAACCGCGCCCTCATTGCCCGGCCGGCGCTCCATGCTTTCTCCATTGCCCTGAAGCATCCCCTCACGGGAGATTGGATCGAATGTACTGCTCCCCTGCCGCCGGACATGGCTAAACTGCTGTCATAAGGAGGTTCCCTCATGGAAACACTTACTTTTCGTCCTCTTGCGGAGGAAGAAATTATTGTCTGGTACCACGAAGAGCTGACCACCGCGTTTGCTCCTCAGGAGTGCAAGCCTCTGCCGGATATACGAAAGCTTTTGCGGGAGGGGCGGTATGAACTTTGGGGTCTCTTTGACGGGGGCAGCGCTCTGCTGGGCTATGCGGCGCTGTGGAAATCCCCGGCAGCATCCCTTATTTTGCTGGACTATTTGGGTATCACAGCGCAGCGGCGCAATGAGGGGCTGGGCGCGCTTATTTTGGAAAAGCTCAAAGAGCAGGGTCGCCCGATGGTTGTGGAATCGGAACTGCCTGTTGCAGGCGATGACCCCGGTGAAAACCACATCCGCCACCGACGTATTGCCTTTTACCGGCGCTGCGGTTTTACGCCGGTCTATAAGATGGCCACCTGTGGCATGGCCTGGCAGACTCTTTTATTTAACCCTCACGATCTGCCTCTGTCCGAAGTACAACGACAGCACCGTCTTTTGTATGGTCCTGCCCGGACAGATGTGCAGGTACCTCTTACCGGATTGCCCCGGATGCCCTACTGGATGACACCCTGACATATAAAAAATATCCGGTGCCGAAAGGCACCGGATATTTTTTAACAGAGTCGTTTCTGTCAGCTTTCCACCCGCTGGCAGATCACCAGATAGCGGTAGCGGCCACCGGAGGCATAGGGGTGGCAGGTAAGCAGCGTTATCTGATCCTTACCGGGCACGATCATGACGGCGGAGACATCGTCGGGCTCGATGATTTGGATCTCTCGCACCTCATACACCAGCGTATCCCAGTAGTTGGTCACAAAAACCCGGTCACCTGCCGCCAGCTTGTCAATATAGCGGAATTTATCCGCTCCCCTCCAACCCCGATGGCCGGCGATGACACAGTTGGTACTCTCGCCCCCCACGGGAGCGGAAGTCTCCCCCATCACCGCCGCTCCCTGTTCCATATGGGTGTCACTGGCGCCCAAATAGAGCGGCAGACGTAAGAGCATCACGGGGATCTCCACATAGCCCACCATCTCGTCCCGGTCATAGTCGGTGGGATCGAGGGCAAAGTCCGCGCAGGCCGTCAGACTGGTGAGTGCCTGCTGTCCGGTTTCCGCCAGTTGCCGGTTATACGCCTCCATGGCCGCCAAAAAAGAATCCTGTTCCTCCGTGGCAACCGTTTTTTTCCTTTCCGTAAAGGCTGCCATCTGCTTTTCTTCCCTGTTTTTACATAACCCGGCGTATATGGCGGGATAGAGAAAAATTGTCAGACCGATCAGAAATACCAGACCCATTACGCAGATAAGTACGCCACTTTTTTTCATGATTTTGCACGCCTCCTGCTTCGAATCAGCAAAATCCCCAGCAGGACAAGACACGCACTTCCCACAAAAAAGGAGATGTACTGCACCACCTCCACGGAGGAAAGGCGCCGTGCCGATACCGGTGGGGCGGTGGTGTCGATCTTGACGACCTCTGCCTCCGCATCGGGTACACGGACACCCCGTACCAGCAGTCGATGGGTGTTGACGGCATAGGGCGTGCAGGTCACCAGCGTCACATAGTCCTGCTGAGGGTCAATGGCCAGCAGGCTGGTGTCCGTGGGCAATACCACCCGGATCTGATCCACCTGATAGGTCAGTGTCTTTCCCAGCGCATGGAGATAAAACCGATCCCCCTCCGTCAGTTTTTCAAGACCGGTGAAAAGCTGAGCCTGGGGCATACCACAGTGGGCAGATAGCGCGCAGTGGGTGCCTGTTCCCCCTGTCGGCAGGGACGATCCCTGTAAATGGCCGATTCCCCGTGACAGTGTGTCGTCGTCTGCTCCGTGATAGATGGGCAGCTCCACTCCGATCACCGGAATCTCCAGATAGGCCATGACCTCGGTATTCGAAAGCAGAGTACTGTATTCCTCTGCAGATACATTGCCCCGGAGTAGTCTTTCGTTATAATCTGTGGCCGCCGCCTCTTCTTGTGCAAGAGCCTGCTGCGCCGCATCGTCCATCTCGGACTGATAGTCCTCGATTACATGCAAATGAAACTGAGAAGCCCAGCGGTCGGCCGCAGCGGGATAGATCAGGATAAACGCCCCCAGTACAAAAAGAGCTGTAAGAAACACCGTCATCACTTTTGACTTATTCATACTTTTATCGGAAGGGGACACCGCGGT
>JAAXZS010000164.1 GCA_012719745.1 Clostridiales bacterium | reverse complement strand
CTTTTATTTTTATTGCGCTATAATGGAGAAAATGCGGGAGGTGATCTGCATGGAAACTGCAAAAATTACAGATAACACCATTTATCTTGTCACAGGCGCGGCCGGATACTTGGGAAATACGCTGGTCAAGGAGTTGATTCGGCGGGGTAAGCGGGTACGGGGTCTTGTCCTGCCGGGCGATGAAAATAAGGCGGAACTGCCGGATGCCGCCGCTATTTTTGCGGGCGATATTTTGCAGCCTGAAACCATTGAGCCCTGTTTTAGTTACGACCCGGATGAATCACTGATCGTCATCCACTGTGCGGGCATGGTCTCTATTGCCAGCCGTATGGATCAGCGCGTTTATGATGTGAATGTAACCGCCACCGACCATATTCTCTCGCTGTGTGAAAAATATCAGGTAAGCCGCCTTGTCTATGTCAGCTCTGTCCATGCCATTCCGGAGGCCCCGCGGGGACATCTGATCCGGGAAACAAAACGCTTTGATCCTGACCTTGTGAAAGGCTGCTATGCCAAGGCAAAGGCGGAGACTACGCGGCATGTGCTGGCCGCCGGCGCAAAGGGCCTTCCCGTGGTGGTCGTGCATCCCTCCGGTATCTGCGGCCCCAACGATTACGGCCGGGGTAATCTGACTCAACTGTTGATTGACTACTGCAAGGGGCATCTTACCGCCGGCGTTGCAGGCGGTGGCTATGACTTTGTGGATGTGCGGGATGTGGCACAGGGAATCATATCCGCCTGCGAAAAGGGCAGATTGGGAGAAACCTACATACTGTCCAACCGATACTACTCCGTGCGACAGATTCTGGAGCTGTTCCACGAGATTACCGGGCTGCGGCCCATCCGTTCCTTCCTGCCTCTTTGGTTTGCCAAGGGTACAGCACCGCTGTCGGAGGTCTATTATAAGATTTTACGCCAGCCGCCGCTATACACGCCCTACTCCCTCTATACTCTCACCTCCAATTCCCGCTTTTCCCACGAAAAGGCAGATTTGGAGTTGGCTTATACCTGCCGCCCCATGGAGAAGACCATTCGGGAAGAGTATCTCTGGCTACGGGGAAAACGGCGAATCTGATTGCTATATTTAAAACGGCGAAGCATTCTGCTTCGCCGTTTTCTTCTTATCATTAATAGAGATTCAACAGCGCCAGCGTGACCCCGGCAAACAGGACCCAGGCATTGGCCGTTTTTTTGCCGCTCCACAGTGAAACGAGCACCGCAATGCATAGCGCAAAAAGAACGGAAACCAGCCAGGCACTCTGAAGCCGCAGTGGGGTAAAGCCAAAGCAGCTGATATATAAAAATATCTTAGAAAAAGCGGTAACAGCCAGCAGCAGACTCTCCCCCAGTAAAACGGTGCAGATTGTCAGCAGAGGCTTATTCTGCCGCACCGACGCTTGACTGCTGCGCGTCACGATCCAAAGCAGCAGCAAATTCAGCGCCATAACGCGGCACAGTTCAAAGAAGCCTTGCCGGGCATAGCGAGCTACCGTAAAGCCTTCAGGCAGCGCTTGGGAAAAGGCACCGAAGATATAGGTTCCCTGGATCACGAAAAACAGCAAATACAACAGACAAAAAGCCAAGAGTAGAACGCTCCATGCCGTTTCCGGCACTTTTCGCAGTTTTGTAAGGCTGTTACGAATCATACCGGCCCTTTCCTTTAATTTTTCCGGCTGACGCCGTGCCGTTCCAAATAGCAGCCCGTAAAGATAAGCCCCTACCGGCAGGCTGAGGATAAGGCGAAATATAAATTCCGATATACGAGGCAACCTGATCCAACCAAGCATCCCATCCAACAATAGTCTAAAGGATTTATCCGCCTGCCGCAGTAGAGAGCCAGCCAGGTACAGCAGCACCACAGAGGCCGCAACTGCCAGCAGCACCGGCAGAATATTTTTCCTGTTTGCCTCTTTTTCCGTCTCACTTCTGGAAAACAGAACACGGATGCGGAGGAAGAAGTCATGAAATGGAAAGATTATAAAGCCATTGAGTACATCCAGCGGCAAAAAGCCGCCGCTTTCCCCTTCCATCAGCCGGCCGGAGCGGACAAGAATCCAATAGACCGCGTAAGCATGGAGAAAAACAGTACCATACCCGCTCCAGACACGCCCCCGTCCCGCAAGGATGCTAATGAGAATGACCGCTGTGCAGGCCAACCACACATAGCACTCCTTTGACGCTTTTTCCCCATGAAACACCCACGCTGTTGCCAGACAAAGCAGGCAAGAGAAACACACCATGCCAATTTTTTGCCAGACAATTGTATCAGATGAAAAATAGCAAAAAAAAGTCCACACATACAGATACGCCAGCAAGTAGGAACCCAGCAGAGCCTTTTGCTCCCCGGGGCGGGTCTGAAACGGCTGCCGAGCCGGCATGCCGAAATGCGGCTGCTCCGGTGTCACACTGAAATTTTCCATGTAAGCCTCCTTTTACGATTCTTCCCGATAGGCCAGCAGATCCCCCGGCTGGCAGTCAAGGGCCGCGCACAGCTTGTTCAGCGTCTCCACCCGCACCGCCTTGGCCTTGCCGGTTTTCAAAATGGACAGATTGGCCAGTGTGATCCCCACCTTTTCCGACAGCTCCGTGAGGCTCATTTTGCGTGTGGCCAGCATAATATCAATATTGAATACAATCATCATACACCTCAGATCGTCAGCTCGCTGTCTTCCCGCAAAAGGGCGGCTTCCAGCACCAGATGGGACAGCACCGCCGCTGTGATGCCCACCGCGGCGCCCGCAAAGCACAGCAGCAGCGACAGCAGCAACAATGCCGGATGGTTCATGCCCAACAGGAAATAAAGCAGATTGCCCAGCAGAAAAAGAGCGCTGTCACCAAAGGCCAGACGGGAGATAATTCGCAGGCAGGCTGCGTTTTCGCGGCAAAAGGCACTGTTGTGTCCGATGCGGCCGAAAAGCTGCCATCCCGGAATCAATGACGCAAAGCAGGGCAGCGCACACAACCAGATGAGTATCATCCACGGCCAGTAGCACCAGGCCAGTTCCGGATTTTCTTCGGCCAGACTCCGCCCACCAAAGGGTACAATTATAAAAAAGACCGCCACACCACAAAATGCCGCCCCAACAATCAGCGAGCGCAACCAGACAGAACCATGCTTCATCATTTTTTGCCTCCATATTCTTTGCTTTTCCGTTACTGTATCACAGCATGTATTGATTGTCAACTATTATTTATCGAATTACAATAAATATTCATTGCAAATTGATGTATAAATAAGGGGTTGCAATTTGCGACAAAATATCGTATGAAAATAGAGAAAAACAACTGAATCATTTGTCTTCGAGGCGGGGTGTAATTCCCCACCGGCGGTAACAGTCCGCAAGCGATGCTACATCGCAGGAACCGGTGCAATTCCGGTACCGACAGTACAGTCTGGATGAGAGAAGGCGTGTACGGCATATTTGGTATGCTCTTTTTTGATGCGTGCACCTTGGAAGACAATTTCTTTCAAGGTGTTTTGACATCTTTATTGGAAAAAAGGAGTGTATCTTCCCATGTCTGCAAAAGCAAGAACCCACAAAATCACCGTGACCGCCATGCTGGCGGCGGTGGCCACCGTCCTGATGTTTCTGGATTTCCCCATTCCCTTCCTGATTCCCCCGTTTATCAAGCTGGACTTTTCCGAATTGCCGGCGCTGCTGGCATCCTTTTCTCTGGGTCCGGTCAGCGGCGTGGCGGTTTGTCTTATCAAGAACCTCATCAACTGCCTGCGTACCTCTACCGGCTGTGTGGGGGAGCTGTGCAACTTTATGCTGGGCGTCTGCTTCGTGGTGCCCGCCGGGATCCTCTACCGGCGTAAAAAGAGCCGCAAGAACGCACTCATCGGTGCTTTCGCCGGTGCCGTACTGATGGCCCTGCTCAGCATTCCCGTCAACTACTTTATTACCTATCCCATCTACGCCAACTTTATGCCCATTGACGCCATCATCAATATGTATCAGCAGATTCGTCCCGGCGTCAACGGCCTTTTGGAATGCCTGACGGTGTTCAATGCACCTTTCACACTGGTCAAGGGACTGCTGGATATGCTTTTGTGCTTTCTTATTTATAAACCTCTGTCTCCTCTTCTCCACCGATAAACCAGAGCCGCCGATACGATTTTCTGTATCGGCGGCTTTTTTGACTTTTCAGCGAACGGCAAGCATGTTATAATAGAACAAATGATTGAGGAGGGATAGGCGATGGAACGGGTCATTCTGCATTGCGATCTGAACTGTTTCTTTGCCTCTGTGGAGCTGCTTTCCCACCCGGATCTGCGGGAGGTACCCATGGCTGTATGCGGTGATCCCGAGTCGCGGCACGGCATTATTCTGGCCAAAAACGAGCCGGCCAAGCGTTTGGGTGTCGTAACGGCAGAGACCATCTGGCAAGCCCGGAAAAAGGCGCCGGGTCTTGTCCTGCTACCCCCACATCACGATCTTTACCGCCACTATTCCCACCTGGTCAACGAGATCTACGGGCAATACACCGACCTGGTGGAGCCCTTCGGTATCGACGAAAGCTGGCTGGATATTACCGGCAGTATGCACCTCTTCGGCGGAGACGGAAAAGTCGTTGCCGACGCCATCCGGGCACGGGTCAAACGGGAGCTGGGTCTGACCCTTTCAGTGGGGGTCTCTTTTAACAAGGTATTTGCCAAGTTGGGCAGCGACTATAAAAAGCCGGATGCCACCACGGTCATCAGCCGGGACAACTGGCAGGAAATTGTCTTTCCCCTGCCGGTGGGCGACCTCCTCTTTGTGGGAAAAGCCGCGCAGAGCGTGCTGCGGCAATACGGCGTCACCACTATCGGACAGCTGGCTCAGTGTCCCACGGACATGCTGGAAACGCTTTTTGGCAAGTCGGGTCTTCAGCTCCATGAATATGCCTGCGGACTGGAATGCAGTCCGGTCCGGCCGCAGAATGAACAGGAGCCCATTAAATCCGTGGGAAACGGCACCACCTTCTGCCGCAATCTGACACGCTGGGACGAGGTCAAAACCGGAGTTTCCCTACTGGCGGACAGTGTAGCCATGCGACTGCGGCGCCACGGACTTGACTGCGGCGGCGTACAGGTGCTGATCCGGGACGCCAACTTCAAGAATATATCCCGGCAAAAACAGCTGTCCACCCCCACCCATCTGATGAAGGACATTTACCGGGCGGCTCTTGAGCTGATGGAGGGGGCTTGGAAAGCGCCCAACCCCATCCGGATGATTACCGTCACCGCCATCCATCTCCTGCCGCTGGGGGAGGGCTGCGAGCAGCTGGATCTTTTATCCGCCAATGCGCCGCAGAAAAAGGAAAAGCAGGAAAAGCTGGAGGGAGCCATGGATGCCATTCGCCACAAATTCGGGAAGGATGCCATTGCCTTTGGCACCGCCACTTCAAAAATAATCCGGGAAGAATCGGAGGAATAGAGAGGTCTTATTAATGAAATTATTGATGCTGGGCACCGGCAACGCCATGGTCACGCGCTGCTACAACACCTGCTTTGCCTTGCAGGACGAGGGCACCGAGTTTTTTCTGGTGGATGCCGGCGGCGGCAACGGGATTCTTTCCCAGGCCGGCAAGGCCGGACTTGACTTCGGCCACCTACACCATATGTTTGTTACCCACGCTCACACCGACCATGTACTGGGCGTCATCTGGGTCATAAGGGCGGTGGCCACGCTACTGAACAAGGGACAGTATGAGGGGAATCTCACCATCTACTGCCATGAGGAACTGGTTTCGCTTCTGAACACCTTCTGCACCGCCCTCTTTCCTCCCAAGCTGCTGCGTCATCTGGGTTCCCGCATTTTGCTCAAAGAGGTGAAGAATGGTGACCGCTTTTCGGCTTTGGACATGGAGCTGACGGTTTTCGACATCTGCTCCACCAAAGCCAAGCAGTTTGGTTTTCAGGCGCTTCTGCCGGACGGGCAAAAACTGACCTGTCTGGGGGACGAATCTTACGCTCCCGTCAGCCACGATTATGTAGAAAACTGCGATTGGCTGCTGACGGAGGCCTTTTGTCTGTATGCCGACCGGGATACCTTCAAGCCCTATGAAAAGCACCACAGCACCGTGGCCGACGCCGCCAAAATGGCGCAGGAGCTGAGGGCACGCCATCTGGTGCTTTACCACACAGAGGATAAAACATTGGCCACGCGCAGGGAGCGCTATACCGCGGAGGCCGCCGCTTTTTACCACGGGCCTGTTTTCGTGCCGGATGATCTGGAGATCATTGAGCTGGCACCGGTTGATTGGGAGGTATGACACATGGAGTACAGAAAACTGGGAAACACCTACGCAGTGCGGCTTGATCGGGGTGACGAGGCGGTGTCATCTCTGACAGAGCTTGCCCTGCGGGAAAACATCGCATTTGCCGACATCCGGGGCATCGGTGCTGCGGGCGAGGTTACCGTGGGCATCTTCGAAACCGCAAAAAAAGAATATCACAGCACCACCTACACCGGTGATTTTGAGATTACCAGTCTTTTGGGCACTATCAGCCGTCAGGCGGAAAAACCCTATCTGCATCTGCACATCACCGTGTGCAATCCCGACAAGGGAATTTTTACCGGCGGCCATCTGAACCGGGCCGTCATCAGCGCTACCGGTGAGATCATCGTCACCGTGCATCCCGGCAGCGTAGGACGGCAGTTTGACGATGCCATCGGGCTGAATCTCTTTTCCTTTGCCTAAGCGCAAAAGGGCGGCGAATCGCACTTTGATTCGCCGCCCTTTTTATTACCAGATATGAAGCAGATGCTGCATCAGCAGGCTGACGCCTGTAATGCCCACCCAGCAGCAAAAGCCCATGAGGATTGGCTTGCCGCCGGTCTTTACCAGCTTAACGATGTTGGTGTTGAGGCCAATGGCAGCCATGGCCATAACGATCAGGAACTTGCTCAGTTCCTTGAGGGGATTGAAGAAGGAGTTGCTGACGCCGCAGCTCACCGCGATGGTGGTGATGAGGGACGCTCCCAGAAAATAGAGAATAAAAAAGGGAAAAATCTGACGGAAACTTACCTTCTGTCCCTCTGTATTCTTTTCCTTTTTGGTCCGCACAAAGGCCAAAATCAATGTAATGGGAATGATGGCGATGGTCCGGGTCAGCTTCACCGTCACCGCCTTATCCAGTGTGGCGCTGCCCAGATTCCACATGCTGTCCCAGGTGGAAGCCGCCGCGGTAACGGAGGAAGTGTCGTTGATGGCCGTCCCGGCAAACACGCCGAAAGCGCCTCCCGAGGTGGTGTCAAAACCCAGCAGATAGCCGAAACTGGGGAAAAGTATGGCAGCCAGCACATTGAAAAAGAAGATAACCGAAATGGCTTGGGCCACTTCTTCATCATCGGCGCCGATTACCGGGGCGGTGGCCGCGATGGCCGAGCCGCCGCAAATGGAGGAACCCACCCCTACCAGCGTGGAGATACGGCCCGGAATATGCATGATCCGGTGGAGAACATAGGCAATGACCAGTGATGTGGTGATGGTGCAGATGATGATGGGCAGGGATTCCTTTCCCGTCTGCCAGACCACGTTCAGATTCAGTCCAAAGCCCAGCAGGATGACCGCCCACTGCAATATCTTCTTGGAGCTAAACTTAATGCCGCGCTCCACTTCGCTTTTATTACGGATCAACAGTGTGATAACCATGCCCGCCAGAATGGCAATCACCGCGCCTCCAATAATCGGGAACCGCTTTCCCAACAGCCAGCTGGGTACGGCAATTGCCAGACACAGCAGCAAACCCCATCCGTTACTTTTTATGAATTTCATCTCTTGCTCCTTTGGTTCTTTATTTCTTCCTTGATTATAAAACCATATAGTGATAAAATCCAATTATCATTTACTATGAATCAATAAATTTAATTTATGAGGCAGCTATGAAAGATGACAAAATGTCCACATTTCTGGCATTATGCGATACCATGAATTACCGGCTGGCCGCGGAACATCTGCACATCACGCAGCCGGCCGTTACACAGCACATCCACGCGCTGGAGCAGTATTACGGGTGCCGGCTTTTTCAGTATGACGGCCGGCATCTCTTCAAAACGGCGGAAGCCGGCACACTGGAACGCTATGCCCGGGCCATGGCCTACCAGGAACGGGAGCTACTCTCAGCCCTGCACCCGGCACCGGAGAATCATCTGTCCATCGGTGCCACAAAGACTATCGGAGAATTTGTCATTGGCGGGCAGGTGGCCCGGTATCTGAAAGACGCTCACAATCACATCAGTGTGCAGGTGGGCAACACCCAGGAAATGCTGCAGCTGCTGGACCGTGGCAAAATTGACTTTGCCCTTGTGGAAGGAAATTTCGACCGATCTCTTTATGACTGCTCTCTCTATCGGCGGGAATCCTTCCGCGGCCTTTGCGGCAGTCATCATCCTTTTGCCGAACGCACCGTTTTACCTGAGGAAATATTTGCGGAAACACTGCTGATCCGCGAGGTGGGCTCCGGCACTCGGGATGTATTGGAACAGGTTTTGACCGCCGCTAATCATTCCACAGCGGAATTCACCCGGGTGGCAACCATTAATAATTTTGGGCTGCTCTGTTCGCTGCTTTCCGAAAATGCGGGCATTTCTTTTTCCTATGACGCTGTGGCAAGAGGAAACCGGCAGCTTGCCCAGTTTCAAGTGACTGGCTGGGACATTGCCCGGGAATTCAACTATGTCTATCTACGCCACACAGATGCCAGACAGGCTGTAGCTCTTTTTGAAAGCTACCGATAAAGCAAGACCGCCCTGCAAATACAGGGCGGTCTTGTTTTTTTACTGTTCCAGATAGGTCAGAAGCACACGGGCCATACCGGCCACGCCATAGCGGATAACCTCCTCGGAAAAGACGCACTTGGCATTGTGCAGCGACACACGATCCTTTCCGTGTCCGGCGTCGATCATGAAAAAAGCCCCGGGGGTGCCGGTAAGACGGCTGTAAAAGCTGAAGTCCTCGCTGCCGGAGAAGGGCTTATCAATATAGCGGCATTTGTCCGCGCCCAGCTCTGCCCGGATGCCGGCTTCCGCCACGTCCACCAAGGCAGCGTCATTAAATGTGGCCGCATACCCCTCCGTCTTTTTTACATCGATCCGGCAGCCAAAGGCTGTGCCGATGCCGTCACAAATCCGGTCCACCTGCTCCAGTACCGTTTGGCGGGCCGTATCCGTAAAATACCGAGACACACCGGCAATCTTTGCCTGACCGGAAATAATATTTACGGCGCTGCCCCCGGACATGGTACCGATGGTGAAAACAGCAGTATCCATGGGATCAACACGGCGGGACACAATTTGCTGCAGCGCAGCAATGAGATACCCGGCCGCTACGATGGCGTCGTCCGCCGTATGGGGGGCGGAACCATGACCGGCCTTGCCGTTGACATCAATGTCAAACAGATCCACAGCGGTGGTAAAGTACCCCTTATAAAGATTCATGGTACCCACTTCCCCGTCCTCCGAGGGATTGACGTGAATCCCGTATATGGCGTCCACATGAGGATTTTCCATGACGCCGGCGGCTACCATTGCCCGGGCACCACCGGGCATGGTGTCCTCGCTGGGCTGGAAAATAAACTTTACCGTGCCGGCAAAGCTGTCACGCATCCGGCAGAGGACGCGGGCAACGCCCAGGAGCATGGTGGTGTGCAAATCATGGCCGCAGGCGTGCATGATGCCGGATGTCTGGCTGGAAAAAGGAAGACCCGTCTCCTCCTCCACCGGCAATGCGTCAATATCCGCCCGCATGGCCACGCACTTGCCCGTTCCCTTTCCGCCGTGAAGAATACCCACAACGCCGGTAGGCAGCGGAGAGAGCACTTCGTCCATCCCCATTTTTTCCAGCTCGCTGCGAATAATGGCACTGGTTCTGATTTCCTGCATCCCCAACTCCGGGTGCTGGTGAATATCGCGGCGGATAGATACCAGTTCTTCAAAAATACTATCTGTAATTGTTTTGCATTGAGACATTTTCAATCGCTACTTTACATCCAGCCGGACATGACACCGGCAATCAAAACAGAGGTAATGGAAACAGTAACCATACCGGCAATCAGCATCTTGGGCATGATCTGGTCGTTTAAGTACTGCTTTTCCGCATCGTTGGTGGCGGTGGAGGCCACCACCTCATTGGAGACGATCAGCGTGCCGGGGAAACCGAAGAGGCAGCTGCTGCCGATGGCTACCGACATCTGCCAGCTGTAATGAAATGCCTTGCCGATAAGAATAGAGGAAACGGCGAAGCACACCGTACCAATGAGTACAACTGCCAGCAGCGGAACGACCATGCCTGTTACCATGCTGGGTGTGGCGGTTGCCAGATTTGTAAAGATGGAAAGGGTGATAATGGGCATCACAATACCGGTTGCATTGGCTTTACCCAGGGCATCCTCTTCCAGAAGACCCAGCTCCTTTGCCAGCACGCCAAATACCAGACACCACACCAGCTTATTGACGGCGTTGTTGAAGAGGCCGGCCACCCATGTAGAAAAGAGGGCCACCAGAATCAGCTTGGCCAGAATCACGTTGGGTGTGTTGTATTTCTGCGGAATAGGAGGCAGCAGTTTTTTGCGTGTCTCTTGGGCAGTGGCTGTCTGCTCAATGGCAGAGGGATCAATCTCTCCGCTGTCAATCTTTCTTTTCAGGCGTTTTGCCTCGCTTTTCAGGCACAGGGAAGCCACCGGATAGCCTACAAAGCCCTGAGCACACATCACCAGCGTTGCAAAAACAGCCAGATCGCTGCGGTTTGCCGCCGTGGCCATATCGGTCATCAGCAGCGTTGCCACTACGCCGCCGGAAAGAATCGGCGCACCTGTCAAAGCAAACCCTTTTTCAATCACCAACGAACCGATAAAATAGACGCCTGCGGAGATGGCCACACAGGCAACGGCGGCCACGATCACCGTGCGCCACTGAGCGCCAAAATCACGAAGCTTGATGATGGTACCCAGATGTACCAAAAGCATGGTGACAAATATTCCAGCCACCGACAAAAGTGTAGAGTCTGTGAAAAGCGTTGTTGGAAACAGGCCCGTCCAGAAGCCTGCCAGGAATACGACGGAGGCCACCAAAAGCATGGATACAATGGCTTTCGTCCTTGTGGAAATGGCATCACCGATGGCGAATACGACAAAGATGACGGCGGCTGCAATTAATGCGGTCATAGTTTTTACTCTCCTTTTCTAAACTGACAACTGATTTGTGTATAAAAAAGCGGCTCCGTCTGAATGACGAAGCCGCTTAAACACCAAAATAGTCGGGGTGCCGCGTTCAATCATATCAGCCGTTTCGGTATGGATGCGCAATAATAGGCATACCAATACGCGCCCACAAAATTGCCGGCGTTGGTAAAGGAAGCAGCTGTATTCATGAAACGGTTCGTTGTCTTTTTCATAAGGTTGCTCCCTTCCGCCAAATGGCTTTTGATTGATGTGTTTATTTTATGACTTTAAACCTTTGAAGTCAATGAAAGTTTTTGCCAACATTTTTCTTCTATTTCTTCAAATTTTGTCGGTATGTCACAATAGGAAGTATGTACCTGCTACGCATAGTTTTGTTGCGGCGCTCTGTTTTAAAAACTGCTTTCGGTCAGGTTTTGTATTCAAAACAGGTCAGATCCACGCTGACTGTACAGCCGGCCCCGGTGGTACTGCCGGTGGAAAGATTCATATCCTGCAGCAGGTACCGGTAATTACTGCTTTTGATTTGGTTAAGGATATTGATGGCCGCATCATAGCTGACCGTCTGAAAATTTAAGCTAAAACTGCGGCTGACCGTATAACCATCCGTCATAAACACTTCATCATCAAAGTTGATGGTATAGGTACTGCTGGCAGAGAGGATCGTATTGAGCTCCAGCAAAACAGCATTTAGATTGTTGTATTGGGGCAGGCCCTTCAGCACACCGCCGGAGGCGGATTTCAACTCATCCAGTTTCTTTTCCATTGCCTTCATTTCAATTGCCTTCTGGGTGGTTGCGTCAAGCTGGGTCTGCACCTCTGTCTGCTGTGTGGCAAGCTCGGCCATCTGCGCGGTTAGCGGCCTATGTATAGCGAAATAGTAAACCAGCGCGATCAGAAGAATGCCCAGCAAAATCATTTCACGCATTGATACGTTCTTTTTCATTGAGCAGGCACCTCCGTTGTGGGATTGGTATCGCTGGTCTCCAGCGCCACATTGATGACCATGGACGCTGTCACCGCACCGGTAGCTTCCGTCTGTCCGGTAGAAGCCGTATAGACAGTCACATCCTGCACATAGATCTCCTGCAGCAACGCCAGACGCAGCTCGCTGATCTGTTTGAGACTGGGGGAGGTGAAGTTGACCACCACGCTGTTATCCACAATGGAGACATTGGTCAGCGTGGCCAGCCCGTTCATCCGCGTTTTCAGCATATCCATCAGATCCAACCGATCCACCAACTGCTTCTGATCGTCTGTCAGATAATCGCTGGCATACTGATGATACTGGGAGGCGATCTGGTCGTAGTCCTTGGTCATATTGGACATCTCTGTCAGTTTGGTTTGGGAATCTGCCAGCGTTTTCTGAGCCTGATCCAGTGCCACAAAGCGGTCAACCACGCCGAATTTGACAAACAGGACCACCACGATTACCAAAACCACCAGCAGCGGTAGGACCCGAGAGAGACTGTTGTCCGTTTTTTCCCGGACAGCCAGATTCATGGTGGTTTTGACCGGGTATTTGGTCTTTTTATTCCGTTTGAAAGAAATATTGGTCGATAATGTCATGTTATCCCTCCGTCTTCAGCGCAATGCCCACAGCCATGGCGCACTCGGCCAACTCTTCTGGGGAAGCGCCGGTACCCGCCGGCAGAAGCTCTGCCATGGGGTGCGCCGTGAACTGAACCGCTTGGGTAATGGCGCCGGTCATCAATGCAATGGCCGCGCCTCCGCCGCAGAAATAAATATCGGTAAGCTGAGAGTCACGATTGTTGTATATGTGGAAGTTGATAACCTTCATCACCTCCACTGACAGCTGATCGTAAATACTGATACAGCCTGTAGAGGCCAGGGCATTGTCGTGATTGCTGCGCCGGTAATCTGCCGCCACAAACCGGTCGATGTGGTAGGTGTCGGCAATGGCGGTATCCACCTGGCGGCAGCCGATTTCAATGACCTTGGAGGCCAGTACCACCGCCCCCTTCATGATGACCACCCGGGAGCTGTCATAGCCCAGTTCTACCAAGCAAAATTCTTTGTCAGCTGCCTCGGGGTGACGCTGCACATGTTGGCGCATGATATTCACATAAACCATCTCATAGGGCAGTGCCAATGCCAGTCGAAGACCTGCTTTGCGGAAAAGCTGCATATACTCCTCGATGGTGGTTTTCTGCACAGCCGCCGCCATCTCCAACCCTGTTACCAAACCGTCATCTCCGGTAAGAGTGCGCTCCATGGCGTAGTCAAAGAAATACTTGTCTGTTTCGCCGCCGATGTAGTCCCGAAATTCATATGGCAAATTGATCTTCAGCTGCTCCACCGACATGGGCGGCATACTGATGCGGCGGAAATAGGTGGTGAAATCAGGCAGAATCACCGCGCCGCCGCCGGCCGTCATGTGGGCCTTGCCCCGGACGGAATGGATCAATTTTCCCAATTGTTCCGGCGCCATAATATGACCGCCCTTCACCACGTTTTCCGGCAAACGCTCGGTGATGATCTGATAGCTTCCATTTTTCACCAGCGCCATCCGAAGTTCTGCGCTGCCGATGTCCACGCCGATGAGGCCGGAGCCGCCGGAGGGACCACTCTTCCCTGTAATCGCCTTACTCTTTCCCATAGCTAAAACCCTTTCTTATCGCCCGTTGTTTTCACATAAACAGACCCATGTACCAATCTATAATTTTCCCGCCGGCCAGCATGGCCGCAAACCACCCCGCCGCAATGGAGGGGCCAAAGGGGATATGCCTGTCCGCTCGCAGACGCACGCGCTGGGACAGCAGGCCCGCCCCGATGCCGCATACGCAGGCAAAGAGCAGTCCCACGAGATTTACTTTACAGTTAAAATAGAGGCCAACCACAAAAAACAGCTTGATGTCGCCGCCGCCCATGGCTTCCTTTTTCAGTATTTTTTCCATCACCAGTACCAGCAAAAGCACCGGCAAGGAGATGGAGAGCCCTCCGATGAGGGTCTGTAGAAGTGCGGCGGGCACATCCCCGCCCAGACACACGAAAATAAGCCGACACACAATCCCCGCCACGATCAGCCGGTCGGGAATGATGTAGTCGTACAGATCTGCACAGGAGGCGCAGAACAAAAGGGAGACAAGAATCAGATACTCCACTGTCTCCCAGGAGATGGTAAAGTGGAGCACCACCGCCGTGTAGGCGCCTGCGCAGATCAGCTCCGCCAGCGGATGAACGGGAGAGATCCTTTCGCCGCAGTAGCGGCATCGGCCCTTTAAAAAGAGCCAGCTGAAAACCGGCACCAAATCAAGGGCCGACAGCGTGTGACCGCAGGCGGCACAGTGGGAGCGGCCCTTGGCCACGGACTCCCCGTGGGTCATGCGCCAGGCGGCGCAGTTCAAGAAGCTGCCCATCACAAGACCCAGAAGCGCCGTCACCACGCCTGCGTAGACGGCCATAAAAGTCGTAGGAAATTTCATATGTTCCTCCCCTCAAGGGGAAATATTTGCAAAGGTTCCAACCACGGGAGCGCCGCAACCCTCGGCGCCCCCGTGCATGTCAGTTGGTCACTCTCCCCGCTAGCATAGGGAAAGCTAGATGATGCAAAATCAGGTAGTAGCGTTTGTCAGGCTAAAATTACCTGCTCCATCATAAACGATAACAATTGGATCATCAACTTTGTTGGCAGGGAAACCGGGCACTGTATCGACTTTAACAGCTGCGGTTTTCAGCTTATAAGGAGTAGTGCTGGCAGTCGACAATGCAAAAGCACCATCTGCTTGCATAACCCATTTTTGAGCAGTGGTTGTTAATTTTTCATCATTCGGGCCAGCCTGCAACAGTTTGCAGGTCTGCATTACTGAATACGCGGAGCGGACGTTGGCCTGGTCGGTAGCAGCCTTGGCCTTGTTCAGCTGGTTGGTAAATACAGGAATAGCGATGGCGATCAGGATGGCAATAATGGCCACCACGATCAGCATTTCCATCAGAGTAAAGCCCTTTTTATTGCGGGTCTTTACCAAGGTGTTCATTTTTTCTTTCATAGTTTTCACCTCATAAGTCTTTTCTATCTCTTTTTGGGTTGTATATCTCAGCGGGAATGGGTTGTACCCCCGCAGAAACCGAAGTCATTTTGCCGCCCTGCGGCCCATTCTTTCGGGAATTGCATTAGCCGATGGTATTGTACAGGGAGAACATGGGCAGATACACCGCCAGCAGCACAAACACCACAAACACAGCTAAAACGCAGATGATAATAGGCTCCAGCAGCGAAACCGCTCTGTTGGTGGCCTGTTCTACCTCGTTGTCGTAGTAAACGCCGATGACGTTGAGGGTATCCTCCATAGAACCGGTCTGTTCGCCCACGGCCGCCATTTCGCACAGCAGCTCCGGCAGCAGATTCGTGTTCCGCAAGCCGTCGCCGATGGTACCGCCGGATTCCACCCCCGCCACAATATCCGTAACAGCGGTGCCCACCAAATAGTTGGTCATGGCCTTTCCGGTGATGGTCAGTGCCTTCATCACGGGAAGGCCGGAGGAGAGCATGGTGGAGAGTGTATTGGCCAGCTGGCTGGCCGAGTTCATACGGTTGACCTTCCCCAGCACCGGCATATTCAGCTGGACGCGGCCTTTGGTCAGGCGGCCCTTTTCCGTGGAGGTATAGACCTTCCAGAGGAGGACCAGTCCCACAATCACCGCCACCATCAAAAGGAGGTACTTTTTAAAGAACTCGGACATGGCAATCAGCGCCAGCGTCACGCCGGGCATCTGTGTGCCCATGCCGCCAAAAGCCTTGGTAAAGGAGGGCACAGCCACCGTCATGATAATGATAATGACCACCACCGCCACCGCCAGTACAAAAGCGGGATAGGTCAGTGCCGTGACCACCTTGCCCCGCAGCTT
The DNA here is from genome assembly GCA_012719745.1 of Clostridiales bacterium. Classification (GTDB taxonomy): domain Bacteria; phylum Bacillota; class Clostridia; order Oscillospirales; family Oscillospiraceae; genus Vescimonas. The sequence continues at coordinate 28,931 of JAAXZS010000164.1, read as the reverse complement.
GGCTTTCTTGGTAAAATAGGTTGCCAGTTTGCCAAATGATTCCTCCAGTGCGCCGGATTCCTCGCCGGCACGAACCGTCTCAATAAACGTGGTGGGCAGACCCGGCCCCCGCAGCTCAAAGCTGTCGGCCAAGCGGTAACCCGCGGCCACATCCCCCGCCACCTGGGTCAGCATCTCACGGAGTACCTTGTCCTCCGCCTGATGCGCCACCAGTTCCACCGACTTAACGATGGGCAGGCCCGCCGTCAGGATAATAGAAAACTGACGGCACACCAGCGCCAAATTCTTTTCATTGATCTTTTGGGACTTGAATCGTCCTTCCAGCGGATTGGCTTTTACCTCCGTCAGCTTGTTGATGACGGAACAGTTTTCCTTGATCCGCATGATGGCGTCATTTTCATCATGGGCCTCGATCACACCGTTTACGGCGGCGCCGCTAAAGGAAATAGCCTCGTATTTATAAGTTGTCATCGCATCATCACCGCCTTGCCTTGTGTCATACCCGACGCGCCCACCGCCCGCTTTACAAAGGCCGCGTCTACAGCGGCAGAAACCGCCGCTTCTTTGGAAATGATACCGTCGCGTACCATTTTAATCAAATAGTTATCCATGGTTATATTGCCCTCCGCCGCCGACGTTGCCAGCGCATTGACGATCTGGGGCGTTTTCGCCTCCCGGATCAGGCTGCGGATGGCGTCAGTGGGGATCATGACCTCGCAGGCCGCAATGCGACCGCTGCCGTCCTTTTTCACCAGCAGCTGCTGGGCCAGCACCGCCCGCAGTGTCATGGACAGCTGCAAACGGATCTGCTGCTGCTTCTCCGCCGGGAAAACGTCCACAATACGGTCGATGGTATTGGGCGCCGAGTTGGTGTGCAGCGTGGCAAACACCAGATGGCCGGTTTCCGCCGCCACCAGCGCCGTCTCAATGGTATCCAGCGTCCGCATTTCGCCGATGAGGATAATATCCGGGTCTTCCCGCAAAATGGCCTTCAAGCCGGAAGAATAGCTCTCGGTATCAATGCCGATCTCCCGTTGGTTAATGGTGCATTTATCGGGCTTGTACACATATTCAATGGGATCTTCCAGTGTGATAATATGCTCCGCCCGTGTATGATTGATCTCGTCAAGTAAGGCCGCCAGTGTGGTGGACTTACCCGAGCCGGTCTCGCCGGTGACAATAACGATACCCCGCTGGAAGGCGGCAAAGGTCTCCACAATGGGGGGCAGAGAAAGCTGCCGCACCGCCGGAATACTGTCCTGCAAAAGCCGCACCGCCGTGGACACGCAGCGCTGCTGCATAAAGAGATTCAGACGGCACCGCACGCCGCTGACGGTGGCCGCGAAATCCATCTCGCCCTTGGCCGCCACTTCCTCATACTGACCGTCCGTCAGCTCGTTGGCAATTCGGATACAGTCCTTTTCTGTGAGAATCTCTTCATCCAGACTCACCAAACTGCCGTTAATCCGGTAGCGAACAGGAATGCCGCAGACAATATGCACATCCGACGCATTTTTTGCCCGCGCCCCGGCAACGATCTCCCGTATTGATCGATCCATTTTCCCCTCCGTACTCAATCGGTGGTATGCAGGATCCGGCTGGCCTCTTCCGAGGTGGTCACGCCGGCGAGCACCAGCTTGCGGCAGTCCACAAGCATGGACTTGAAGCCCGAGCGCTCCACCGCCTCCATCAGCTGATTTTGCGGCACGCGGTCACGGAACTTGCGCTTGATCTCTGTTGTCATGGTCAGTATCTCAAAGGTAGCCGTCCGCCCGCGATAGCCTGTCTCCATACATTCCGAACAGCCTTTGCCGCGATAGAAGGTATAATCGCCGGCAGGCAGCTCCAGGAGATCCAGTTCATCCTCTGTGGGCTTATACGCCTCCCGGCAGTGGGGACAGATCTTTCGTACCAGACGCTGCGAAATAATGCCCTTCAAAGCACTGGCAATCAAATAGGGCTCAATTCCGATATCTACCAGACGATCCAGCGTGGACACGGCGTCGCTGGTATGGAGAGTGGACAAAACCAGGTGGCCCGTAATGGCGGCACGCATGGCAATTTCCGCCGTTTCACCGTCACGGATCTCACCCACGGCAATAATATCGGGGTCCTGCCGCAAAATGGCGCGAAGGCCGGAGGCAAAGGACATACCCACCTTTTCATTGATCTGCACCTGATTGATGCGATCCAGATTATACTCCACCGGGTCTTCCAGCGTCACCAGGTTCACCTCATCCCGGTTCAGATCCTGAATCATGGTGTACATACTGGAGGATTTACCTGATCCGGTGGGGCCAACGATCAGAATCACGCCGTTACTGTTACGGATCAGATCCTGATACTTTTCCAGATTCTCGCCCACAAGGCCGATACCGGCGCTGGTCAGCAGCTGCTCCGACTTCATCAAAAGCCGAACCACGATCTTTTCGCCGTAGATGGTAGGTAGCGTGGAAATACGCAGATCCACATCTTTTTGCCGCACACGCACATTGGCGCGGCCGTCTTGAGGAATCCGACGTTCAGCAATGTCGATGGCGCCCATGATCTTAATGCGGGAGGTAATGGATGCCTGTAAATTTTTCGGCATTGTCAGAATCTGATGCAGCACGCCGTCCACACGCATACGCACGATCATACCACCCTCGCAGGGTTCCAGATGAATATCACTGGCATTTTCCGACACAGCTCGCTCAATAATGGAGTTGACCAGGCGAATAGTGGGTGCGGACTGTCCCTCCTCCAGATCAAGAGGTGTAGTGGCAGCTTCTGTCACCGCGTTTTCATCGTTGACCAAGTCGCGCTGTAATTCGTCAATGGCGCGGGATACACCTTCGGCTCCGTAGAGAGCAGCAATAGCGCGCTCCGTCGCAGAAGCTGTAGCGATCATGGGAATCACCCGTTTTTTGGTGACCGATTTGACCTCTTCAATGGCCACAAAGTTCAGAGGATCCACCATGGCCAGATACAGCTCGCCGCCAACAGCTCGCACCGGTACCACCGTATACTTGCGTGCGATGTTCTTCGGCACCATATTAGCCAGAGACAGTGGAATATCCATCTTGGCCAAATCCACGAACTCCACACCCAGTTGGATCTTTAGTACGTCGATCAACTGGAGCTCCGTGATTACGCCTGTTTCAATCAGCACAGTGCCGAGACGTTTCCCCTGATTTTTGCTGATTTTCAGTGCTTCGCCCAGCTGTTCGTTCGTAATAAGGCCCACAGACACCAGCAGATCGCCCAATCTTTTATAAGCCATCGTCAAACCCCTTCCATAGGTACATTTTTATTTATGCCGCAGCAAGTGATCGGAATTGAACCGTACATAGCTTGATTCCCTTGCCGTTGGCGGATTTTATCTGATAATTCACGGTAAACACACCATCTTCATAATTACACGATGTGTACTGCACTTTCATATTACTGTAAGCGCCGCTGTTCAGCATCAGGTTCTTCTTGTCACCCACAACAAAATACAAATACCCGTCACCCTCTGTAAAGGAGCCTGCGGAAGCAACACCCGAAACAATGCAGCCGCTGCCCCGGCCGTTGATCTTGATCAGTTCCTTATCCTCTACGGTCTCCTCGGTGGCATAGCGCAGATAGTCTCCCAACGTTGTATTGATGGTATCCTGCAGCACTAGGGACTCAGAGGAAAACAGAGAGCGGTCATATACCTGTATGGCGGATTTTAGACCGATGGACATGCCCACGCCGGCCAGCAGCATAATCATCATGGCCACCAACAGCTCCACCAGCGTCATACCGCTTTTTGTTTGCAGCTTTTTTTTCATATCATCCACCCGCCTCATCCACTGTGTAGGAGGAGAGTTTTCCCGCTTGCCCATAATAACTGACCGAAATTTGAGGGGGTGTCGTAATGCCGTCTCCGCTGATTGTGACTTTACCTGACCACGAACTGTCGCTTTGCAACTCCGCCTTTTCCAGTTCGTCTGTATAGGCGGTGCTCAGCTCCTGGGCTTTTTTATTAAAACGCGTGGCCGTCACGGTGGACATCAATAGCAGAAGGGAGGCAAATACAACGATCACAATGGAGACCAGCGTCTCCACCAGACTCTCGCCGCTGTTGCTATGCAATTTTTGGCGCAGCTTCTTCACGATATTGCTCCCTTCGTTATAACACCGGCCTGCCAGCTGATCGTCCGGGTTGTGGTGGTCCGCAAAAGCGGCGTGGTCACAGTCTTTTCTACCTCTGTAAAGCTGCCGGTATCATCAATGACTGTTTCAGTGGTTATGTACTGGCACGTTGCTGTTGTGTCGTTTGCCGACGCGCTCTCTTCTGTGGCCGTTCCGGTAAAGGCAACTTCCATCGTATAGGCCGTCAGCGTCTTTCCGGCTTGGTTCGGATCGACCGCTGCCAGGTCAAAAATCAGCTTATAATCCTTTTCCATCGTCATTTTGACCTGAACGGCCAGCATGTCTGCGTTATCCGGCTTAATAGTAAAGGTATGTGTTGGCGTTGCGGCATCCGGTGTTTTGCTCAGCGACAGGGCGTCACTGCGAAGGTACCCGCGCAGCCATGCCATATCATCACCCTCTGTTACTTGTGTCGTGTCCTGCCAGTCGCTTGCCGGTTTCTCCGTATGTTGCGAGAGATTTCTATTGCATTGATGCGTCAATGCTACACGCTCGGCAGTGACGCTCATTCCGGCCGACTGAAATGAGCTTTGCAGCAACTGAGCCGCAGAGCTGACGGAGAGATAAGCCTGCTGTTCCTTCCGTTGCTGTACGGTGCGTCCCACACTGGCCGATGCCGCCGTCAGCGTCACCGACGCGATCATCACGCATACCAGAAAGAAAATCAGCGTGATCATCAAAGAGGCGCCGCACTGGCTATTCAATTTTTGCTTGATCTGCTTCATGCGGCGCCTCCCTGCGTCAATTATTCACTATGCTTCGTTATATGTAAGGCTGACTGTATTTCCGTTTGTTTTAATTGTGATTGTAAACTTCAATTTTCCATCCAGCATAAACTGGAATGTTGCATTATTGCTGACATCGTTCAACCGGAAATAACGATAACCGTCTGGGGATACATTTTCCTCCGTTCCCACGGAGCCCTTATTACTTGTGATCGTCCAGCCGTCCGGATAGTCTGGAAAAAGGTCATCAGATACATAAAGGTAATACCTTGTTCCTCGTGTAGAATATGAAGGATCCCATGTCACAATGGGCGGCGTCATATCCTGGTCTTCCGTATCCACATCATATCCGGCTGCACCGCCGCCGGTAAGACGATAGTCATACCAATAACCATTCCAATAAAGCTCGCATTTGTTCCAGCTGATACCGATTTTGCCGAGCTGCGCCAACGGCCAATCACCGTAGTGATCCGGCCCATCCTGCAGCGAGGCGAAATACTTTGTGCCGTTACTCTCTGTGAAGGGATAGGCTGTTTTGGTTTGGATCCAGTTCTTGGCCTGCCACTTCAAACCGGAAAGGGTACACTGTCCTGCTCCGGACGAATCCTTCACACCTGTGTTAATCGTCTTGTTGGCATCGGATACCCAATAATACTGATCGTTATAGTATCCTTGATTGGATGTCCGATTGTCATAATCATACTTTTCCGTTGCACCGTCGGTAAATCCGGTCTTTGTTCCCGTTGTCCCGCTCAGATCACTGATGGTATAGACATTATCCACCATACCGGTTAGGGTCTTGGCAAAGCCATATCCCTCTGTACTGCCCGATACGGTACCAATACTATAGCAATACTGAAGTGTATCAACAGGATATCCCCACCAATCCATTGTAGTTGTTTCCTGTACCCTGTTAGCAAAGCCGGAAGCAATCTGTCCACTGACAGCACAGTTGGCATAGGAGTAGGTCACCTGACCGCCCACACTGCCGCCGAAGCCCGCCGCTTCATTCAGGCCCGTTACGGATGCCACGGTAAAGCAGCCCTTGATGATACCGGTACTTGCATTAGTCCCCACAAAGCCGTAGGCGCTGTCACCGCCAAGGAATACATCCCCATAGCTCTTGCCCAGCAGCGATTCCTGGTATTTACCTGCGGACACATAGCAGAGCGTGTTCATATCACCGCCGATGGTACCGCTGTTCACCGACACAAAGCCGGAAACAGAAGATTTACCCAGCTTGTCCGTAATAGGTCTTTGCGCGTCTGTCACATCGTTGAGTCCAAAGCTGCCGCCGATCACAGCGGAGGAAGAGACCGAAGCTCCCGCGCTGTTCTGGCCGACAAAGCCTGCAATGGTGCTGCCTGCCGCAGCGGTCAGATCTGTTACCACGGCATTTTCCACCGTACATCCTTCGATTTTGCCGTCATTCTGACCGCAGAGCGTGCCGAACCGCGTTTTGACCGTATCAGCCGCATTCAGCGTAATTTTGGTTCCTGTCACCGTGCAGCTGCTGATGGTTCCTTTTGCTCTATTTGTCACCGCCAGCGCCGCGGCCTGCGCCTCTGCTGTTGTAAACTGCGAATCTGACAATTTCAGATACGCAAGCGTTCCGTAGTTATCTCCAATCAGAGGCGCGGACAGATTTTTAATGGTATAGCTGCCGTCACCGCCGCTGATGGTGTATGTTTTTCCCACAAGCGGAACAACGGCCTTTTGATCCGTTGGCAGCGTATATCCGGCAGCGTCAATATCATGGGTCTGCTGGAAATAAACGGAAGTATCTGTCGTGCTTTTATAGTTCTTCACGGCAACGAGCTGCTGCATCGTCCGCAGCTGGAAGGGTACTTCCTTGGTGGACAGTGCATCTTCTTCATTGGTAATGGCCGCACCGTACCAAACGTTGACATACAGCGTCTGTCGATTATTCAGTTTGCCGGACACCAGCGTCAGCTGCTTCTCGGCATTGCTTTCGCCCGCCGACAACGCGGCTACGCCAGTCTGTGTAAATGGATGCAGCGCATATGTCCGCCCCTGTACATCGGCAGTTCCAACCGTCTGTTCTGATATTGCCGCCGTTATTTCCTTTTCATCGGCATCCAGCATTCGGTAGGTTCCCAGTTTGGCGTCAGTCATTTGCATAATGCCATAGCCGGCTGTCGCAATAGTCTTGGTATTGTCAGTATCCAATGTGTTTTGCAGCACATTATCCCCGTCGAGGAAATAGAACCCCACCGAATTGTCACTATATTGTTCATAGTAGGTAAGGAATGCACCGGGATAAACTACCGCAGGCCAGTCACCAAAGTGCGCAGGCTGACCATCGTTTTTCACGGAGGTGGGAAAAGGATACTCTTCCCCCTGCAGTGTCGCTGTTGTCGGATAGGTATACACGGCGGTGGTAAAAGCGGTTCCTAAATTAGCCGTCTTAAGCTGTTCAGAAGTCTTGGCTACCGCGCCGGTCCATCCTGTAACCCCACTTTGGACTGTGTCTTTTAGATAATAGCAATTGGTCAGGGTATAATAACTTCCGTTCCGGTTTCCACTCACACCATATGTGGTATAAGCATTGGAAGCCTTAAAGCTGCAGAATGAATAACAATTCTGTATCTCCAGCTTGTTTTCCACGGGCAAGTACCCATTATTATCCCAACCTGTATAGACGGCAAAATAGCCTCCGGCCACACCGCCGATACTGTTTCGGGTCGTATTTCTGAGGTTTTGCACATTGAGCGACAGTGTGCCGCCGGCATAGCAATTTGAAAGGCCGACAACATTATACTGGCTCAATCGGCCACAGTTATTGCTGCCCACCATGCCGCCCACAGACATAGACAGGTTGCTCTGGTTTGTGACATCCAGTGAAACCGTATTTACTGAGCTGCAACCGCTCAGCCGACCCATATTGATGCCCACCAGGCCACCCGCAGCCGTAGAGGCATTCACTGTTTCTGCTTCATAGCCAACGCGATATCCGGAAGCCGTGCAATTTGTTACCTCACCGCATGTTGCCACCCCGTTCTTTGCGTCAACATAGATAAGTCCTATCAATGCACCGACAGCACGCGTTTCATAATATGTGCTGCCATCTTTATTGTAAATCACCTTATTGTAGGTGGATGTTACATAGCCGGTTTCTCCGTTTGAAACCATATGGATATTGGATAGGTTTGCATTCAATATCTCACCGAACAGGCCGGTAAACCGCCGGTCGCCCTCCGACAAGCAAAAGTCTATAATTCGGTGGTCCTGCCCATTATATGTATTGGTAAACTGGCACGGATTGACATTTCCTTCTTTGTCAACGCCGGATGCGCCGATGGGGCGATTCCGATATATATTATCGGCATTTGTATCCGTCAAGTCAAAGGTCTCCCCGCAATATTCTTTTGTGTAGGCACTAAAATTAATATCAATTTCCTGCCCAAAATTGAATTTTGCTCCCATACCATTGTTCTGCGTATTCCAATAATAATAGAATCTGCCCAAAGCGTTGAGCTGCCGAGCGGAACGCACATAAATATCAGACGGGTCATCGGGCCGGCTGGCTGTATTCTCTCTAATACCCGGGTTAATCGCATTCTTGGCAAAGTGAGGACAATAATAGAACGTATAGTTGGCTGCGACCGGCTCTTCCTTCCCTTTTGCATAGCAGGATAGAATCAGTGTATCGTAAAACGACGCCGTTATATCACGAGCCGTCTCCTGCAAGGCAAGCGGCAGCTGATAGATATAAATATAGTCCACCGTAAATTTGGAATCCGTACTATCTGTGAAAGTCAGATTTTTCTCCGTTTTCAAGCGAATAAAGGCATCTGGACCGGCCTGGTCCTGAATAGAAATCGTCTCTTCGCTGTTACCGTTAAGCCTGTACTCCATCTTTATCAAATTATAGACAGACAAAATGGCATAGCCGTCCTCTGACACGGTCAGGGTATTTTCGTCCAGCTCCGTTTGCGTTTTCAGCGTATTCAAATTCCAAACCCGCTCGGCGGCATCCGTTTCCGTGTCCGTGGATGTGCCGTCCGCGTAATAACCCACCGTACCATCCGAATACTTTTCATAATATACAAGTGAGGTTTCCAGCAGATATTCCTTGGGCCAGTTGCCATAATAGTCAGTTTGGTTTTCTGTTCTGGCAAAGGGGAAGGCCACCGTAAAAAGATCAACATTGTAGGGATGGGTCTTTTCCGCGCTGAGTTGCAGCTCCTTTTCAGCAGCTTCTTTTCGCAATTCGGTGTATTTTTGGGATGTTACCCCATCCACAGTGAATCTATATTGGTCATTATATCCCTTCTGATAGAGATAGACACAGTCGGAAAGGACTCCCGCCGCATGGCCGCCATCAACTGGTACAAAGGGCGCAGTTGTTTTGTCATCTGCTATCGTACTGATGGTCAGTCCATAGGCCGAACTGGTTTGAACGGAAGCACGCCCGCCGAGAAACGCCGTAAAACCGCCGCCCCAGTTGTTACCGTCAATTGATACATTGGATGTGGTGTAGCAGCCTTTTATCACACTGGAACCAAGTATATCGCCAATCAGGCCACCGCCATACCCATCGGCTGCCACATCGCCGGATGCATAACAGTTTTTGACAGTTGTGGAATTCGTTCGTCCCGCCAAGCCACCCACATTGGATTTGCCTTTTACATTAATAGCGGCAAAGCTATCGGAAATTACGGCAGAATTGGCCTGTCCTACCAATCCGCCTACAAACCAGCGGCTATTGCTGGAAACCATATGTTCTGCGAGACTGGCGTCCATTTCCTCCTGTGTCAGCCAGATGCCGTCCGTCGTCTGATCGGACAGATATACGCCGCATTTGTCAATACTGCCACCGGTCAGATAGCCCACCAACGCACCTGTGTAACTGGTTCCTATAACGGATGGATCCACAAGCTCCACCGAAGAAATATCGCAGTTTGCTTGTGCAAATAAACCTGTACCACTGTCAACAGTACCGGCAGCCACTGTATCGGGATAGTTAATCACAAAGTTCAGCAGCTTGTTGCCCGCAAAGCTGGCACTCCCCCTGCTTGTCCCCCCAAACAGGGTTTCATTAGAGATCGGCTCAAAGCTGTCCAGTGGATTGACCACCCTATATACAACTTTATCCCCTGCTTTTTCAGGCACCAACGAAGACGGGCACACCGCGTCAATTGTCCAGCTATGGGGCTTGAAGTCAATCGGTTGTGTCTGCACTATAGCCGTTATATTGGCGGCATTGTCGCCCAGAATGGAACTCCGCAGATTGTTCAACTGCCGCAGATAAGCGATCTCCACCTTACCTCCTGCTCTGGACGCAAAGAGGCTGTTGAAGGTCGCTTCCGCCGGTTTTTGGGTCGTGATAGTCCGGCTGCCCTTGGCATAGCGCAAAGAGGCCTTGGCGGTGATGGTGTCTCCGGCTGTCAGACTGGTATCGCCGCTTTTTGTAATTTCAGAAAAGGACATGCCGGCGCTCATACTGTCAAGGCGAATCCTGGCCGTCAGCTTGTCATAATAAAATTCCCAGTCATTTCCTGTAAAATCTGTGGACTTATACTCCTTTTCCCAGGTATGGTTGTGCTCATCCGTCAGCTCGACGGAGATCGTAAGGTATTGCCACGAGGCGCGAAGCGTGCGCATGTTGTCGCAGGTCAACTGTAAATAAAGCTCTTCTTTATTGACTGCCTCCACCTTGGGATCAAAATTGGTAATCTCCGCAGAAGTACTGGCATCCGCGCTGGAATAGTAGCCTGTCAGGCTGTCACGCCGATTTCCTTCAGAGCGATCGGTGAAAACCGAGTCGCTGTCCCGGCTTGTATATAGTGACAGCAGCTTGTCCAGTGTTCCCTCCCGGTAAAATACGCTGTAAATATTTCCATTTTCCGGATCAAGCTCCACAATATAGCCGCCTTTAAGCGTCTTGCTGATAACCGAATCATCCAAAATAAGATACTGGGTTGTGGCACCGTCCTCCGATGTTATGTAATAAATATCGCCCCATCCGCTGCTGTCGGCAAAGTCGGCGGGGTCAATCTTGCGACCACTGTAGTCGGTGCCTTTTAGCTCATCTGCAAAATCAACCATATCGCCCGACGCCGACATGGCTGACAGTCGGTTTTGCGCGGAAATAAAAATTTCCTTGGCAATTGTATTTGCTTCCGACATTTTCAAATTTGTGCGCAACTTCACCACCAGCGGTATCGCCACAGCCGCCAGTATCGCAATAATGGCAGTAACAACAATGACCTCTGTCAGTGTAAATCCCTTTGTTTTACGACTTGCATGGCTCATTTATAAAAGCTCCCTATCAAATCGACCTGTCGCGCAAATACACAACCAGCCGTATATAACCCCAAGGTAGGCAAAAGCCTACTATTCTTTATATATTTTTAATTAGGATTCCACAAAGTTCGTCCTTTTACAACAATATGCGGGAAATTAAATGGTTTTTTCCCAGTATTTTTAGGGGATACAGCGGTTTTTTACATTTCCCGTTCTGCCATTTTTTATATTATTTTGGCCTAATACTACCCCTAATCCCGAAATCAATTTTTTCTTTTTCAATACTACGTTGTATTATATTGAGGCTTTCAACTTTGAATATACCACCCATCCCGGTTGTCTGCAAAAAAGCAGAGTGGCTGAGCCACTCTGCTTTTTTGTAAAAGCTACGATTCCCGCAGTTCTTTTTCCAGTTTTTCCAAGGCTCTCTTTTCAATGCGCGATACATAACTGCGTGAGATGCCGTATTCCATGGCAATTTCTCGTTGTGTCTGCGGCTTTACGCCGCCTAACCCATATCGCTTGCGAATAATATCCGCTTCTCTCTGTGTGAGACATTCCTGCACCAGACGCCGGATCAGCAACCTGTTTTCCTTCTCCTGCAAATCAGAAAGCATGGTGTCGTCCACGCCCACCACATCCATCAGGTACAGGGAATCCCCATCCTGATCGGTGTCCAGGGAATCCGAAAGCGACACCTCGCCCTTCAGCTTTTTTTGTGAACGGAAGTACATCAGGATCTCATTTTCAATGCATCTGGCCGCATAGGTTGCCAGTCGTATCCCTTTATCCGGCTTAAAGCTGGAAATGCCTTTAATAAGGCCAATGGTTCCAATGGAAATTAAATCCTCCTGGTTGTCAGACTGCGTATAGTATTTTTTAATAATGTGTGCAACCAGGCGCAAATTGTGTTCCACCAGCACATTGCGTGCTTCAATATCACCCCGGGCACAGCGCTCCAGATATTTTTGTTCCTCCGCCGCCCCTAACGGCCGTGGAAAAGAATTACCGCCATCTGCCAAATGCAGCGATAAAAAAAGGCTGTTGGTCAGCAAAATCATAGCCACAGAAATCATAGAGAGTCCCTCCTCACAGGGCATCCTATGAAAATACAGGCAGTCCATATGCCGGTGGTTCAATTGACTTTTGACCCTGGATGCCTTAAAATAATTACTACGAACTACTTGAAAGGGGTCCTCCCTATGCTTTTATCGGAACACGAGCGCTGTATTTATTCCCGCAGTCCACTGCATGAGGTGATCTGTCAGCTGCGCTTTCCAGCCATACTGTCTATTGGGACAAAGGAGCCGGTGGATTTTCAGGAGGCCATCCGCGCTGATTTTCCCCGCTATGCGGTAAAACAGGACATTCTGTCCCCTAAAATTGCGGGCATTGGGACGACTCATCCCACTGTTGAGCGTCAGGATCCCGTTACCAACTACAATTTCATTTCAGCTGACGGCACCTGGAAGATCAACCTGACCAACCGGTTCATTTCCCTCTCCACCCTCCACTACACCCGTTGGGAGGATTTTGCCCGCCAGCTGGACAAGCCGCTGGGGCATTTTATTCGTCTTTACCAGCCGGCTTTTTTTGAGCGAATTGGTCTGCGTTATCTCAATGTGATCTCTCGGCAGAAGCTGGAGCTCCCGGATTGCAGCTGGGCTGAGCTACTGCAATCTCCCTATCTGGGGCCGCTGTCGCAGCCGGATGTGGCTGAGGCAAACCTCTCTAAATGTGCGCTGGACGCGGAAATGCGTCTTGACAGCAGCTGCCATGTCCGGATCCACGCGGGCCCCGGGCGTATGCAGCGCAACACGCCGGGCATCCCTGATGATCCCGAGGTAAAATTCATTTTGGACCTGGATCTCTTTATGGGTGGCAGCATCGCCGGTTCTCTTGTTCCCGGCGCCCTGGAAACTCTCCATGGACACTCCACCCGTCTTTTTCAGGGGGCGATCACCGATACACTGCGGGACGCCTTGAAGTGACGTATTCTGCATTATAAAAGCCGCTGCTTTCATGCAGCGGCTTTTATAATATTATTCGGTTTTCGCGGCAGCCTCGGTTTTTGCGGCCATATCTTCTTTTGGGGTTTCCTTTACTTCCTCTGTATATTCCACCACATCTTCTTCGACTTCCTTCTTGCCCTCCAGATCGATGTTCAGCTTTTCCTTGGCCTTTTTCTTCATCTTCGTCCAGACAATACCCGCTACAGCGCCCACGGCGATCACCACACCGGCAATTGCCTGAATGGCATAGGTTGTCACCGAGGGGTCAATGTAAGCATTTGCGGTAACCGTCAGCAGCAGCATTACGCTTGTAACGGCACAGATTTTGTTGAAAAGTTTCATTTTTTCATCCTTCCTTATGCATAATTCAAATTATGATTTTGAGTGCTTTCCACTCAGCTGACCCAACAAATATTTTCCGGCGGCACGGGCTGCATCCCCCGGATGGAACATAATCTCCCGTTTGGTTTCCTCGATTTGATCGGCATAGGCCTGGGCGTGCGTCAGCATCTCTTCAGCGGTACCGGCAATGTTGGCAACCTCATTCAATTCCAGAGAAATACCCAGTTTTTTGCGCAGCCGAAGGTCAATAGGCTCAATGCCAATGGCTTCCCAGTTGGGGTTAATGACCTTCATGGGCGTGTTGATAAATAATGAGGGTTTCGCTGTTGCAAAACTATATTCAAAAGCGATGCTGGACCAGTCCGTTATCAGAAGATCCGATCCGTAAACTGTTTCATTGGAGGAGAAATCCGTTTGGATCTGCAGTTCCTCCTTGGGATACGTACTATACTTCTTCAAAAGTGCCTGTATCTTATCCGGATTTCGACGAATGTACTGCGGGTGCGGGCGGACAATCAACTGATACCCATGGCCTGAAAGCTCCTCGATCATCTCATCGAGACAGCTCTCCATAATATTGCCGGGCTGGTGAGAGGGCGCAATCAAAATTTGCTTTTTGCTGTTTACTTTGACGGCAGAACTCTGATAAAGTTCCGTCAGTTCGTCCAAATAGGGATAGCCAATTTCTACCGTCTTCTGCTCCGGCAGTTTTCGAAGCTTATCCAGCGCGCGGATCTCATCCACAATATAAGGGCCTGCGCAAAAAATGGTGTCAAAATGATCCATGGCCCCTTCGCGCAATGTCATATTGAAGCTGTTCATTGAGTGATCGGTATAGACATATTCAATATCCTTGCGTACATAGCTCCGCTTGAGGTAAAAATTCTCCAGGTCAGGGGTGGTCATCACAAGAATATCTGTATCCAGCTTCATGAAAAGTGTAATCAGGCGTTTCTGCCCGATATAGTAGGGCTTAATGCGAGGCTGCCTTTCGGCAATGGCAAAAATCTGGTCGTCAGGATCGCTGGTTATATAGTGAATGGTTATATTGGAATGTTCCAGTAGCCATTCGATTTCTGCCTTGAAATACTTATAAAAGCCGCTTTTTTCAGAATAGAAAACCAAATGCTTGTTGGTAATGGAGAAAAAGCGTCTATAATCGGCTTTTGACCGCTTCCGCATTTCCTTTGTCTCATTGTCGCCTAAGGCGTCAATATCCGCCAGTTCCTTTTTGCTTTTCTCCAGTGCCTCGTAATTGATATAATTCTTGGGGTTAATCCAGAGATTGAGGAGATACATCTGGGCAATGGCGATCAAATTGCCAAATGTCCAATACAGCGCCACGCCTGAGCGAACAAAAGCGCCCAGATAAAGGGACAAGGCCACTGAGAGTGCCATCAGGCCGTATTTATTCAGATTGCTCTGTTCCGCCTGCAAAACCTGATCCCGGTTCTGCGCCACGCATAAAAGCCAGGCGGCCAGACCTGCCACCAGCGGCCAAAGCAGATACCAGCCCTTTACCTCCCAGGGGATCAGATAATAGTCAATGCCCCAGCAGAACATATCAGCCGTGGTCATGCCGGCGCTGGCCGGATCCTTGACAACGGCAATCACGCCCATCAGCAGTACCAGCTGGATCACCAGCGGGATGAGGCTTGCAAAGGGGTGATATTTTTCTCTTTTATAAAGGGCGGCCATCTCCTCATTAATCCGGTCGCGGTCGCCGAAATACTTTGCCTTGATATGGTTCAGTTCCGGTTGGATCTGAACCACCTTAATGCTGTTTTTCTGCACCCAGATATTTACCGGCAGCAGGATCACCCTTGTCAGGATGGTAAACAGCAGTACCGTCAGGGGATAAATGGGTATGCAGATCCAGGAGAGATGCATTACATATCCCAAAATTTTACCAAGAAAATCCATCATTTCTATTCACCTAAGCTCTTTAATTTGCCGCTTTATCCACAAGATCGAAATTGTTGTCGTTTGCATTGCCATGGAAGATAAACTCGATGGCACTTTTTGTGGGATTATATCCATGGATCACATCGCCATTTTCCAGAAGCGGGCGATGGACGATCTGTGTACGGTCGATCTCCGTATTTTGCTGAATGTCAAAATAGCCGGGGCCATAGCTGCTGTAGTCGCTCAAAAATTCAGACGCCAGCGTCGCCGGGAATTGCATAAACTGGATGGGCGCGTTATTTTCTGAAAATGCGCCGTGATAGTTGCGGGGCTTAATCAGCACTGTGGGCTGCGCATACACCTGGTCGTGACGATCCCCATGATCCGCTGTAATAACAATGGTTGTATTGTCATACACGCCTAAATCCTTGAGCTGCTGAATATAGGTCTCCACCATCATGAATTCACCGCGGGTCTGTCTGGTCGGCGTACTGTTTTTCTCGAATTGCATATTTTCGTTGAGATCATAGCTGTGGGCGCCGGTAAAATGATAAAAGCGGAAGTTCTTTTCGCCCTGCGTATAGTTAAGGCCGTCCTGTGTCAATTCCTTATAGTAAGACACGTCGTTTCCCGTCGACCAGTTATAGACGCTGCCGTCGTACTTTTTAAGTGTCATCCACTGGTTAAACTCCGCCGTATACCCCCAAAAATACTGTTTAAGCTGCTGAGGAAATGTCAAAAAGGCGCAGAATTTATAAAGAGTTTTGGCAAATCCCGTCTTATTGGAAATAGACCATTGGCCATATCCCAAATTATCCAACAGATCTTCCGGGCACCCCTGCAGATACATGGCATCCGTATAGATTCCGATTTGATAACCGTTGTCGTGCAAATCCTGATATAGCGCGCAATTTCCGAAGGCGTCAGCCAGATAGGGATTATAAACCTCAGCCAGATAATCCCCGTCAGTCTCCTTGGTTTCTTCATATTGCTGACCGGTCAGCAGAATGGGAAGGCCGAACAGCGTAGGGCTTCCGCCGCTGATGCAGTTATTAAACGAGATAAAATCCGTAAGCGCCTCATCCGATACTTCAGGATTTCCGTCTGCGCGCAGCTGCCGGAATAATTCCTCATCCACTGTATCCAGGACAAAAACCACAATGTTTTCATCGGATACATTCAGACGGTTGGCATTGGTCACGCTGAATGCGCTCTGTGTCGCTTTGGGTGTGGTCAGCATCAGCGTAACCACCGTTGCGACCTCGATACCTGCAACGCAGACCGATAATAGCTTCAGCACAGTCAGGCATTTCTCTTTCCATTTCAGCGTAAGCACCAGCGGCACAATGATACATACCAGCCAGAATGCAAGGCTGATAACGCCGTTTTTTGTATAGGCGGACCAGTCGATCATTGTCCCATCCAGCGTCCCTACCTTGGGGTTGAGAAAATTGTATTGTATATACAGCCCGAATCCTGCCGAAAATGTCAAACTGGAAAAAATCCAAAGTCCTTTCTTCTGGGGCAGCAGAAAGGCAATCACTGACAAAATAATAAAAACTGCGGCACAGCCGGTCAAAGCGTATGTGATGATTGTTGATGCGCCAAAGGCAAAGTCTCCCGTATTCTTATAGTATAGCGAGAATGCGGGGAATACAAAAAAGGAGATACAGGGCAGCACTGCCAGTAGCAAATACCCCCAAGGAAGTTTTCTTTTTTCTTTTTTGACGGGCTGATTCTCTTGCTTATTTTCATCCATCTTAAAAAATACCTTTCCCGGTCATCCTTTCGGCCGATTGATTTTGCGCCCATTGCAGAATCGGTTCTGGCGGCGCAGCTTTATTCTTCACAGCCGGCTTTCTGATTCAGAAACGTCGTAAATTGCTTTTTGAACAGTTCGCTGACATGCTCATAGGAGAAGGATTCCAGCTGCTTTTTCTGAGCGCTCAGCAGTTTCTCCCTCAGCTCCTTGTCCTGCACCAGGCGATCGATCACTGCCGCTGTTGCGCGGGGATCTTTGCTCTCAAGCAGCATTCCGTTCCCCAATGTGTCCGGTACAGCGCAGCTGTCGTAGGCGATCACAGGCACGTTGAAGAACATTGCCTCCAGCAGCGGCACACAGAATCCCTCATGCTCGCTCATGCACAAGAAGACATGGGCCGTCCGGTAAAAGGCCAAAATCTGTTCAAAGCTGATGTGTCCGGGAAAAATAACATCCTGCACATCCAGAACATTGATATAATCCTGCAATCTCTTGAGATAGTTTTCCATACCGCCGGCATTGCCGACCAGAATGAGTCTTGATTGCGGATTGATATGTTTCTTATAGTACGCAAAAGCCCGAATGACATCCTCTTGTTTTTTGTTGGGTGCAATGCGTCCCACAAAAAGAATGTTGGTCCAGCCGTCACTGTACTGTTCCACAGTAGCCGCATCCGGCGTTCTTTTATAATCGTCGAAAGGAATCAACACCGGACGCACGTCAATGGGACAGGTATACCCGGCATCCAACAGATTCTGGCGGTTAAAGGGCGAATCCGCCATGCAATAGGTGAAGGATTGATTCAGCCGGGCCATATCCTTCAGGCCGCTGGCACATATCTGCTCAGAATTCCTGTTGTACGGGGCAAAAAAGGCAGGCGGTGTGATGTTATGATAAATCATCATCTTCCGGCATTTGTAAGAATCGATCTTACGATTCAGGTCGGTTCCGATGGCCAAATGGTAAATCAAAATATCCGACTCCTTCAGCGGAGGCATCTTGGTCAGGGGAAGTGCCGTGTCCTTGGGCAAGCGGCGGTCAACACCTTCTGCATAGATCTGCGTTTTGAAGCCCATGGAGGCAATCACCTGTTTAAGTG
The DNA here is from genome assembly GCA_012719745.1 of Clostridiales bacterium. Classification (GTDB taxonomy): domain Bacteria; phylum Bacillota; class Clostridia; order Oscillospirales; family Oscillospiraceae; genus Vescimonas. The sequence goes on along the minus strand of JAAXZS010000164.1, from coordinate 10,655 downwards.
TGCGCGCATCGTTGCTGACGGCGTCGCCGATCGTAATACTGGGCAATAACTGCACAACTCTCATTTTTTGTTTCCCTCATTCCTTCCGTGCAGCCGCTTCCAGAGAATTGATTCTCCGCTCCAGCTCCTCTATCCGTTTATCCTTGCGCTGATTTTCCAGCTGCTGTGCCTCCACAAAGCTGTACAAACTGTTGGCAGAGGCGGTTGACGCTATATTGAACTGCGTGATTTCCGCCGTCAGGGGATGGATCAGGAAACACAGTATTTTGCGTATCACCCGCTTGATAAAGCGTTTAAACCCGGAATCCTCCAGCGGGCGGTAGTACTCGATCATACAGCGTGTATTCATATCCTGCACATTCTGGCTCAATACCTCGTCATAAAACTGGTCGGGAGCCACTGTCTTTTCATGTACCGCCACGGGAATTTCCTCAAATCTGACAGTCTCTTCATAGGGACTGCTCTGATCGGCACTTTCGCAGATTTCCCTTGCCACTTCTTTGAAAATGCATTCCTCCTGCGATACCGCCGCGCAGTTTTTTCCCTGCTTTACATTAATTTCTTCCATATCCCAGCCATCATGGTCCTTTCTTTCAGCCTCAAATACCAACAGGCCATTCTGGCTTTTCCGTGTCGGGTCCTGGTCGGTCACAGACACATCAATCCGCAAAACCTGTTCCTTGCATACAACAGGGATTCTGATCTCCCTTTCCTCCGACGGGGCTACCAGCACCGTCTTCTTATGGTTCCCGCAGGACACGCACAAATGGAGCTCGTCCGCTCCGTCCCAACGGAAAACCAGTACCAGTTCACTTTCTTCTGCTTTGGGGCGATAATAATATAGCTCCGCCTCGCTGCCGTACAGTCGGTGCGCCGACTGCCATGTACCCGCTCGGGCAATCCGCTCTTCGGCATACCAGCCTTTTACATAAAGAAGGCCATTGGCACGCTCAAACGCCCGGCCCACCGCACTGTCGGCCACCGGTGGCTCCGGCTGCGCCGCGGCAAAAAACTCGGTGGTCCGGCAAAAGCCCCCACTATTGTCCAGCTTTTTGATCTCCTGTGCCGGGTTTCCGCCGTAAACCGTATTGGGCGGCACAACGGTGCCCGGCGTTACCAGGCTGCCGGCCGCAATCACTGCGTTATCGCCGATGGTGCAGGGCCCCAGCACCGTACAGGCAGAGGCAAGCCACACGCCGCTGCCGATGACAATATCGCAGCCCTCCCCCAGTGGCAGATCCCGCCGCAGCAGGCCGGTGAGGTTCTTGTCATGGCTGCCGGCCAGAATACTCACATCGGAACCGGCAAAGGTGTAGTCGCCAATGGTAATGTGGCCTGAATTCGTATTGAAAAAGCAAGGAAACACTGCCGCCGTAGCCGCTATGTGCAGACGCGCGGGATCCCCCCAAAGGCAGGGCTGGCCACTTAAAACCGTGCGCAGCCGCTTCATCTCTTCGCAGTCTCCCTCCAGCGCATGAAAGGACCTGTTGAAAACGCCCGTTGTCTCCTTTTCCTCACACCGGTTGATTTGAAATTCCAGCTCGGAAAGTCTTTGTTCCAATGTCTTTTGAAGCGTCAGCATTTGCTCCCTCTGCTCACGCAGACAGTCCCGGGTCATTGTCATCCGACGGGGCAGACAGGCAATACTGGCAAACCAGCGCAATATATAGCCGATAACAGGAATGCGCAGCAGTCGCTCCTTTAAAGACATTCTTCACTCAACTCCTTTTTGATACGGAAATCGGTCTCTCAGAATTTCCACTTGTGCTTCAGGCTCACAAGTCCGGCCTCCTCTTTATCGCTGGTAATCTGAAAGAGACATGATTCTCTCCAAAAGTCATAGGAGAATCCATCGGGTTTGTGAAAAGCCAGATCCAGCGAATACTTGCCCGCTACCAGCGCCAGATCCTCCAGACATATTTCCATTGTCCCCTCGCCCGACAATTCCGAGCGGCCTATATGGTCGATCATGGTATTGGTGCCGAAGAGATAGGTTTGGTCGGAGCGATAAACCGCCAGTCCCACCACCACATCATCCACCGGTTTTTGGGCACGGTAGTGAATGCGAACAGTGGCGGCGTCGCCGGGATGGAAGCTTGTCTGCTGATTTCCCTTTTCATCCCGCATGTCACCCTTATCCATCACACCCGCGCCGCTGCCCCAGCGCTTATCGTCCTTTGTCTCCGTCTGCGTTCCGGGGGCTTCTGTTTTCCCCTTTTCCGCATCTTCAGCGGCCTGTATACGGGCGGCCTTGTCGCCCATAAAGGCCAGATATTCCGCATGTACCTCCCGGGGGATGCCGGAGAGGCGCACCACGCCTTTATCGATCCAGTAAGAGCGCTCACACAGCTGCTCGATCTGACCTAAGGAGTGGGATACGATTACAATGGTGGTACCCGCCGCCTTGATCTTCCGCAGCTTGTTAAAGCACTTGGCCTGAAACGCCGCGTCACCCACAGCCAAAATCTCGTCTACCAGCAGAATGTCAGCGTTGACATTGATGGCCACAGAAAAGGCCAGGCGCATATACATGCCGGAGGAATAGGTTCGCACCGGGTTGTCAATGTATTCTCCCAACTCGGAAAACTCGATGATCTCATCGACACACGCGTCCACTTCCTTGCGAGTCAGTCCGAAAATAGCCGCGTTGGTATAGATATTTTCCCGGCCGCTCATGTCCGGATGAAAGCCCGCTCCCAGTTCGATCAGGGCGGATACACGCCCCTTCATGGTAATAGTGCCGGAATCGGGATACATGATCTGGGTCAGCATTTTCAGCGTGGTGCTCTTACCGCAGCCGTTCTGTCCGATCAGACCGATAGCCTCTCCCTTTTTCACATCAAAGCTGACGCCCTTGAGCACCTGATGCTTTTCATAGCGTCCACGCCCTCGAAACAAAAGCTTATCTTTCAGGCTCACACCCTTATCGTAGTACACCTTAAAGCTTTTTGTAATATTGGAAACAGAGATCGCCGTATCGTCATCCACAGGCGTTACTTTTCTTGTCATTGACTCCATTACAGTTCCTCCGCGAAGTGTCTTTCCAGCTTGGCAAAGACAAACCAGCCTACCACCAGGAAAAACACGCCCATCCCCAGCGCCAGCAGCATGGTACTCAGGTCCGGCGCCGTTTTATAGTACAGAATATTTCTGTAAGAAATAATGACGGCCGTCATGGGATTGAGCATAAAAATATTGTAAACCTTCTCCGGCACCATATCAATGGAGTACATCACCGGCGACAAAAACTGCCAGGCCATCACAAAAATGCCCACAATATGTTCCAGATCCCGGAAATAAACCGTCAAACCGGACACAAGGAAAGCGATCCCCAGCGCCAGAACATATTCGATAAGCATGGTGGGAATCAGATACCACAATACCGCAAAGTTCAGTCCCACGCTGAAAATGCACACCGCCAGCACCACGATCATACACAAAAGCATGTTGACAAAGCTGGTTGTCACCGTGGCAATGGGCAGCACCTGCCGAGGAAAGTGAATTTTTGTCACCAGGTTCTGCTGTGACAAAATACAGGTGGCGCCGCCGTTCACCGAGTTGGCCATGGCCAGCCAGGGAATCAGCGCCACAAACAAAAACAGATAGTATTTATCAATACCCGCCCGCATCACGGTGGAAAACACCAGTGTATAGACAGCCAATTGCAGCAGCGGATTCAGAAAAGTCCACAAAAAGCCCAGGGCAGACCCTTTGTACCGGCCCCGCAAATCTTTGCGCACCAGCATGTAGATCATATTCCGATAATCATATATCTCTTTCAGGGTTTTTTGCATGGTGTCAAGAAACCGCCTTTCGCCATTCGTTCAGCGCATCCCCAATGGTCGTTTCAAGGGGGATCTCCGGCTGCCAGCCGGTATCTTTTTGTAGCTTGGAAATATCGGCCACATTCAGCGGCGCGTCCAGCGGCCGGAACCTCTCCGGGTCTTTTTCTACGCGGATCGCGGCCGTGGACTGTCCCAGAATCATCTGTAAAATAGACGCAATGGTGACCGCTCTGCCGGTACCCCCATTGTAAATTTCACCCCGTTGTCCTTTTTGCGCCAAAAGCGCATAGGCCCGCACGACATCCCGCACGTCCGTAAAGTCCCGGGCTGCTGCCAGATTGCCCACTCGGAGTACCGGCTCATGGGTACCGGCCTCTACCTCAGCCACCTGTTTGCAGAAATCGGCCACTACGAAGATGGGCGCCTGTCCGGGCCCCACATGGTTGAAAGAGCGGGTGGCCATCACGTCCATTTGGTAGGCGTCAGCATACAGCTTCCCGATCATCTCCTGGCAGACCTTGGTGGCGGCATAGATGTTGCCGGGCCGGGCCTCCTGCCGCTCCGTGATGGGGCATTCCGCCTCGGATACCTTGCCATACTCCTCGCTGGAGCCGATGAGCAGTACCCGGGGCTGATTTTCCAGTGTGCGGATGGCCTCCAGCACATTGACAGCGCCCTTAATGTTGATGTCCACCGTCATAGCGGGCTTTTTCCATGAAAGAGCCGCCGAGCTCTGGGCGGCCAGATGAAAAATGTAGTCCGGCTTCACTTCTGTCAGGAGGCCGGTCACGGCCTCCTGATTCAGAATGTCCAGATCGTATACCTCTGCGAAGGGAACATGCGGATTTTCAAAGGGCAGTTTTGTCACTGCCGTCTGCCAGCCCAGATCATCGTGCAGATGCCGGGCCAGATGCTGGCCCACAAAGCCGGCACCGCCGATAATCAACGCTTTTTTCATTCCTTGCTCACCAAATCCAAATCATTTTTTGCCATGCGGGACACCAGTTCGTTGAAGTCGATCTCCCGCTTCCAGCCCAGCAGCTTTTCCGCTTTCTCCGGGCTGCCCAGCAACAGCTGTACCTCGGCGGGACGGAAGAACTTGGGATTGACCTTGACGCGCACCTTACCGGTGGCCTTTTCAACGCCCACTTCCTCTAAGCCGGTTCCCTTGAACTCCAGTTCCATGCCCACAGCCTTGAAAGCGGCGTCCACAAACTCACGAACGGTACGGGTCTCGCCGGTCGCCACCACATAGTCATCGGGCTTGTCCTGCTGCAGCATCAGCCACATGGCGCGGACATAATCCTTGGAGTGACCCCAGTCGCGCTTGGCGTCCATATTGCCCAGCTCCACATATTCCTGCTTGCCCAGCTTGATGCGGGCGGCGGCGTCGGTAATCTTGCGGGTTACAAACTCCATGCCGCGACGCTCGGACTCATGGTTGAAGAGGATGCCGGAGCAGGCGTAAAGGCCATAGCTCTCCCGATAGTTCTTGGTGATCCAGTGGCCGTACAGCTTGGCAACGCCGTAGGGGCTTCTGGGATAGAAGGGGGTAGTCTCCTTCTGGGGAATCTCCTGCACCAGGCCGAACATCTCGGAGGTGGAGGCCTGATAGAACCGGGCCTCGGGCTTCACATTGCGGATAGCCTCCAGCATGTTGGTCACACCAATGGCGTCGATGTCGGCGGTGGCCAGAGGCTGCTCCCAGCTGGTGGCCACAAAGCTCTGAGCCGCCAGGTTGTACACCTCGTCGGCCTGAGAGATCCGCATGGCGGTGATAAGGGAAATAGGGTCGGTCATATCGGCATAGATAAAGTGGATCTTGTCCTTGATGTGAGCCACGTTGCCGTAGTCCACATAGCTCTTGCGGCGCCAGATGCCGTATACTTCATACCCCTTCTCCAGCAGCAGCTCTGCCAGATAAGAACCATCCTGTCCGGTAATACCGGTAATCAATGCTTTTTTCATGTTATACATACTCCTGTCTATTACTTCTATTCAAAATTTCCAGAACCTTCTTGATACTGCCGGCGTTGTCCTTCTGACAGATCAGAAGAGCGTCTCCGGCGTCCACCACAATGAGATCGCGGATGCCGACGGTGGCGATCAGCTTGTCTTTTCCCTGCAAAATGCAGTTTTTGGTGTCGATGGTCACAAAATCACCGCTGATAACATTGCCGAATTCATTGGCCTTGTTGAACCGTTCCACAGCCAGCCAGCTGCCCACATCGTCCCAGCCGAAGGAGCCGGGTACGATCCAGATATTTTCCGCCTTTTCCATAATACCGTAGTCCACGGATTCGGATTTAAAGGCGGTAAATTCCCGCTCCAGAACACTTTCCTGCTCCGCTGTACCGATGGCGTCCCGAATACGGTTCAGCCCCTGATAGGTCTCCGGCATGTGCCGCTCCATATTTTTGAGAATGGTGCTGACCTTCCAGATGAACATGCCGCTGTTCCACAGATACTGTTCCGATTCCAGATACTGCTTGGCCGTCTCCAGATTGGGTTTTTCCACAAAGCGTTCCACCGCGTAAGCAGAACCCATCATCTCGTCGCTGTTGAACTTGATATAACCGTAGCCGGTCTCCGGCATATCGGGCGTAATGCCGATGGTCACCAGGTTGTCGCTGGCCTCAGCCACATGCAGTGCCGCCTTCAATGTGTTGGTAAAGATGGCGGTATACTGAATCAGGTGGTCGGAAGGCAGCACGATCATGGATGCATCGCCGTATTTTCTGGCAATGTGCTCGGCACCCAGACCGATGCAGGGAGCCGTGTTGCGCCCCACCGGCTCGCAGAGGATATTCTCCTCCGGAATACCGGGCAGCTGTTCCAGCACCAGGTGCTTATAGTCCCGGTTGGTGGCAATATAGATGTCCTCCAGCTCCACCAGCGGGGAGATACGCTCTACCGTCAGCTGGATCATTGTCTTTCCGTCACCGGTCAGAGACAAAAACTGTTTTGGCAGTGCCTTGCGGCTTTTGGGCCAGAAGCGCTCGCCCCGGCCGCCGGCCATAATCAAAGCTGTTCTTTTCATTATATCCTCCTCACGCAATTGTCAAAAGCACCTTGCAGGCGCCGCAGATTTCATAGTCGCCCAATCCTTTGGGCAGATAATAGGATGAGCCGGCCCGAATGGGATACTTTTCTCCCCTCCAGCGGATAAAGCCCTCTCCCTCCACTGTCAGCAGGTGGTGAAACTCACCTTTCCCCACAGACAAAGCCGCCTGCTGAGCGATGTTGAGCCGATAGGCCTTAAAGTATTGGCAGGAAAACATTTCCGCCAGGGTAAATCCCTCATAGTGAGCCTGGGCATTTACCCGGCATTCCTCTGGGATCAGCGGCTCATAATTCACCACATCGGCTGCCCGCGTCAGGTGCAGTTCCCGCAGCTTCCCGTCGGCGCCCCGGCGCTGATAGTCATACACGCGGAACGTGGTATTGGAGCTTTGCTGGATCTCCGCGATCAGCAGTCCCGCGCCGATGGCGTGGATGGTGCCGGGGCGGATAAAAAATACATCCCCCTTGTGCACAGGCACACGGTTCAGATATTGGCAGATGGTGCCGTCCTGTGCTGCTTTCACAAAGGTCTTTCGGTTAACCGATTTGGAAAAGCCGAAGTAGATGGCACTCTTGGGTTCGCACTCCACCACATACCACATTTCAGCTTTGCCGTGTTCGCCGTTTTCACTTTCGGCGGTGGCATCGGAGGGATGCACCTGTATGGACAGATCTTTTTTTGCGTCAATCATTTTAACAAGTACCGGGAAATCGTCACCGCACTGCAGGACCTCCGACAGTGTCTTTCCGGCATATTCACCGTTGACCACGGTACACTTTCCATCCTTGTGGCAGGCCAGCTCCCAGCTTTCCGCCGTAACGGGCAGACCGCTTTTTTTGCCGTACAGTGTTTCAAGACGATGGCCGCCCCAAAGATAATCCTTATAGGCCGGCGCCAGTTCCATTGGATAAAGCATGGTTGTTCCTCTTTTTATCGTAATTCCTCATAAACAGCCTGCAGCGCTGCGGCCGAGGCGTCCCAGCTGAATTTCTTTTCCTGTATAAAGCCTTTTTGGCGCAGCTCTTCGGCAAGGGTGGGGTGTTCCAGCACATCCCGCAGTCCCGCGGCAATGTCGTCGGCGTCCAGCGCGTTGACATACCGGGCCGCGTCGCCCGCCGCTTCCGGAATGGAAGCCGCGTCGGAGCAGACCACCGGGGTGCCGCAGCGCATGGCCTCCAGCACGGGAATGCCAAACCCCTCATACAAAGAGGGATAGGCAAAAAGAGCGGCATTTTCAAAAAGCGCCGACTTTTCCGCATCGGTCACATAACCTGTGATGACAACACCCGGCAAGGCCTCCGCCTTTTGGCGGATTTCCTCCGACCGCCAGCCGCTGCCGCCGGTCAACACCAACTGCACATTCTCTGTGTGCAGTATCTCATAGGCCTCCAGCAGGCGCATCAGGTTCTTCCTCGGTTCGGTATTACCCACGAACAGGATGTAGGGCCTGTCTATATGAAATTTGGCACGCACCGCATCCATGGGAGCCGCGGCTGCCGGCACCGGCGCGGCGCAGTAAACCACCCGCAGCTTTTCCGCCGGCACATGGAGCAGCTCCATAATCTCCCGCTTGGAAAATTCAGAAATGGTCAGTATCAGATCACTGCGGCGGATGCTGTCGTCAATGCCCCGGGAAATGCGACGGAGATTGCCCTCCTCCATGGTCTCGGGATACCGCAGATAGGTCATATCGAAGACGGTACACATCACCCGTCCCCCAATTTTAGGTGGCACCACATAGTTGAAAAAGTGGGTCACATCCGCCCGGGGGAACAAATGGTCATAGCGTACCGGCAGCTTGTCCCAGTGGTTGCGATACACACTGTAAGGGATAATCTTATGCTCATAGACAGGCATTTCGATGCCCGTAAGGGCATATCGGTTGTCATTGCGGCCGAGAAAATTAAACAGCTCGCCAAAATAACTGATGCCATTGCCCGGTTTCATCCGCCGGATCAGCTCATAGGCATAGGTTCCTACGCCGGATCGCTGCCCCAGGCAGGTCTGTAAATCAAGTGCAATTTTTGTTGTCATGAATCCAGTCCGTAAAATATTTTTCCAGCTTCTCTACCACGGCGGCGCTTTCGGTGCAGTCTGTACCGCAGGCGGAGAGATAAATTTTCAACTTCGGTTCCGTTCCGGAAGGACGCACGGTGGCCACCGTGCCGCCGGTAAGATGCAGTTGCACCACATCGGACTTGGGCAGGCCGGTTCCCTCCGACAGATAGTCGGTCATGGTCTCCACCGCCATACCCGCCGCCGCTTCAATGGGGCATCGACGCAAAGAGGCCATCAGCCCCTGCATCTGATGAAAGCCGGCAGAGCCTTCAAAGGCAAAGCTTAACAGCTTTTCCGTATAGCAACCGCAGGTATCATACAGCATCTGCAAGCCGTCCAGCAATGTTTTTCCCTGAGCCTTGTACCAGGCAAACATCTCGCAGATCAGCAAAGAGGCGTTGACGCCGTCCTTATCACGCACGGCAGTGGAGCTGAGATAGCCATAGCTTTCTTCAAAGCCGAAGATATACCGATCCGCCTCTCCCCGCTTCTCCAGCAGGCCGATCTGCTCACCGATAAACTTAAAGCCGGTGAGAACGTTGACAATCTCCATACCATAATGAGCCGCCACTTTTTCCGCCATCTTGGTGGTCACAATGGTTTTCACCGCCACAGGATGTTGGGGCATAGAGCCTTTTTCAAGGCGCATCCGACACACAAAGTCCAGCAGCAGCACGCCCATCTGGTTGCCGCTGATAAGCACATACTCATCGTTTACCTTCACCGCCGCGCCCACACGGTCGCAGTCGGGGTCGGTGGCCAATACCAGCTCAGCCCCCACCTCACCGGCATGGCGGATGGCCACGGCCAGCGCCTCCCGGATCTCCGGGTTGGGAAACGGGCATGTGGGGAAACGGCCGTCGGGGGAGCCCTGTTCCTTCGGAATGGAAATATTGGTAAAGCCGTTTTGCGTCAGGCACTGTGGCACGCAGCTGATGCCTGTGCCGTTGAGGGGCGTATAGGCAATGGCAATATCCTTGGGCACACTGTCCGGCAGCAAAGACTCCTTCGATACCGTGTCAAGATAGGTTTTGACGGTGTCGTCCCCGATATAGGTAACGATTCCTTTGGCCACAGCCTCCTCAAAAGGCATATTCGCAACGCCGTCAAAGGGGTCAACAGTCCCGATACACGCCAAAATATCCGAAGCGGCCTGTGTGGTGATCTGGCAGCCGTCCGGTCCGTAGACCTTGTATCCGTTGTATTTGGACGGATTGTGACTGGCGGTGACCACAATGCCTCCGCTGCATCCAAAATGCCGGACGGCAAAAGACAGCGACGGGGTAGGCATCAGCTTCGGATACATATATACAGGGATCCCGTTAGCGGCAAAAACACCGGCAGCCGTCCGGGCAAAGAGGTCGGACTTGATACGGCTGTCATAAGCAACAGCCACTGCGGGCTTTTCAAAATGATTTTTTAAGTATTGGCAGTAGCCCTGGGTGGCCTTACCCACCACATAGACATTCATGCGATTGGTGCCGGCGCCGATAACGCCCCGCAGACCGCCGGTGCCAAATGCCAGCTCCCGGTAAAACCGGTCTTCGATCTCCTCGTCTTTCCCGGCGATTTCCCGCAGCTCCTGCTGCAAGTCCTCATCGGAAACGGCGCATCTGAGCCAGCGCTGGTAATTTTCCTTCTCGTTCATACGTTTCAACCTTTCTTTCAAAGCGGCTCCCTCAGTTCCGAGCCATTCATCAGCAGGTATTAATACAGTATAGCATTATACCCCATCTATGCCAAAAAGT
>JAAXZS010000014.1 GCA_012719745.1 Clostridiales bacterium | reverse complement strand
AGCTCTTTTTGGCTGAGGTAGGGCAAAACGGCCAGTTCCTCGGGGGAGGGGTAAAAGGCCCGAAAGGGGTGGTCTTCCCAGATATAGCGGTTGGCTCTATTTTCGACAGCAAGCACCTGTTCCCAAGTTATGTCGGCGTTATAGTCAATGGTCACCATGTCGGCACCCATGTGAAAACCCACATTGTCGCAGTGAAAGGTTTCACACAGCATACCGCTGACAATATGCTCGCCGGAATGCTGCTGCATATGGGTAAAGCGACGGTTCCAGTCCAGTACGCCGTGGACCGATTTCCCTTCCGGCAGGGGGGCGGCGCAGGTGTGGACAATGACGCCGTCTTTTTCGTGGACATCCAGCACCTCAACATCTCCAAGCCGACCGTGATCGGCGGGCTGACCGCCGCCCTCGGGATAAAAGGCGGTTTCATCCAGCACCACGGCATAGCCGCCCTTGCAGGGTTCGCAGGACAGTACCACCGCGTCAAATGCCCGCAGAAAAGAGTCCTGATAATAAAGCTTTACGGTTTCCATTTTGAGTAAAAGTCCTTTCGTCAGTTGTTATAAAAAAGAGGAGACAAGACGCCAAACCGGCTCTGTCAAAGCAAAGCCCAGTGCGGCAGAACAGATGTTGGCAGTGACGCCGTACCAAACGGCACGCCGTCGGCTTTGGCCCGTAAGATATCGGTGGTACACCAGTGTTTCCGCTGCAGCCACGATGATTTCCGTGGGGAAAAACAGGAGATAATAGGAAAAGCCGATGCTGCTGCGCACCGCCGAAATGCCCAGAATCAGAAAGACCAGTAGCTGTGTGGCCAGATTGACCAGTAGAAAGACCTTTCCGTTCCGGCGCAGAGAAAAGCCGAACAGCAGCAACAACAGCCCTTCTATCAGCAGCGGGGGCAGGCAGGTGGCAAAAAATGCGGCGCCATAGGCCAAAATCACCGGCGGATGGATGACGGTTTTAGACGCCCAGTCCACAGTAAGACTGGACTGGAGAACCGGCCGCGTCAGAACGGGGGAGAGCCAGCTATCGCCGGCGGCGGTGACCACCAGGACGCGGTAGGTTTTGGGAAGTCCCATATAGGAGAAGGTGTGATGCGCGGTATCGCCCGACTGCCTCTCCCCGGTGAGGGAGCCCCAGCAGGGGGCGACGGTGCCGTCGGTGAGAACGAGAGACCACCCCTCCGGCTTTGCGGCCCTCAGCGCAGCAAGTAGCGAGGCATCCAGAGCGGCACGCTCCTCGCCGGGTAGATTATCATGAAGAGACTGGCCGTCGCCTTCATAGAGAAGATCCAGATAGTAGGACGCCTCCGGGGCGCCCCGCAGATAAACGGTCAGCTGGGGCTTTGGACCCATATCAGCCAGAGCGGGAACAGTCAAAATAAAAAGAAGCAAAAAAAGCAGCAGGGAGACGGCGGGCGTCTTTTTCACACTCGTCACATCCTTTCGTCTTTAAGAATGCCATAAAATTGACCACAATGCAAGGAAAAGCGGCGCAGAAATTCTGCGCCGCAAAGAAATGACTCTTATTTGATTTTAACGGCGGTGCCGTAGGCAATAACCTCGGCGGCACCCTGCATGACGGAGGAGCTGCCGTAGCGCACATTTACGATGGCATCGGCACCCATGGCCTCCGCTTCGTCCACCATGCGTTTGGTGGCAATGCCCCGGGCTTCATTAAGCATCTCCGTGTAGCTGTTGATCTCGCCACCCACCAGCGTTTTCATACCGGCCATAAAATCCTTGCCGAAGTTCTTGCTGTATACCACGGTGCCCCGCACCATGCCCAGCGCTTCAATCTCGGCACCGGGGATGTAACTAATATTTAAAAGCTTCATCTTCTTCTCCTTTATTAATTTCTTTCAGACGCTCTACCAGCGCCAGAATGACGCCCACGATCAGCGCAACGAAAATGCCCACAAACAACGTGGTAATCGGCCAGGGCAGGGGATCTTCCCCATTGGCCCACAGCAAAAAGCCAATAAACAGGCCAAAGAGAAAAATGAAAACAAGTGCACAGATCAGCGGTGCAATCTTCTTTTTGGATTTCTTATCGTTCTTTACACTCATAAAACGAATACCGCCCTCCTCCATTTCCTGCATCTCCCGCTCATAGCGGGCTATGTCAAGATCATCAAGGGATACATGCTGTGCGGCCAGCTCACCGCAAATTTTCTGCGTCTGTTCCAGACTGCGTGACTGCACCCGGAGCATGGAAAGATGGCTCTCCATGCACAAAGATAGGGACTTTTCACCGCTTTGCAACGCCCGAATATCATCAATGGGAAGCGCCAGACGCCGCAGCAGATGGATGGCTTGCAATATGCGGACGTCCTCCGTCGAATAGCTGCGATAGCCGTTGTCGGATTCACGGCCGGGGTGCAGCAGACCCTCCGATTCGTAAAAGCGGATGTTCTTTTTGGAGATTCCCACCAACTGCTCTACTTCATTGATACGCATGTATTCACCTGTGCTTTCGTTATATACCTTCCACCGGGGGGAATGTCAAGGGGTTTTTGCTTATTCAGAAAAAATAGTCCACGCGGGAGGCGTGGACTATTTTATGGGAGAAGGAATTTAGTCCTCTTCCATCTCAGTCACGTTGATATGCAGCTCGTCAAGCTGCTTTTGCTCCACAGTAGAGGGGGCGCCCATCATAATGTCCTGAGCGTTTTTATTCATGGGGAAGGGAATAATCTCACGAATGGAATCCTCACCGGCCAGCAGCATCACCATGCGGTCCACGCCCGGGGCAATGCCGGCGTGAGGAGGCGCTCCGTAACAGAAAGCGTTGTACATGGCGGGAAATTTTTTCTTCACATCCTCCTCGCCCAGACGCACCATCTCAAAGGCTTTAATCATAATCTCGGGATCGTGGTTACGGACGGCACCGGAGGAAAGCTCCACGCCGTTGCAGACCAGATCATACTGGTTGGCGTAGATGTCCAGCGGATCCATTTCACCGCGCTCGGCCTTGAGCAGTACATCCATGCCACCGTTGGGCATGGAGAAGGGGTTGTGGCAGAACTCCAGCTGGCCGGATTCCTCGCCGATCTCGTACATGGGAAAATCCACAATCCAGCAGAACTCGTAGCGCTCCTTATCCATATGGCCTTCGCAGGCGGCACCCAACTTGTTGCGCAGGACGCCGGCGGATTTTTGGGCCAGCTCCTTCTTGCCCGCGGTGACGCCCACAAAGGAACCGGGCTTCAGATCCAGCTTGGCGGTAAGAGCCTCCTTGCACCCGGTCATAAACTTGGCAATGCCGCCGGAGAGCTCGCCGTTTTCTTCCACCTTAAACCAGAAGGGCTTGATGGCGGACTGCACCTCCACCTCGGTGCAGAGCTTGTCAATGGCTTTGCGGGCCAGCTTGCAGTCGGGCACGACCACGGCCTTCACCGTCTGACCCTCCAGCGCGGCAAAGCCGCAGCCCTGTACTTCATCAGAAATATCCTTTACCAGCAGGTCAATCCGCAGGTCGGGCTTATCGGAACCATAGTTTTCCATGGCATCGTTATAGGCGATGCGGCGGAAGGGGGCAGCAGAGGCCACGTTATAGGTGCCGAACTTAGCAAAAATGGGGGGCAGCACATCCTCCAGCACGGCAAAGACATCGTCCTGACAAGCAAAGGCCATCTCCATATCCAGCTGATAGAATTCGCCGGGGCTGCGGTCACCACGGGCGTCCTCATCACGGAAGCAGGGAGCAATCTGGAAATAACGGTCAAAACCGGAGGTCATCAGCAGCTGCTTGAACTGCTGAGGAGCCTGAGGCAGCGCATAGAACTTGCCGGGGTGCTTCCGGGCAGGCACCAGATAGTCTCGGGCACCCTCGGGGGAGGAGGCGGTCAGAATGGGGGTGGTAATCTCCAAAAAGCCGTGCTCCGTCATGGCCTGACGCAGGGCTGCCACCACCTGACAGCGCAGAATAATGTTCTTCTTGACGGCGGGATTACGCAGATCCAGATACCGGTATTTCAGGCGCTGGGTCTCATCAGCCTCCCGGCTGCGGTTGATCTCAAAGGGCAGGCTGTTATAGCGGCAGCGGCCCAGCACCTCAATCTTGGTGGGAACCACCTCAATCTCGCCGGTGGGCAGTTTGGGGTTCTTGCTGGCGCGCTCCCGCACGGTGCCCTCCACGCTGATGGTGGATTCCTTGTTGAGGTCCTTGATGAGTTTCATCATGTCCTCGGTTTCTACCACCACCTGCGTGGTGCCGTAAAAGTCACGCAGTACCACAAAGGCAAAATTGCTGCCAACCTCACGGACATTTTCCATCCAGCCGACGATCTTTACACGCTCGCCTACATTGGCAAGACGCAGTTCGTTGCAGGTATGTGTTCTGGATTGAAACATATTTCTCTCTCCTATCTGT
>JAAXZS010000064.1 GCA_012719745.1 Clostridiales bacterium | reverse complement strand
GCAAAGTCATTGATCCTTCTGACTTTCTAAATTAAGTTTTATCAACAAATTAAAATATGCGCTGCGATTATTTCGCGGCGCATATTTTTGATTATCCTTATTTTTTCAGCTCGCCGTTGGCGGCAGCAGTAAGGTAGGCGTTGATAAAACCGTCCAGATCACCGTCCATGACGGCCTGGATATTACCGTTTTCAAAGCCGGTACGGGTATCCTTGGCCAGCGTATAGGGCATAAACACATAAGAGCGAATCTGGCTGCCCCACTCGATCTTCATCTGCACGCCCTTGATGTCTGAAACCTTTTCCGCGTGTTGCTGGGCTTTCAGTTCGGCCAGGCGGGCGCGGAGCATCTTCATACAGTTATCCCGGTTCTGGAACTGGCTGCGCTCGGTCTGGCAGTTTACCACCACGCCGGTGGGAATGTGGATCAGTCGAACAGCGGAAGACGTCTTATTGATGTGCTGGCCGCCGGCACCGGAGGAGCGATACACCTGCATCTCAATATCCTCAGGCCGAATCTCGATTTCACTGTCATCCGCCATTTCCGGCATGACCTCCAATGCGGCAAAGGAGGTCTGGCGGCGGGCGTTGGCGTCAAAGGGAGACACGCGCACCAGACGGTGAACCCCGTTTTCGCTGCGCAGATAACCGTAGGCATTGTCTCCCTCAATGAGAATCGTGGCACTCTTGATGCCGGCGGGATCGCCGTCCTCATAGTCCAGGATCTGGTAGGAAAAGCCGTGGCGCTCCGCCCAGCGGGTATACATACGGTAGAGCATGGAAGCCCAGTCCATGGCCTCGGTACCGCCGGCACCGGCATGAAAGGTGAGGATGGCGTTATTGGCGTCATATTCGCCGGTGAGCAGCGCGGCCAGCCGTCGGTCGCCGATCTCCTTTTCCAGCGTGTCATATGCCGCCGTCACGTCGGGCACCAAAGAATCGTCGTCCTCCTCCTGCGCCATTTCACACAGGGTCAGCGCGTCCTGCCAATCGGACATGAGGCGGTCATATTTTTTTACCTTGTTTTCCAGCTGCTTCATCAGGCGGGACACCTTCTGAGAGTGCTGCACATCATTCCAAAAGCCATCCTGCTCCGTCTCCTTTTGCAACTGGCGCAGCTCCTGCCGGGCATCGTCCACGGCAAGTGCCTTTTCCAGCTCGGCCAGTGTCGGTTCCAGTGCCAGCAGCTTCTGTTTATATTCATCGTACGCAATGACTGCCATATGGTCTATCTCCTCTATCGTTTTCTTGCTTATTACACTTTATTATATCCAAAATCTCACAATATGTAAAGAGGGCGCCTCACTTCTCCGTTTTCATTTCCCGCAGCACCTGCACGGTAAGGGGAATGGTCAGCGCAAAGGAACAGACGTCGGAAATGGGCTGGGACAACTGAATGCCCAGCGCGCCGATGAGATGGGGCAGGATCAGCACCGCCGGAATAAAAAACAGTCCCTGCCGCGCCATGGCCAGCACCGTGGCCTGCCGCACCTTGTTGATAGTCTGGGTCAGCATACTGCTCATCATATTAAAGCCGCACAGAAAAAAAGTACAGCATTGCAGCCGCAGCGCCCGGGTGCCGAAGGAGATGACCTCCGGATCATTGCGGAAAAAGCCGATGATCTCGGGAGCAAACAGCAGTCCCGCCACCGAGACCACCGCCAAAAAAGCCGTGGATACCTTGACGCAGAACCAGTAGCCTTTTTTCACCCGGTCATAGAGCGCCGCACCGTAATTAAAGCCGCATACCGGCTGATAGCCCTGGCCAAATCCTATGAGGGCCGCCTGAGCCAGATACATGGCCCTGTTCACCACCGACATGGCCGCCACCGCCGCGTCCCCATAGACGCCTGCGCCCCGGTTAAGACAAATAGTAGCCACGCTGGCTAGGCCCTGTCGGCACAGGGATGGCAGGCCGCCTTTGACGATCTCGCGCAGGTACAGGCGGCTGATGGTCAGGTTCTTCACCCGTATGCGCAGATTGCCGCCTCGTGTACACCCCAGAAGCAACAGGCAGAAGGACGCAAACTGGCTGATAATAGTGGCCAGTGCCGCCCCCGCCACATCCATACGAAAAGCAAAAATAAACAGAGGATCCAGCCCCACATTCAGCACTGCTCCCGCCACAATACCCACCATGCCGTAGGTGGCGCTGCCCTGAAACCGCAGTTGGTTGTTCAGCACGAAAGAAGCTGTCATATAGGGTGCCCCAATAAGAATCAGGCGCAGATAGCTGCGGGCATAGGGTAAAATAGTCTCGGTAGAACCCAGCAGCCGGGCAAGGGGCGTGAGAAATATTTCTCCCAGCAGTGCAATCAGCAATCCAGCTAAAAGTGAAAGGAAAAAGCCGGTGGCTGCCATCTTCGCCGCGTCCTCTGTCTCCTGCTGTCCCAGCTTGCGGGAGATGTAGTTGCCGGAGCCGTGGCCGAAGAAAAAGCCCGCCGCCTGGATAATGGCCATCAGTGAAAAAACCACGCCCACCGCGCCGGTGGCACTGTTATTGATCTTGCCCACAAAATAGGTGTCCGCCATGTTGTAGCAAGCCGTCACCAGCATACTGACAATGGTGGGCGCCGCCATGGCGCACACCAGACGCTCCACCGGTTCCGTGGTCATGCGCAGAAATTTTTGCTCCTGTAATTCGTTCACTGATTTTCCTCTTTTCCCAATATCCTCATCAGATCTCTCAATAAAACAACCACGCCTGTACGGCGTGGTTGTCAGCTTTGGAGCAGGATACGGGAGTCGGACCCGCCTCCTCGGCTTGGGAAGCCGATGTACTACCGATGTACTAATCCTGCATGCCGATTTATTATACCAGAAACTTTTTTCCTTTGCAACTTAAAAATGTGCCCGTACCCGCATGTTTTTTTATGGGCTGGCATACCTTTTACCAAAGGCTTGGGAGGGATTTTCATGAAAAAATGCAGTCTGGTACTCTGTCTGGTGCTTCTTTTGTCCGTTTGTTTGCCGGTATCGGCCCGCGCGGCCGAGTTGCCGCTGGATTCCCAGTCGGCGCTTTTGATGGAGAAGGAAACAGGGCAGGTGCTGTATGCCAAAAACGAGCATGAACAGCTGGAACCGGCCAGCGTCACCAAGGTGATGACGCTGCTTCTGGTCATGGAGGCCATTGACAACCATGTTATCTCCTACGATGACATCGTAACAGCCAGCGCCTACGCCACCAGCATGGGCGGCAGTCAGGTCTACCTTAAGGAGGGGGAGCAGATGTCGGTACACGATCTGCTCAAAGCGGTCTGTGTGGCCTCCGGCAATGACGCCTCCGTGGCACTGGGGGAATATGTGGCCGGTTCCAATGACATATTTGTGGAAAAAATGAATCAGCGAGCCCAGGAGTTGGGCATGACGGACACCCACTTTGTCAACTGCACCGGCCTGCCCGCCGACGGCCATGTGACCAGTGCCTATGACATCGCGCTGATGAGCCGGGAGCTGATTCTGCATCACCCGGATATTCGTCAGTTTACCACCATCTGGATGGATTCTCTGCGGGACGGTGCCTTCGGCCTTTCCAACACCAATAAGTTGATTCGGTTTTACGACGGCGCCACGGGTCTGAAAACCGGCTCCACCGACTCTGCCCTCTACTGTCTTTCCGCCACGGCGGAGCGGGACGGTATGGAGTTGATTGCCACCATTATGAAAGGTCCCACCTCAGAAAAGCGTTTTGAAGATGCCAAAACAATGCTGAATTACGGATTTTCCACCTACGCGCTCTACACCGCCCAACCCGACGAGGCGCTGCCGCCGGTGAGTGTCTCCCTGGGCACCCGGGAGTCTGTGCAGCCGATAACGGACGGCAGCGACAGACTGCTGGTGCAAAAAGCGCAGCTGCCCAATCTGACAAAGTCCGTTTCGTTGCGGGATTCTGTCACCGCACCGGTGGCAAAGGGTGACTCTCTGGGCGAAATGGTCGTCTCAGACGGGGAAAATGTCTTGACCACTGTTCCGCTGGTGGCTGGCGAGGAAGTGGCGCGGATGAGCTGGGGGCAAATGTTTGTTGCATTCCTGCGCATGGCGCTTATGGCAGAAACTTCTTAAAACTTTGTGTAAATTTCGTGACTTTTCCCTTGTATTTTACCTGTCAAAGATGTAACATAATTTACTATGTTAGAATGATTTTACATAGGAGGCATCTCTATGATTCAAATTCGTCTTTCCCATATGCAGCGTTTTATTCCGCTTCCCTATAAGGCGGCTCTGGCGCCCCGGCTGCGCATTGCCAGCAACCACCTGCAGCACGGCGACGGCGTAGGCGGCTCTTTTACCGGCTGGGTGCATCTGCCCGCCGACTATGACAAGGACGAATTTGCCCGCATTAAGACTGCTGCGGCCAAAATCCAGAGCGATTCAAAGGCTTTGGTGGTCATCGGTATCGGTGGCTCCTACCTGGGCGCCCGGGGCGTGATCGAGTGCCTGTGTTCCCCCAACTATAACTTGAAAAAGAAAAATACGCCCAACATCTATTTTATTGGCAACAACCTCTCCTCCGACTATCTCAGCGAGATTAGAGAACTGGTGGGCGATCAGGACTTTTCCGTCAATGTAATTTCCAAATCCGGCACCACCACGGAGCCCGCCGTGGCTTTCCGCTTCTTCCGCCGGATGCTGGAGGAAAAGTACGGCAAGGAGGCCGCTGCCAAACGGATTTATGCCACCACCGATCATGCTAAGGGCGCTTTGAAGTCCATGGCCGACCAGGAGGGATATGAAGCCTTTGTGGTTCCCGATGATGTGGGCGGCCGCTACTCCGTTCTCACCCCGGTGGGCCTGCTGCCCATTGCAGTGGCTGGCGTGGACATCGATCAGCTGATGGCCGGTGCCGAAACTATGATGGAGATCTGTACCAAAGAGGATATTGAAATTAACCCCGCCTGGCAGTATGCCGCCACGCGCTATGAGCTGTACCGCTGCGGCAAAAAAATTGAAATTCTGGCCGCCTTTGAACCAGCCTTCCGCTTTATGGCGGAGTGGTGGAAACAGCTCTTTGGAGAGTCCGAGGGCAAGGAAAACAAGGGGCTGTTTCCCGCCAGTGCCGAATTCACCGCCGACCTGCACTCCATGGGGCAGTATATTCAGCAGGGGGAGCGCCATCTTTTTGAGACGGTGGTGCGTTTTGGCGAGTCCGTACACCAGAACACCGTACCCTTCGATGAGGCAAATAACGACGGTCTGAACTTTCTGGCAGGGAAGTCCATGGACTATATCAACACGCAGGCAATGGACGGCGTGCTGCTGGCCCACGAAGAGGGCGGCGTGCCCAACATCGTGATTCAGGTGGGACAGATGAGTGCCTTTACCCTGGGAGAAGTCATCTATTTCTTCGAGTACGCCTGCGGCCTTTCCGGCTATCTGCTGGACGTAAATCCCTTTGACCAGCCCGGCGTGGAAGCATATAAGAAGAATATGTTTGCTCTTTTGTACAAGCCCGGCTACGAAGAAATGCGCACCGAGCTGCTGGAAAAGCTGAAGCATTAAGACCCAAGGCAGGGGCGCCCTTTTTCGACGCCTCTGCCTTTTTGAACAAATTTTGAATTATTTTTTCTGCGTTGCCATTTGCCCCCGGATATGATATGCTTAGGACAACCTAACCCACCGCTATTTTTTCAAAGGAGTGATTTCTTATGGTTAGACTCATCATGGGCGCCAACGGTGCCGGTAAGACCAAGCAGCTCATCGAACTGATGCACTCTTCCGTAGAAGCCCAATCCGGCAGCGTGGTCTGTATCGAGGCCAGCGCCAACATGACTTACGACCTCAACTACAACATTCGTTTGGTAACCGCCGGCGAATATGGGATTGACTCTTTCGCTTGTCTGCGCGGCTTTATCAGTGGTCTCTACGCCGGCAATTATGATATTTCGCACATCTATATTGACAATCTGTGCAAAATAGCCAGGAGCGAGGATTTTCAGGAGATTGAAAACTTCCTTAATTGGCTTGACAACTTCAGCGAGAACAACGGCGTGAAGTTTACTGTCACAGTCAGCGCTGACGAAAGCACCGCCACCGAGGGTATGCGGAGTTTCCTGTAATCTCTTTGTTTATCGCAAAGCCGGGATGTTCACAAGAACATCCCGGCTTTTTTAATTGTCATGTTTTACACCGGGACTTCTTCCCGCTCCGGCTCCGCCGCCGGTAGTATGGAAAAGGGGGTTTCCAACATTTCGGGCTGCCGAAGATATTTCCGCAGCGTCATACAAAACTGGGCGTACTCATACCCGGTGCAGATCCGTTCATCCATCACAACACCCAGCGGCATTATTTTTCTCGTTAGATCCCCTCCCATATAGTCCGGCACCGGTTTTCCCATGCAGATAAACACACTGGTGGTACCGAACTCATAGCAGTGGTGATGAATATAGCTGGTTTTGATGGAGGCCAGGTTGGTGATAAACAGACTGGTATGGAAAGGGGAAAGATCAATAATCTTTTTTGGCAGCAGCCCATGCTTGTCCAGATGGTATGCCGACCAGACCACAAACTTGGGCAGACCCGGTACGGAGAACATAAATCGCGCAAAATGATCTGTGCTGTTGGATTTCTGCTCGCCGGTATTGGCGTCTATGGCATTTTGTATCTTTCCGCTGACCGTAAAAACGGTATCGTCCTTTGTCAGATAGATCTTCAGCGTTGTCTCATTGGGCGTACCGTCTGCCCGCTTTTTCAAAAGCACGAAGGACACGCAGAAATGGTTGCGCTCATAAATCTTGCTGTTCATAATAAAATAATTGAGTTTGGGATGGCAGAGCACCGCCTTGTAATAGGCGGCAATGATAACGCTCATGTGGGACAGGTGAACGCCCTGGCGCCGCTTTGCCCGGATATAGTTTTTCAGGATCTCCTCATCTATATTTTCGGTGATGGTGTTCTGCGCGTCATACCGCTTTGGCATAATATAGGGAATTGCCGCCACCAGCGGCGGAATATCCGTGACTCTTTTTCCGTCAGAACGCATATCTGTCTCCCTCTTTTCTATAAAGTAAGTACCATCTGTTATCATTATAGAAGCTGCCCTCTTGATTTGCAAACTTTTCCGCCTGGTGTCCACGCCCGGGCCGGTGAAATTAACCTTTACCTTTTCCCCCTTGTTTGCTATAATAAATTCATTATTTTGGCGTAGTAGCGGCAATCCGCGCTGCGGGAAGGAGGCTCGCCGGATGAAATTTCAGAAATGGCTCCTGGCGGCGCCGGATGACGCGGCTATGGACACGCTGACAGAGGCTGGTTACCCCTATCTGGTGTCCGCAGTGCTGGCCTCCCGGGGCATCTCCTCCGGCGAAGAGGCTGCCGCCCTTTTAGAACGGGAGCAGTCCCTTGCTTATTCTCCCTTTTTAATGAAAGACATGGATCGGGCTGTGGAACGTATTGACGACGCACTGGCCAGGGGGGAGACGATGGCCGTCTTCGGTGATTATGATGTAGACGGCATTACGGCCACCTGCATTCTGGTGGATTATCTCCGCTCCCGGGGGGCAAACTGTCTGCACTATATTCCCCGGCGGCTGGAGGACGGCTACGGCCTGGGCAACGATGCGCTGCTGTCTCTGCACGAGAAGGGTGTGTCGCTGGTCATTACCGTGGACTGCGGCATTACCGGCGTGGAAGAGGTGGATTATGCCGCCACGCTGGACATGGAACTGATTATTACCGACCACCATGAGTGCAAGGAAATCCTGCCTGCCGCCGCCGCGGTGGTCAATCCCCACCGCAGCGACTGTGCCTATCCTTTTCCCCATCTCGCCGGCTGCGGCGTGGCGCTGAAGCTGGTACTGGCTCTGGGCGGAGCCGACCGTGAGGAGGCTCTTTTTGCCCGCTACTGCACCCTGGCCGCTATCGGCACAGTGGCGGATGTGATGAAAATGACAGGGGAGAACCGCACCATTGTCTCCCGGGGACTTTCGTCCATTGCCCACTCCGATTTCTTGGGACTGCACGCTCTTTTGAAGGAGTGCGGCCTTATTGATAAGCCCATCTCCTCTGTGCAGATCGGTTTTGTCCTGGCGCCCCGCCTTAACGCAGCCGGGCGCATGGGAGAGGCCGATCTGGCCGCCGATCTTCTTCTGACAAACGACCCTGCGCAGGCACAGACACTGGCCCGGGCGCTGTGCGATCTGAACCGGGAACGGCAGAATGTGGAGCAGTCTATTTACGCCCAGGCGCTGGAGATGTTGGACGCGCTGCCGGAAGAGGAGCGGCATGCCCTTGTGCTGGCAAGTCCTCAGTGGCATCAGGGTGTGGTGGGCATTGTGGCCTCCCGGCTCAGCGAGAAATATTCCTGCCCCAGTTTTATGATTCACCTCTCCGGCCACGTGGGAAAAGGCTCCTGCCGCAGCTGGGGTGGTTTTAATCTGTTTGCCGCCCTGGAGCACTGCTCCGACCTGCTTCTGGGCTTCGGCGGCCACGAATTGGCGGCCGGCTTTACCATCGAAGAGGAAAATATTCCAGCTTTCCGCCAGCGGATGAACCAATACGTAAGTGTTTACTGCGGCGGCGAATCCCCTGTTTCCTCGCTGGATGTGGATGTATGCATCGACCGACCCGGCTGGGTTACACTGGAGGAGGTGGAGGCTCTCGACCTGCTGGAGCCTTACGGCGCCGACAACAGCCGCCCTGTTTTCTGTCTGCGGGGTGCCACGGTGGAGAGTATGCAGAACGTGGGGCAGAATCGCCACCTGAAGCTGCGTCTTTCCAAGGGCAGCGTCCAATTTGACGGCATCTTTTTTTCCACCAGCGCCGAAACCTGCGGTGTAACCGCCGGCAGCCGGGTAGACGCCGTTTTCTATTTGCAGATTAACGAATTCCGGGGCAACCGCAGCGTGCAGCTGCAAATGGTCGATCTTCGCCCCTCGCTGTATCCCAGCGGACGGGAGGAGGAATCCCTCCGGCTGACTGACCGGTGCGTGCGTGGGGAAACGCTTCTGCCGCGGGAGGCCGTGCGTCTGCTGCCCTCCCGAGAGCAATGCGTCAACCTGTGGCGTACCCTGCTTCACACGGTACCTGAGGATGGCCTGCAGGTATGTTATCTGCCCTTTCTCCGGACCCTTGCCGCCACACTGCCGGGTGCGGAGCCCTTTTTGCGAGCCGCCTTCGGACTGCGCCTTTTTGCCGAGCGGGGTCTTTTGGATTTTGAGCGGGGCGGCGATGAGATCTCCCTTCATTTAAACCGGCAGACAGCTAAAGTTTCCCTTGAAAATTCTGCCTATTTCCGCCAGCTGTATCATGTGCTGGAGAAACCAAACCGAGGTGATGCGCTGTGAAAGTTCAGGAACAATTTGATCGTCTGGCGGAAACCATCCGCTCCTATAATCCCGGCGCCAACTTTGAGCAGATCAAAGCTGCCTTCGAATACGCCCGGGAAGCGCACAAAGAGCAAAAGCGCAAGGACGGCTCCCCCTTTATCACCCATCCGCTGGCAGTGGCCCAGATCGTGGCGGAGGAGCTTCATTTGGATTCAGAGTCCATCGTAGCGGCTTTGCTCCATGACTGCATTGAGGATACCCCCGTCACCCACGAGGATATTGCCAAACTGTTTTCCCCCACCATTGCGGATCTGGTGGAGGGCGTATCCAAGCTGACCCGTGTCCACTACACCTCCAAGGCGGAGGAGCAGATGGAAAATCTGCGCAAAATGCTGATGGCCATGGCCAAGGACATCCGTGTCATTCTCATCAAGATTTCCGACCGGCTGCACAACATGCGCACCATGGAATATCAGTCCCTGGAAAAGCAGAAGCAGAAATCCTTTGAGACCATGGAAATTTACGCACCCATTGCCCACCGTCTGGGCATGCAGAAGATGAAATGGGAATTGGAGGATCTGTCTTTAAAATATCTGGATCCGGTTGGCTATGAGGAGATTACCGAGGCCCTCAACGAAAAGGCTGCCGAGTATGACGGCTTTATGGCCGACATCCACGATCAGATCATAACGCGGCTCAAGCAGGCCGGCATTGCTGCCCGGGTCTACGGCCGCATGAAGCATCCCTATAGCATCTACCGCAAAATGTACACCCAGAACAAGTCCCTGGACGATGTGTTTGATCTTTTTGCCTTCCGCGTTATTGTGGACACTGTGGCGGACTGCTACAATGTGCTGGGCATTATTCACGACCTTTTTAAGCCCTTGCTAGGTCGGTTTAAGGACTATATCGGAACGCCCAAGCCCAACATGTACCAGAGCCTCCACACCACTGTCATGGGGCAAAATGGTATTCCCTTTGAGGTGCAGATCCGCACGAAGGAAATGCACGAGATTGCCGAATACGGTATTGCCGCCCACTGGAAGTACAAGCAGGGTATCAGCGGCGAGAGCAACGAGCAGAGCTATGAATGGGTGCGAAAGCTCCTTGAAAATCAGGAGGGTGCCGACGCCGAGGATTTTATTCACTCGTTAAAAGTGGATATGTTTGCCGACGAGGTCTTTGTCTTTACCCCCCAGGGTGATGTCAGCAATCTGCCCACCGGTGCCACCCCCATTGACTTCGCCTACAACATTCACTCCGCCATCGGCAACTCCATGGTGGCGGCCAAGGTCAATGGCCGTATTGTCCAGTTTGATTACCGACTGCAAAACGGAGACGTGGTGGAGATCATTACTTCCAAGTCCGCCCACGGCCCCAGCCGGGACTGGATGAAGATCGCCCGCAGCAGCGAAGCCCGCTCTAAAATCCGTCAGTGGTTTAAGCGGGAAAAGCGGGATGAAAATATTGTCAACGGCCGCGCCTCTTTTGATTCGGAGCTGAAGCACTGCGGCATTGCCATGAAAGAGCTTCTCAGCGACGATAACCTGCCGGGTATTTTGAAAAAGCTGTCCTACTCCTCTCTGGACGACATGTACGCCGCCATCGGCTACGGCGGCATCACCTCTCAGAAAATTCTGGGACGGCTGCGTGAGGATATTCAGCGCATCAATCACCAGCATCAGATCGAACGGCAGGCCACCGTGCCCGTGGAGGGCAATCCCGACCAGACCCGCCCCGCCGTACCTGTCCGCTCCAAGGGCGAGCAGGGGATCGTGGTAGAGGGGCTGAGCAACTGCCTTGTGAAATTTTCCAAGTGCTGTACCCCTGTCCCCGGAGACGATATTGTAGGCTTTATTACCCGAGGTTACGGCGTCTCCGTCCATCGCAGCGACTGCCCCAACGCCGCCCCGGAACGGCGCCGGCCCGAAGAAGCCGGGCGGTGGATCAAAGTTTCCTGGGGTACTAACACCAAGGAGTCCTATCGTACTATTTTGTCCGTCTTCGGTAAGGATCGGATTAATTTGATTCTGGATATTTCCACCGTTCTTAGCTCCACCAAGACCCATGTGGCGGGGCTGAACGCCCGCAGCACAGCGGACGGGTTTGCGGAAATTACCGTAGAGGCGGATGTTACCGGCAGTGAACATCTGCGCACCGTTATGAAAAAGCTGGAGCAGGTTTCCGGCGTCATGCGCGTCACCCGCCCGGCGGGCTGATTAAATTAAACAAAAGGAGTTTTTTCATGAGAGCAGTTTTAACCCGCG
The DNA here is from genome assembly GCA_012719745.1 of Clostridiales bacterium. Taxonomy (GTDB): domain Bacteria; phylum Bacillota; class Clostridia; order Oscillospirales; family Oscillospiraceae; genus Vescimonas. The sequence goes on along the minus strand of JAAXZS010000064.1, from coordinate 327 downwards.
TGAAACACGCTTCCGTTACCATTGACGGCCATCTGCACGGACAAATCGGGCAGGGCTTTTTGATTCTGCTGGGCGTGACCCATGAGGATACGGAGGCTCAGACCGTGAAGCTGGCGGACAAGCTGTGTTTCCTGCGTATTTTTGAAGATGAAAACGGCAAAATGAACCGTTGTCTGGAGGAAGTGGGCGGTGAAATTCTTATTGTCTCCCAGTTCACTCTGTACGGCAACTGCAAAAAGGGCCGCCGGCCCGCTTTTCTCGCCGCTGCCCGGCCCGAAGAAGCCGGGCGGTGGATCAAAGTTTCCGGGGGTACTAACACCAAGGAGT
>JAAXZS010000189.1 GCA_012719745.1 Clostridiales bacterium | reverse complement strand
GTATTATAATTAGTCCCGCTCGCTCATAAAAAGCCACAGAGGCTCTCCGGCTGGAAATTCTATGCTTCCGTTTTGCGTATCCTTACTTTTCCAGTGCTTTTTCCGCAGCAACGGTGGCCCCACCATGGGGTTGTTTCCCAAGTAAGAATACGGTCAAAAGTAAGACGCACCCCAGAAATGATTCTCATTACTTTTTCCTCGCAAATGACATTGCAGGTTTCAAGAATATTATTGCTTTACCTGCATAAGCTGTTGCAGGTGATGTAACATGAAAAAGAAAACATGGAAAGCCTATGCTGTTTGGATTGCTTTGGCAGTGGCCGTTGGTGGGATTTCAGGCTGGTTAACAAAGGAAGGTACTGAAATCTACAATGCCACTATAGAAAAGCCACCATTATCTCCTCCCAGCATCGTATTTCCGATTGTCTGGAGCATTTTGTTTGTTTTAATGGGAGTTGGCGCTGCTAAAGTCTATCTTTCCCCGTCATCCGAGGATCGGTCAAGAAGCCTGCTACTTTTTATTATTCAGTTAGCCGTCAATTTCTTTTGGAGCATTATATTTTTTAATTTTGAGAACTTTGGGCTGGCCTTCTTCTGGTTGTTGGCATTATGGGGATTGATTCTCTGGATGATGCTTTCATTTTACAAAGTAGACAAAATAGCCGCCTTGCTACAGATTCCATATTTCTTATGGGTAACATTTGCGGCCTATCTAAATTTTGGCGTTTGGATGCTGAACAGATAAAAACATGTGCTAAACATCTACGACCATCTGACGAAAGAAATAAAAGCTAATACGACCGATGAACGGGAGAAACTACACACCACAGAAAAAGAAGATTGACCACATTTTGAAATAATGTGGTCAATCTTCTTTTTTGATGCTATTTTTACTGTTTGAATGCGACTCTTTCTGGATTTAAAAATCCATCAAGTCATTGCAGTGTCAGGCTTTCAGTGCTTCTTCCACAGCGACGGCCACAGCGACGGTGGCGCCCACCATGGGGTTGTTGCCCATACCCAAGAAACCCATCATCTCCACGTGTGCGGGGACGGAGGAGGAGCCTGCAAACTGAGCGTCAGAGTGCATACGGCCCATGGTGTCGGTCAAACCGTAGGAAGCGGGGCCTGCGCCCATGTTGTCCGGGTGCAGTGTACGGCCGGTGCCGCCGCCGGAAGCCACGGAGAAATACTTCTTGCCCTGCTCCAGGCGCTCCTTCTTATAGGTGCCGGCCACAGGATGCTGGAAACGGGTGGGGTTGGTGGAGTTGCCGGTGATGGACACATCCACATCCTCATGGTGCATGATAGCCACACCCTCGCGGACATCGTCAGCGCCGAAGCAGCGCACGTTGGCGCGCTCACCCTCGGAATAACGAATCTCGCGCACCACCTTCAGCTCGCTGGTATAGTAGTCGAACTGGGTCTGCACATAGGTGAAACCGTTGATGCGGGAGATGATCTGCGCCGCATCTTTGCCAAGACCGTTGAGAATCACGCGCAGAGGCTCCTTGCGGGCCTTGTTGGCGTTTCTCACAATACCGATGGCGCCTTCGGCGGCGGCAAAGGACTCGTGGCCGGCCAGGAAGGCAAAGCACTTTGTGTCCTCGCTGAGGAGTCGTGCGCCCAGATTGCCGTGACCCAGGCCTACCTTGCGGTCTTCGGCCACAGAGCCGTCGATGCAGAAGGACTGCAGACCCACACCGATCATCTTGGCGGCGTCGGCGGCGTTCTTGACGCCGGACTTGATCGCGATAGCAGCGCCCACGCAGTAGGCCCAGCAAGCATTATCAAAGCAGATAGGCTGGATATTCTTCACGATCTCATAGGGATCGAAGCCCTTGTCCTGGCAAATGGTGCGGCACTCCTCCACGGAAGCAATGCCGTACTGAGCGAGGACACCGTTGATCTTGTCGATTCTTCTCTCGTAACTTTCAAACAAAGCCATTTATCTTGTCCTCCTTCTCTTATTCCTGACGGGGATCGACATACTTGGCAGCATCGTCGAACTGACCGTAATGACCCTTGGCCTTCTCCATGGCGGTGTTGGCATCATCGCCCTTCTTGACGAAGTCCATCATCTTGCCCAGGTTGATGAACTCGTAGCCCACGATCTCATCTTCCTTGTTCAGCGCCACCCGGGTGACATAGCCCTCGGCCATCTCCAGATAGCGGGGGCCCTTAGCCTTGGTGGCAAACATGGTGCCCACCTGAGAGCGCAGGCCCTTGCCCAAGTCCTCCATGGAGGCGCCCACGGCCAAACCGCCCTCGGAAAACGCGGACTGGCTGCGGCCGTACACGATCTGTAAAAACAGTTCGCGCATGGCGGTGTTGATGGCGTCGCACACCAGGTCGGTGTTCAGTGCCTCCAGAATGGTCTTGCCGATCAAAATCTCGGAAGCCATGGCGGCGGAATGGGTCATACCGGAGCAGCCGATGGTTTCCACCAGTGCCTCTTCGATGACGCCGTTTTTAATGTTCAAAGACAGCTTGCAGGCTCCCTGCTGGGGCGCGCACCAACCCACACCGTGTGTAAAACCGGAAATGTCGGTGATCTCCTTGGCCTGTACCCATTTTCCTTCTTCGGGAATGGGCGCGGGGCCATGGTATGCGCCCTTGGCAATGGGACACATATGCTCTACTTCGGTCGTATAAATCATAACGAGTCTTCCTTTCTCAATGAAAATCTTTATATATTGTATCCGCTCAGCGGGCTACAAAACCGATTTTACGCTGCACTTTTGTCAGCGTCTTGTTGGCCATATACCGGGCGCGTTCCGCCCCTTCCTTGTAGATGCCCTCCAGATAAGCCTTGTCGCTCATCAGATGATTGGCCTCCTCCTGAATGGGACGCAGCAGCTCCACCACGGCCTCGCCCACGGCGGGCTTAAAGATACCGTAGCCCTGTCCTTCAAAAGCAGTCTGCGCCTCTTCCACTGTCTTTCCGGTAGCGGCGCAGTAAATCGTCAGCAGGTTGGAGATGCCGGGCTTGTTTTCCCGGTCAAATTTCACCGCAGCTTCGCAGTCGGTGACGGCGCGCTTGAACTTGCGCATGATATCCTCCGGCTTGTCCATTAAAAAGACGCAGCCATCGGGATCGGACTTGCTCATTTTACTGGTGGGATCACCCAGGCTCATGACCCGGGCACCCATCTTGGGGATAAAGGCCTCGGGCAGCACAAAGGTATCGCTGTAAACACTGTTGAAACGCTGGCCGATGTCCCGGCACAACTCCACATGCTGGCGCTGATCCTCCCCCACAGGCACAAGATCGGCCTGATAAAGCAGGATGTCTGCTGCCATCAGCACGGGATAGGTAAAAAGCCCCGCCGTAATGTTGTCGGCGTGCTGCTGGGATTTGGCCTTGAACTGGGTCATGCGGGACAGCTCCCCAAACTGGGTGTAGCAGCCCAGAATCCAACTCAGCTCCGCGTGTTGGGGCACATGGCTCTGGATGAACATGATATTCTTCTGGGGATCGAGGCCACAGGCCACATACTGGGCCAGCTGGGCCACGCTGCGCCTGCGCAGCAGCGCCGGATCCTGCCGCACGGTGATGGCGTGCATGTCCACAATGCAGTATAAACACTCATAGGTATCCTGCAAAAGCACCCAGTTCCGGATGGCTCCCAGATAGGAACCCAAAGTCAGCTCGCCGCTGGGCTGGATGCCGCTGAATATCCGTTTTTTTCTCTCTTGTGTCTGTTCCATAAATTCCTTTGTCCTCTCTCATTTTGCCACTCCCGCCTCCATGGCGCAAAACGGCACTCTATAATGATTGAGCAATAATGAGATATGTTAACACAGGCAGCAAAAAAAAGCAACAAAATCATTGACTTTTCCCTGAAATAAAATATAATATGTAGTCATGTGTTTTCTTATTAAAATGCCTTATTTTGATTATTTTTTGGAGGGTTTCTGATATGTCGGTTGATCGAGCTTACTTTGATGGGATGGAGGCCAAAATTCCCCGCGGCAGCGTCCGCACCCGTTTTGCCCCCTCTCCCACCGGATATATGCACGTGGGCAATCTGCGCACGGCGCTGTATACCTGGCTGATCGCCCGGCGCGCAGGCGGCACCTTCATTCTGCGTATTGAGGATACCGACCAGGGGCGCTATGTACCCGGCGCGGTGGATGTGATCTACCGCACCATGGCCGAGTGCGGCCTCACCCATGACGAGGGCCCCGATGTGGGCGGCCCCGTGGCCCCCTATATTCAGTCGGAGCGCCGGGACACCTACGGCAGATATGCCGAGCTTCTGGTATCTCTGGGCGGCGCCTACTACTGCTTCTGCGGCAAAGAGACCGAGGAACCCGCCGAGAGCAAGGAAATCAAAAAGCATGTCTGTTCCTGTCCTTCCCTCTCCTCCGAGGAGGTACAGCGGCGGATCGCCGCGGGAGAGCCCTATGTGATCCGGCAGAAGATCCCCGCGGGCACCACCACCTTCCACGATGCCGTTTTCGGTGACATCACCGTGGACAACGACACGCTGGACGATCAGGTGCTGCTTAAATCCGATGGTCTGCCCACCTACAACTTTGCCAATGTCATCGACGATCATCTCATGGGCATCACCCATGTGGTGCGGGGCAGCGAATATCTGTCCTCCGCCCCCAAATACAATCTACTCTATGAATCCTTCGGTTGGGAGATTCCCACCTATGTCCACTGCAGTCCCGTGATGCGGGATGCCCAGAATAAGATGTCCAAGCGCCACGGCGACCCCTCCTATGAGGATCTGAAGGCCCAGGGCTATCTGACCGAGGCTATTTTGAATTATGTGGCCCTTCTGGGCTGGTCCCCCAAGGGGGAACAGGCGGAGCAGGAGATTTTCTCTCTGGAGGAGCTGGCAAAGGCCTTCGACATGGCCGGTATCTCCAAATCCCCCGCCATCTTTGATATTGCCAAGCTGGATCATTTCAACGCGCTGTATCTGCGCTCCCTGCCGGCGGAGAAATTTGCCGCTGTGGCAGATCCCTATATCCGGCAGAGCGTAAAAAATCCTGCCATCGACACCGCGGAGATCGCGGCTCTTTTGCAGGCTCGGTGAGAAAAGCTGACTGAGATACCCGAGAAAGGGGATTTCTTCGATGCGCTGCCCGCCTACGATAAGGCTTTTTATACCAATAAAAAATCTAAGACCGACGAAGCAGTCTCTTTGGATATGCTGGAAAAAACCCTGCCTGTTCTGGAGGCGCTGGAGCCCTGGACAACAGAGAACATTCACGATACGCTGATCGCCCTTGCCCAGCAGCTGGGCGTGAAGAACGCCACACTGATGTGGCCTTTGCGGATTGCCGCAGCAGGCAAGCTGGTGACTCCCGGCGGCGCCGTGGAAATTTGCCACATTCTTGGTAAAGAAGAAACACTGCGCCGGGTAAAAGTCGGCATGGAAATGTTGGGCTGACATGGATTGGGTGAAAAATGAGTTCGCTGCCATGCGCCGCTTTTTCCGGGAAGAATACGCCTCTACCCTGCACATGACCGCCATTGCTTTTGCTGCCATCGTGGTGCTTGGCTTTGTGGGCGCGCTTTTCGCCAAAGAGTTGGCCGGTACGATTGTGGAGATGTTCTCCCAAATGGTGCAGGAGTCCGGCATTGTGGGTGAAGACGGCAGCTTTACCGCCCTCGGCATTTTCGGCAACAATCTGCGGGCCTCCTTTTTAAGCATGGTTTATGGGTTCATCCCGTTTCTCTATCTGCCGGCCCTGTCCCTGGGCACCAACGCACTGATTCTGGGAATTCTAGGCGGTTATTACGTCAATAACGGCCAGTCTCTGCTTTTTTATCTGGCCGGTATCCTGCCCCACGGCATTTTTGAACTGCCGGCCCTTATTTTGGCACTGGCGCTGGGCATCTACCTGTGTCAGATCATCGTCACCTATATTCGAAAAAACACCAAGGGACTGGTGAGCGCCGCCGTGCGCAACGCCGCCCGTGTGTTTGTTTTTCTGGTAATCCCGCTGCTGGTGGTGGCGGCGGTGATGGAGGCCTATGTCACCCCCCTTATTTTGCATCTGTTTATGTGACGCATTCCCGTATTGCGTCATATAACGGAAATAGAAAACGCCGCCATGGCGGCGAAAGGAGCTCACAATGAACGAAAAAAGAGTCAACGTACCGGAACTGTTTGGAAGCATGGTTTTCAACGAGGAAAAAATGCAGCAGCGCCTCCCCGCCCCGATTTATGCTGCCTGGCAGCAATGCATCCAGCAGGGTACTTCTCTAGATCGTTCCGTTGCGAGCGAGATTGCCACCGTCATGAAGGACTGGGCCATTGAACAGGGCGCCACCCATTTCACCCACTGGTTTCAACCAATGACCGGTGTCACCGCCGAAAAGCACGACAGCTTTATCTCCCCCTGCGGCGGCGGTCAGGTCATTATGGAGCTCTCCGGCAAGGAGCTGGCCCGAGGCGAAGCGGATGCCTCCAGCCTTCCCTCCGGCGGTCTGCGGGCCACCTTTGAGGCCCGGGGCTATACCGCCTGGGACCCCACCTCCTATGCCTTTGTAAAAGACGGCACTCTCTGTATTCCCACGATTTTCTGCTCCTACAGCGGTGAAACACTGGATAAAAAGACCCCGCTGCTGCGCTCTTTGAACCAGGTGGATCAGGCGGCTGTCCGGATTCTGCGCCTCTTCGGCAACACGGAAGTACAGCATGTGAGTGCTCAGGTCGGTCCCGAGCAGGAGTATTTTCTCATTGACAAGGAGATCTACAAGCGGCGTGAGGATCTTGTCTTGTGCGGCCGTACCCTCTTCGGTGCCAACCCCCCCAAGGGGCAGGAGCTGGAGGATCACTATTACGGCAGCCTGAAACCTCGGGTGTCCGCCTTCATGCATGAGCTGGATCAGGAGCTTTGGAAGCTGGGAATTCTCGCCAAGACGGAGCACAACGAGGTGGCTCCCGCCCAGCATGAGCTGGCTCCCGTCTACAGCGACGCCAACACCGCCTGTGACCACAATCAGCTGACCATGGAATTTCTCAAGAAGGTGGCTGACCGCCACGGTCTTGTGTGCCTGCTGCACGAAAAGCCCTTTGACGGCATAAACGGCAGCGGCAAGCACGATAACTGGTCTCTTTCCACCGACACCGGTGAAAACCTGCTTAAGCCCGGCAAGACCCCCAGTCAGAACGCCCAGTTCCTGCTGTTCCTGGCAGCCTTCATCAAAGGCGTGGACGAATATCAGGACATGTTGCGTTGCTGTGTGGCCTATCCCGGCAACGACAACCGTCTGGGTGGCAACGAGGCGCCTCCCGCCATCATCTCCATTTTTCTTGGTTCCGAGCTGACGCATATTCTCTGCTCCATCATTGACGGCACGGACTACGTGGACATTACCAAGAAAAAGCTGCAAATCGGCGTGGACGCCCTGCCGGACATTCCCCAGGATACCACCGACCGCAACCGCACCTCTCCCCTGGCCTTTACGGGCAACAAGTTTGAATTCCGTATGCTGGGCTCCTCCCAGTCCGTTGCCAGCCCCAACACGGTGCTCAACACCATCATGGCCGAGGAGCTGAGTCAGTTTGCGGACATTTTGGAGAAGGCTCCCGATTTTCAGTCCGCTCTCCAAAACCTGCTTCACAACACCTTTAAGGCTCACCGGCGCATTATCTTCAACGGCAACGGCTACGATCAGGCCTGGGTGGATGAGGCAAAAAAGCGGGGTCTTTCCAACCTTTCCAACACTGTGGACTGTATGCCAGCCTACATAGATAAGCGCAATGTGGATTTGTTTACCCGCCGCGGCATTCTCTCCGAGCAGGAGATGCGCGCCCGGTATGAGATCCATCTGGAAAATTACTGTAAAATTCTGCACATTGAGGCGTTGACGCTGCTGGATATGGTTATGCGGAACATTCTCCCCGCCGTCAGCCGATATTCGGATACGCTCTGCACCGCTCTCCTGCACAAAAAGGCCGTCGGCTCCGTGCCCTGCGATGTGGAAGAGCATCTGCTGCAAACGGTTTCCGCCCTCAATACGGATCTGCTGCACAGAGGTGAGGCGCTGCAAAAGGCGCTGAACGGCGCTCCCAACGCAGGCGGCGGCATCGCTTCTTCCCGATACTACCGTGACGAAATATTTACCCGGATGGAAGGCACCCGCGCCGTAATTGACCAACTGGAGTCCCTTACTGATGCCTCCTTTTGGCCCTATCCCACCTATGCCGACATTCTCTTCAGCGTTTAATCCATCAAAAAACCGACCCCGGAGCTTTCCTGGGTCGGTTTTCTTTATTCTGCCTTACGTTTTTGTTTGCACTGGATGAAGTGGATCACCATGCACACCAGCAGTATGATGCTGATATAGCCGAAAATGGGAAACAGTACGCCGATGAGTCCGGCGAAGCCCCCCAGGCTGCCTGCCCAAGCCAGGAAGCCTAATGCCGGCAGCACTTTTTTCCGATGGGGCGTCACAGCCGGCTTTTTCTGCTGCAAATAGGTCATCAGCGCCACCAACGACGCCAGGGAATTACCGAACATGCCCAGCAAGAGCAAAATACCATATAAACTGTCCAAAGCCGGGCTCACATCACAGGCCAGCGCCAGCATGGGCAGCTCCGCCGCCGCAGCCGGTGTATGCACCGCAAGAGAGGTCAGCACGCTGCCCGCAATGCCGCAGAGCATCAGGCAGGAAGATCCAATGCCCGTGTATACTGTCTTTTTACTGCCCACCAGCCCGCCGATGGGCGTAATAATGCCGATGGAGCCCATCAAATTATAGGCCACATAGGTCAGCGCCGCTACAAACCAGTTGGGCATCAGGGGATTTGTATTCACGCTGCCGCCTCCCCCAATGCCGGCCGTACCGAAGCGTATCCAGGCGATGGCCGCAAAAACGATGGTCGCCGCCACCAGTACGGGGACGATGGCTGCAAAGACGCGGACCATGCCCCTGAGTCCCATTATGGCCGAAGCCGCCACCGCCGCGCCGAACAAAAGGCCTCCCAGCCAGGTGGGCAGACCGGTCAGCTGCGCGATAAGGGCACCGGCGCCGGCTGTCATCACCGTCACCATGCCGAACAAAAACACCGCCTCGATCACTCCTACCAGGGTGCGGAGCCAGGGCACATTCCAGGGGATCAGCACGGCGTCCATCTCTCCGATACCGGAGAGCTGGGTCAGACGCACCAGAAGCACGCCGAAGAGGAAAAACAGAAGGGCGGCCACCACGAATCCCGCATACCCCCAGGTACCGAAGGAACCAAAAAACTGCCACAGCTCTTGTCCGGAGACAAAGCCGGCACCCAGAAAGGCTCCCGCGTAGGTCATGGCCAGTCTCCCGGCCTTCAATTCATCCATAGTTCCGCCCCCTTTGCTTTTTTATCATACGAAAAACATGACCTCTCCGTCAAGGCATTTTCCATGCGAAAATGCCATGTTAAAAAGTATGTATTGTCATTGACGGAGGCAGGTGTCCGCTGTATAATTGAAATATCATGGTAGAAAATTTTTACATACTGCAAGAAGAGGAAAAACACTGACAGGAGGAGACAATATGATTAACACGATTGATGGCATTCTGGCGGCCGCCAAGGGTGGAAATACCGGTGTCATCGCCGTAGCCGCGGCTCATGACGATGCGGTTTTGCAGGCGGTGACCGAGGCAAAAAAGGAAGGGATCGCCACTCCCATTCTGGTGGGTCATGTGGATGCAATGTCCACCATGCTCAGGGAACTGGGGGAGGATCCCGCCGCTTACGAGATGATTGCCGGTGACAGTGATGTGGACTGCGCGGAAAAAGCGGTGGCGCTCTGCGCTTCCGGCCGTGCCAACTTCCTGATGAAGGGCATTCTGGGCACCGCTGATCTGATGCGCGCCGTTTTCAACAAGGAGCACGGTCTGCGCACCGGCCACCTTACCACCCATTGCATGTTTTATGAAATTCCCGCCTACGGCAAGATGCTGATTCTCACCGACGGCGGCGTGAACACCTTCCCCGATCTTGAAAAGAAGACAGAGATTTTGGAAAACGCAGCCATGGTGCTCCAGGCGCTGGGCTATGAAACGATTAACGCCGCCTGCGTGTGCGGTGCGGAAGTGGTGAATCCCAAAATTCAGTCCACCGTGGACGCTGATGCTCTGAGCAAGATGACCGACCGCTGGGCCAAGTACAACATGTCCGTCTGCGGCCCTGTGGCGCTTGACATGGCCATTAGCAAGGAAGCCTGCCACCACAAGCACTATACCGCCCCCGGTGCGGGTGACGCCGACATTCTGCTGGTTCCCAACTACGAGGTGGGCAACGGTATTGGCAAGGCTGCCTCCTATTTCGGCCACGCCAAGAACGCCGGCGTGATTCTGGGTGCCCGCGTGCCCATCGTGCTGGTCTCCCGGGCTGACAGCTCCTATTCTAAGCTGGCCTCCATTGCCGCCGGCAGCGTATTGGCCGCGCGCATGGATCTGAACTGAGACTTATTGTCTATTTGCTCACTTTCCCCCCTGATTATCAGGCATTTTACCGCTTGACAATGCTTTAAAAACATCCTATGCTTTTCTTAAATGGGCGATGGCCGGTAGGGGCCATGCGGCCGTTTAAGATCTGCATACCAAATCTTACATAAAGAGGAGATATTGTTATGGTAAATCAATCTTTTCACAAGCTGGGCACTGCCCCCTCTGTGATCCGCGAGCTGTTCGCTTACGGTCTGAAGCAGGCCGCGGCCATCGGCGCCGAAAATGTATATGACTATTCGCTGGGCAATCCCAGTATCCCCGCTCCCGCCAAGGTTAACCAGTCCATCTGTGATATTCTCGGTGATACAGACTCCATCAAGGTGCATGGTTATTCCATGGCCGCGGGCTTCGATGGCGCCCGGGAGGCCATTGCCCGGAATCTGAACAAGCGCTTCAACCTGTCCATCAAGTCTTCCAACCTGTTCCTTACCTGCGGTGCGGCCCCCGCTCTGATCTCCGTCATCAAGGCACTGCTGTGCGATGCCGAATCCGAGATCATGGCCATCGCCCCCTTCTTCCCCGAGTACCGTCCCTTTACGGAATCCAACGGCGGCAAGCTGGTGGTGGTTCCCGCGGACACAAAGGCTTTCCAGATCAACATGGAGGCCCTGGAATCCCTCATCAGCTGCCATACCCAGGCCATCATTGTCAACTCCCCCAACAACCCCTCCGGTGTCGTTTACACCGAGGCCACTCTTAAACGGCTGGGCGATCTGCTGACGAAGAAGAGCAAGGAATACGGCCACCCCATCTATATCATTGCTGACGAGCCCTACCGTGAATTGGTATACGGCGGTGTGAAGGTTCCCTTCATTCCCCACATCTATGCCAATACCATCGTCTGCTATTCCTACTCCAAATCGCTGTCCCTGCCCGGTGAGCGTATCGGCTATGTCTGCGTTCCCGATTTTGTGGAGGACAGTGCCGCTGTGTATGCCGCTGTGGCCGGTGCTGCCCGTGCCATGGGTCATGTCTGCCCCCCCACACTGATGCAGCTGGTCATCGAGCGCTGCGCCGATGAGTTGCCGGATCTGGCCGCCTACGATGAAAACCGCACGTTGCTCTATGATTCCCTCACCGCCATGGGCTATGAGTGCGCCAAGCCCGACGGTGCCTTCTATCTGTTTGTGAAGGCTCCTAACGGCGATGCCATGGCATTTTCTGAAAAGGCCAAGACCGAGTATAACCTGCTGTTTGTTCCCGGCGACGGGTTTGAGTGCCCCGGTTATCTGCGTCTTTCCTACTGTGTGTCCAACGACATGATCAAGCGGTCTTTGCCCGCTTTCAAGTCCATGATCGAGTCCTATAAGTAAATACTACAGTAACAGCGGCGCGGAGATTTTTTCCACGCCGCTGTTTTTTCTGCAATTGGTTAAAAGCGCCACATTATTCTCCGATTTATGTCAAAATGTTAGCATGTATTTCCCCTTGACATTTGGCGCTCCGGGCGATAAAATAACTCCATAATTTAATAATTGAAATGCATTGATGGAGAGAAGTAACACGAACCCTTCTGGTCAAGAGAGCCGGCGATGGTGAGAATCCGGCGCAGCAAGATTGTGTGAATAACACTCCGGAGCAGCAAGCTGAAAGTCATATGCGAGTAGGCGAGACGCAAAGCGCGGCGTTAAAGCGTGAGGGTTTGTTGGAACCCAAAAAGAGACTGTTTATAACAGTAATTTAGGTGGCACCGCGGAGAGCAGCTATTCGTCCTAAGCAATCGGATGAAATATAGCTGCGTATTTTTTTAGCCGGATTTTATTCGGCTATTGATCCGGCGGCGCTTCTTTTTTTGCCGCCAGCGGCAGAACCCGGCCGATTCTGCCGTACCGTTTTTCCATATCTGTACAGATCATGGCGTCCCTCACCCTTTATTTTAAAATCCCATTATGAAAGAGGTACTGATTATGAGTAAGGTCATCATTCCTGCCGGTTATAAAACGCCGCTTTCCGTTTATGAAATGCAAAGAGCCATTGAATTTATTAAAAGCAACTTTCAGGTGAACCTGGGCAACGCACTGAACCTGCGCCGGGTGTCTGCTCCCCTGTTTGTGGATGAAAACTCCGGTCTGAACGACAATCTCAACGGTGTCGAGCGTCCCGTCACCTTTGATATTCCTGATGTAGGCGCCAACGGTCAGGTGGTTCACTCTCTGGCCAAATGGAAGCGGCTTGCCCTCAAGCGGTATGAGTTCAAGGCAGGCAAGGGCCTGTTCACCGATATGAATGCCATCCGCCGGGATGAAGAAGTAGATAATATTCACTCCATCTATGTGGATCAGTGGGACTGGGAAAAAGTTATTTCCCGGGAGGACCGCACTATGGACTATCTCAAGCAGACAGTCCGCGCCATTATCGGCGCCGTGTGCGAAACCAACGATGCTCTTCAAATCGCCTTTCCCAGCCTGCATACGGAGCTGGAGCGGGATGTCTATTTCATCACCTCCCAGGAGTTGGAGGATCGCTATCCCGATCTGACGCCCAAGCAGCGGGAGGACGCGATCTGCAAGGAGCATCACACCGTGTTCCTCATGCAGATTGGCGGTGCTCTGAAGCGCTCCGGCCAGCCCCATGACGGCCGTGCCCCCGACTATGATGACTGGAAGCTCAACGGTGACATCCTACTGTGGAACAGTGTACTGGGTCGTTCCTTTGAGATTTCCTCCATGGGTATCCGCGTGGATGAAAAGTCCATGGACGAACAGCTTACCCTCCGCGGCTGCAACGACCGGCGGGAGCTGCCTTTCCACAAAATGCTTCTTGCCGGTCATCTGCCCCTGACTATCGGCGGCGGCATCGGTCAGTCCCGGCTGTGCATGGTGATGATCGGCACCTGCCATATCGGCGAGGTACAGGCCAGCCTGTGGGATCAAGACACCGCCTCCGCCTGCGAAAAAGCCGGCATTATGCTTCTGTAAAATCACAGCAGACAAAAAAGAGACAACCTGACGGTTGTCTCTTTTTTTATGATTCAATTTTCAACTGTCCAGCCAGCGTGGCCAGCTGCTGCTCCAGCTGTTCAAAGGTATCCGGAGAGTAGGTGCCGATTTCCTCCTGGGCCTCAGCCAGCTGCCGCTGCAGCTGTTGCTGCACAGAGTGCAGCTGCTCAAGAATGGCGCTGTTCTGTGCTCCGTAGCGCTGTTTAGCCTCGGCACACCAGGCCCGTTCACCGGCAATCAGCTGCTGCAGTTGTCCAATAGTCTCCCGGCGGAATTCCTCTGTGCGGCGATGGGCATTGATCTCAATATCTGCAATATGGTTCTTAATGGCCTGATACTCCTCTGTCTGCATCCGCAGCTCCTGCGCCTCCCGTTCCAGGTTCTCTGCCTTGGCAGTCAACCCGGCCACCTGCTCCTCCAGTTCCTTCCGGGCAGGTCCGCCCTCTTCCGCCACCGTCAGCATACCGCGCAGGTCGGAGAGCTCCTTTTCCATGGAGTCATTGGCCGTTTTCAGTTCTTCGTTCTCTTTTTCCAGCGCACTGATCTTCTCCTGATTTTCAGAAGATGTCTTTTCAATAAAGGCAATCACATCTTCCCGGTCAAAGCCGCCGAATACACTTGTTTTAAAATTAGTTGGCATGGTGGCCCCCCGCTTGTTGAATCTTTCTTTTTTCTTACTGTAGCACAGAATGCCCCCCTTGACAATACAGAAAAAAAACCTCGAAATTGTGAAAATAGTTCTTGCATTTTTAAAAAGCCTGTGCTATTATAAGTAAGCTGTCTGAGAGACATGCGCCGTTAGCTCAGCTGGATAGAGCGTCTGGCTACGGACCAGAAGGCCGGGGGTTCGAATCCCTCACGGCGTACCAAAACAATTGCCCAATATAGATGCATGGTCCATAAAGCCAGTGTTTATGCGGGTTGCGGGAGTTTTGAATGAGAAATTCAAGACTCCCGTTTTTCATAGATGCACACCCTCTTTTTGAGAGTTCAATCATATACAACATAAAAACTCAGAGGTCATGCCCAAATTGTATGGCCTCTTTTCATATATTCGAAAATAAAATAACGCTCCCTGCCGGGTAACTTTTGAGCGGCTGTGTTCTTCGAAACTGAAAAACACAGCCGCTTTTTTTATTGCCATTTTTCAAAAAGTACTGCTCTGCAGGGCGCGACGAAAGGAATGAGAACAATGCCAGCAAGGTTCATGAGAGGTACGCCTCTCGCCTTAACTGAAATAGAAATGCAATTAATTCCCGGCTTTTCTCCCCGAAGCACCGGAGTCTTGAGAAGCCGTTACAAATATACCGGCACCGACTGCGATTGCCGGTTCTGCACACAAACAGCAGAAAAGAAACAATGCTGCGGCATCGTAGGCTGTATTTGCCTTCCGGAGCGAATTGCAGCCGGTTGTGTATCCTATGGGGAACTGCTCCGGCTGTTTCTAAGCGAAATCCAGCTTCGGACATTTGCTTCGCGGATTGAGAAGCTGCTCAAAGAAAGCGAGGCGAATCCAATGTTTTTCAGAAACACGGAACACCGCAGGAGATTTCAAAGCCTGCGAAAAAGCGAATTGTTTCCGCTTTTGAACCTTTCCGAAGCCTATGCTGCGGCTGTTTTCCTGCTGGCTTCCGATGCCTTCCTCTGGAAGCAATCAAAGGACTTCATCGATCAGAGCAGTATCCACTTTAAAGATATTCGCATCCACGGCGTAGATCTGGATGGCTACGCCATATTCCATACGGCAAGGGATATGTACTACGGTACAGACCATACCGCCATTTCGGAACTGAGCGATCCGGAACTGATCAGTGATAAGCTGCTCCGCCTGATCATTAACGCCTTTCTCATAAGACGGCACGGCATAGCGGCAGTTCCAACATAGAACAGAAATAGCAGTCACATGGCTTCCAGTTACAACTGAAGTCAGGTGTGGCTGCTTTGAAAGAGAGGTGATGTTTATCAATAGCTTTATCAGTTGGATCGGCGGCAAGAAAGCGCTCCGCAACGTTATATACCGGCTCTTCCCCAAGGATTACGGCAGATATATTGAGGTGTTCGGTGGCGGCGGCTGGGTATGATCTGTTGTTCCGTGGAGGCCGCAAGGGTGCCGTGGCTACTGTGGAACCCTTGGAGGGCAGCTCCGTGCCTGTACTTTTGTGGAAGATCAGGCACGATGACGAGCAGGCCCTCGACCGTTACGAAGGGTATCCCCACTTTTATCGGAAAGAAATGATGGAGGTGGAGCTTGGCGGCAAAACAGTTCCGGGCATGGTCTATGTGATGAACGGAGGTCATGAGCTGGGCGCTCCCTCCGATTTTTACCTCAACACTATTATGGAAGGATATAAAACCGCCGGGTTTGATACGGATTCTCTCGATCAGGCCGTAGAGAAATCTGTCCGATTAGCAGCGGAACAGCAGGAAACGGAACCAATGCAGGGCAGCCTGTTCGGCCCGAAATGGTGGTGATGCCCCATGGCTGATCCGGCAACCATTGCCCTCGCGGTAAAAACGGCCATCGCAGCCGCGTCGGACAAGCGGACGTGGAAGGCCGTCGGTGTGCTGATTGCCGCCGTTCTGACTCCCTTCGTTTTAATCATCGTAATGATCATGAGTCTGCTGTCTGGAACGGCGCAGCACAACGACTCCGCTGTGGATCTGGTTTTCAACAGCGGCCCCATTTCGGCGCAGGTTCCAGCTGAGTACAGGCAGTACATCGAAGATATGCGAAACGACTTCTCCGCTTTGGATGGCGCTGTGTCGGAGATCGCGCCTCAGATTAAAAGCGGGTGTATCGACGCTACCAGAGTGAAATCCATTTTTTATTCTCTGTATTTCGGCGCTGAAAATCTCCGAATGGACAAAAGCGACTACCGAAAATTTACCGACGCTTTCGTTAAATACGAGAAACGGACACGCACCGTCACCGACAAGGATGGAAATAAGACGCAGGAAACTTATACCATAGCAATTCCGATTTCTGACCTAAATGAAATTTATACAAACCTTGAACATACTCTCGGCAGGACGATCACCAACGAAAACAAAGTCAACGCCGCTCAGATCTACAGCCGTGTGCTTTACGGCCACAGCTTGCCGGAAAATGAAAACATCGGTGAAGATGAATGGAAAAAAGGCGTCGGAACGGATGAAACCTACACGGGCGGCGGTACCTGATTGACCTACGCATCCGCTTTAGCTCCTGCATTGAATCGCTCATCATGTCCACCTCCTCTCGCTAAGATTTTTAACCGCACACCATTAATACCAGGTCGGTATTTCCGGCTTTGAAACATCGGACTCCAGATTCTGCAACTCGGCACATAGCTTGTCGTAGTTGATGAGCGCCTTCTTTCCGATATATATTGCCGGCAGTTTCCCAGCCTTCAGCATGAGCCGGAGCGCGTGTTCGGTCAGCACTCCCGTCCTGGCTATTTCACGCACCGTCATCATGGTCGGCGGCTTTCTTTCATTATCCATTCACTGCCATCTCCTTCCTCTCAGGTTTCTGCTTTTGGGCATAATAATTGCCGTTCCTCATATTAAGGACGGCATAGTATGGTGTCGGGTCTAAAATTCCTGTGTAATTCCGCATATCCAGTTTTTCTTCTTTACATCGCCGGTTTTCCCGCTGTCGCTTTCGTTCCTTCATACTCTCCTCCAAATAGATAGACTTCTCCCTTGCCACGATTTAAGGTCGACATCCGCCTTGAGCGGGAAACGACCGGGCCTTAGCCCAATTACTCTGTAGAGCCTGCATTACCCTTTGCCTCAGCCTCAAGGCGCTTCTCAGCGCGTTTACGCCAGTAGTTTTCGTTGTGCTTCTTAACCTTATCTGGATTATTCTTACGCCACCTTCGGAAATACTCACGCTTTTCCTCTTGTGCCGCCGCTTCGAGTCTCTTATCATCCATGCTGTTCACCTCCTGAGATATTTTCGCTTTTATTTTTATTTTCTCTTGACGAACTTCGTTTTGCTTGTTATAATAATTATAGTTCAAGTAAAGCGTAATGTCAATAGAAACGAAACTATAAATAGAATGTTCAAGTAAAACGAATTTAAGGAGACGATGATTATGGCAAATCAAGTAACAGGATATGATGGGACATTTGCCCTGCAGCTAAGAAAACTGATGGATAAAAGCCCCAAGACCGGGCGCTCTGTGACACAAAAAGAACTGGGTGAGGCTGTGGGTGTGAGAGCGCAGACAATCAGCCTATACATTAATGGTAATACGCAGCCGGCACCGGACACGCTCGTAAAAATGGCTGAGTTCTTTGGCGTGTCGGTGGATTATCTCCTTACCGGCATTAGTGCCGAAAATATTGATATAAACGCAACCTTAGGCCTCTCCGAAGATGCCATTGCCATGTTAAAACGCGCTCACGAATACGATAAGCCTACCGGTGAGTTTGCCACTCCAACTGAATTAATCAACGACCTTTTTGCAGACAAGACCTTTTATGAATTTCTCGATGATTTGAGTTACAAGGCCGCAAAGCTGAGAATTATTCAAAGACACACAGCGGAAAAGCCGAAGACGGATTCCGAGCCAGATTTGGAAGGCTATTATATTTACGATATACAGATGTACGTGCAGGAGTATATCCGCAAACAACTCGTCAAACATGGCCTTATAATTGATACAAAATAACTCGCCTGGAATCGGAAGAATGAGTTGACTTCTTCACGGTTTAGAGCGAACATACTACTGATAAAAAAGGAGGGATGACCGATGCCGAGTGTAAAAAAGCGAGGCGATACCTACAGAATCATGGTGTCGCAGGGCTATGACATATACGGTAAGCAAATACGCAAAACAACCTCATACACACCTCCCGATGGGGGCTAGCATAAACCGATGGCACTTTATACCAAGGATCGCGGATTCTACATTTATATCGCTTTGGCAAATTCTCCGCTTCTCCAACTTTTAAATATTCTTTATAAGTCAATTCATCTTCAGCATTGGAAAAATACAAGAAATTAGTAGGTAAACCTTTCCGTGCATTTTCACTATGCTGCTTTTGGTCGTATATAATACCTGGACAATGTTCACTTCTACCAAACATCGGGTGTGCCACTGCTTGTAAGTGATATTTGTTAACAATGCTATCTGGTACCAAAAAAAACTTATTAGCTCCTGTGACGATACCTACATCGGCTGTAGCAAGTTTCGAAAAGCTGAACACATTTGGGAGTGAACAAATAGACCTATACACATGCCTTTCCTCTGAAGTTAAAAGAGCATATGTCCATTTATTCTTTAAAAAATCACCATCAACATAATCTGCATTGGCAAATAGGTCATTAAATTGGAACAAGAAAACTTGATTGATTAAAAAATCATTGCGTTATTTAAAAAAGCGGTGCGTTGTAAAAACGTGCCGCTTTTTGCGTATAAAATCCATGAGAAGAGAATATAGATAGACAAGTTGATTTGGAAGGAGTGCTAATATGGACAAGCGAAATAAAATGATGGATAAGAAAGAAATCATGGAATTGTTGAACGAACAATGGTCCAACGCCGCGTGCTGCGGCTATGTGATAAAAACGTGCACGTCTTTGAAGCTCGATAAAAGCATAGTTAATTTAATTTTAAAAGAATTGCGTAATTCTTTTGAGATTGTGACGGTAGAACAGGCAAAAAAGATCTACTACGATTCCTGATGTACCCATTGTGGGTTATACTTTTCGGTTTGGGTGTAATTTGTGTCAGAATCATTTGCGGGTCCAAATGCCAGCAGCAAAGGTGCATCTAAAATGAGCAAATGACACAAAAGAAGCAACACCTGCAAAGGTGTTGCTTCTTTTGTTTTTATATACCGTTATTTTCCGCATAGGAGTCTGTACTGCCGGAGATACTGATTCAGTTACTCCGCAAACTGCAAAGTGCGAAAAAGGTCGCCGGTTTCCAGACATTTCACTCGAATTGTCAATTGCAGTTCTTCTATTTCTTAGCCATAATTAAATAAAATAAAGCAGTTGATGGCAAGTGTTTATATTGTAAGGAGGAATGATCATGACTCATTCGATTACTCACGCGGCCGAGCGACAGGCTTTCAAATCCATTCTGGATTCCATTATTAAAAAGGGCCAGACCCAGGATGTTTCGGAGCTGGCTGAATCGCTGATTGGCCTGATGCAGAAGATTCTGGGGTCGTCCTGGAATTCATCGGCTTTTGATACGCTGCGTCTTGTGGCGCAGAACCCTGACGGCAAATGGGCACACTATGCTCAGCGTCTGATCCGGGAGACCGACCTCCATATCCTGTCCACTTTTCTGCTCAATGCCGCTTATGAGGGCGGTTTTCGCGGTTTCAAAACATCGGAAGCCTGCGCCGAGAAATACGGCTGCAACATTCCCTGGATCGTACTCATGGATCCCACCTCCGCCTGCAACATGCACTGCACCGGCTGCTGGGCTGCGGAATACGGCCATAAGTGCAGCCTCACCTATGAAGAGATGGACAAGGTCCTCACTGAAGGAAAAGAGTTGGGTATTCACGCCTGCCTCTTTACCGGTGGAGAGCCGCTGATGCGCAAAAAAGACATTATCCGTCTCTGCGAAAAGCACCGAGATGTGGCATTCCATGCCTTTACCAATGGCACGCTGATCGATGAGGAATTCTGCCAGGAGCTGCTGCGGGTGGGCAACTTCTTTGTCTCCGTCAGTATCGAGGGCTTTCAGGAGGCCAATGACAGCCGCCGAGGCGAGGGTCACTTTGCCAAGGCCATGGCGGCTATGGAGCTAATGCACACTCACAGAATTCCTTTCGGTGTCTCCGTCTGCTACACCAGCCGGAACTATCAGGACGTGACCAGCGACAAATTTCTGGATATGCTCATTGACAAGGGCTGCATTTTTGCCTGGTATTTTCACTATATGCCCGTGGGTGTCAACGCCAGCACCGATCTGCTGCTTACCCCCGACCAGCGGGCCTATATGAAAAACCGTGTGCGGGAGATCCGGGGCCTCACCGGCGGCAAGGAGATTTATGCCATTGACTTCCAAAACGACGGCGAGTTTGCCGGCGGGTGCGTAGCCGGCGGCCGCCGCTACTGCCACATCAATGCCAACGGCGATGTGGAGCCCTGCGTCTTCATCCACTATTCCGGCGCCAATATCCGGGATAAATCCCTGATTGACTGCCTGCGTCAGCCCCTGTTTCTGGCCTATCACGATGGGCAGCCCTTTAACGGCAATATGCTGCGCCCTTGCCCCATGCTGGAAAATCCCCAGCTTCTGCAAGAAATGGTGCGTAAAACCGGCGCCAAATCCACCGATCTGGAAGCGCCGGAGTCCGTCGAACATCTGTGCGGCAAGTGCGAGGCGTACGCCGCCTGCTGGAAGGATAAGGCCGACGCTCTCTGGGCCGAAGATCACCCCGACGCTGCGGCCGCCCTGTCACCTCAGTCCGGAAAGGCAGATGAAACCTGATTTTCGGATGCAGCCGGTCAATTCCTTAAACTTGTTCTAACTCTCCTCCTGTGGCATACAGTGGAGTGGGAGAGGTGAACGCGATGAAAAGAAAGTACGGCGGCTATATCATCGGTTTTTTGGTAACTGTGGCAGTGGGGATTTTACTGCGGTGTCTCTACGCCGCCTCTCCCAATCCGGTTCTTGCTACCCTGGCCCCCATCAACAACAGTCCCTGGGAGCTGGGGAAAATGGTGTTCTGGCCCTATCTTCCGGGAGCCCTTGTCACACATCGGCTTACCGGGCAGACCGGTTCCCGCAGCGGGCACTGCTGTGTGCTGCTGCTGATGTCTTTTGCCATGATGGTGACCTGCTGGGTCGCTCGTCCTTTCCTGGACAGCAGCCTTGGTGTCTATCTGGGTGTGTTGGCGCTGGGGATTCTGCTCTATGCACTGGTACTGCGCAAAAAGATGATGGGCGGTGAGCTTTTTTGGTATACCCTGGCCATATTATTGGGCATTGCCTTTGTTCTTTTTACCGCCATGCCGCCTTCCGGTTCTTTTTTTACCGCCCCCTCCGAGGTTTCATCCATGGCGTTCCTCCCTTGGTAACAGATGATCAAAAGAGACGTCGCTGCGATTTTGGCAGCGGCGTCTCTTTCGTTTTTTATTTTACCTGTTGGCCGTGTTCTTTGTCCCGGAGGATCTGTTTGGCGTAGCGATGCTCCTCGCTGAAAACGCAGCCGCAGTATTTCTGCATGTAGAACCCCAGCTCCCGGGCCTTCTGCTGTCCTGCCCGGAACCCAGGTCGGAAGTCCCGGTACAAAAAAGGAACGCCGTATTGGGCAGCCATCTCCTCCCCGGTCTGCCGCAGGCATTCGTGGTTCTGGTAGGGGCTGATGAGCAGCGTGGTGGAAAAGGATTCATACCCGTGTTCTGCCGCATACCGAGCGGTCTCCTCCAGCCGTGTACGATAACAGTAGGCGCACCGATGGTCGATGTCGTCCGCCACCGCCCGGACAAAGTCCCGCAGTCCGTAATTCTCCTCCACGATCAGTTCCATTTCAATGGTGGGGGCGTAGGCCATCAGCGTATCTCGCCGGGCTTTGTACTCCTGATAGGGGTGGATATTGGGATTGAACCAGTAAGCTACAGGCTCGATTCCTTCGTTCCGCAGCGATTCAATACAGTATACCGAGCAGGGGGCGCAGCAGCAGTGCAACAGTGTCTTTTTCATTACTTTTTACCCTTCTTGCGGCGCAGCAGCTCCGCCAGCCGGCTCTTTCCACCGGGCCGTACCTGTTTGCTCATCTGGTAGGAGAGCTGCGGCGGCACCAGAAAGCGGTTGCGGACAGTCTGAAATGGCTGCTGGGCGTAGGTACAGAAAAACGCTGTCCGTTCCTGGGGCGCATCCACCGGCAGGCGCAGCGCGGGGTTGGCCACTGCCTCCTCCAGCGTGCGGCGCTCTTTTTTCACCGGCAGCATGTCAAAAGCGTGAGCGCCCTTTTCCGTGTTGATCAGCAGCAGAGAGATTCCCTTTTTCTGTTCCTCCGGGTGAAAATCCTTGGGCAAATTCCAAAAGTCGCCCAGCGACACATCGCCGGGCCGATCGGTGGAGGTATATTGGCAGCTGTGGCAGGCCGGACGCAAAAAGAGGCTCCGGCTCAAGCCCCTGCCGTATTCTGATTTAAAAAGCGGTGCGCTGAAAGCGGAGCCGTCGGCAAAGGTAACGGAAAAATGGGGTTCCTTCCACCCATAGGCCTTGTCCCGAAAATTGACCGCCGCCGGCTGTTTTTTCTTGATATAGGCGATGGAATCCACCATGTGCTCCCATACCCCCGGCGACGGTACACCGCCGCACAGCAAATCGCAGGTCAGCAGATTTTCCGGATGTTCCCCCAGGAAATAGTACAAGCCGTCCACCTGGCAGGGCGTCCCCGAGAAGAGCACCTGCCTGTTTTCCGCGAGGTACATCTGCACCCGACGATAAATATCCCCTATCTCGCTCTGCACATATTTGGCGCCCCGCAAAGAGTGCAGCTGTTCCTTCTTTTCCACGGCAATATGCCGCAGATGGAGAGAGTCATCCATAGCCGCGCCCACCACAACGCCTCCGCTTTCCAGAATGCCCTCCGCCAGCAGGCTAAAAACGCCGCCGGAGGTAGAGTCACGTCGGGCCGCCTCGTCAGGATTCCATACGGCAAACACAGCAGGAGCCGACCGGGGTTCCCGATGCTTCAGCACAGGGCAGATGTGGGTGCAGTGGCCGCAGGCCACACAGGCATCGGTCACCGTAGGATATAAAAAGCCTTCCCTGTCGGGCAGCATGTGGATGGCCCGTTTGGGACAGCCGTTGGCGCAGGCGCTGCAGCCTGTACACTTGTCACGGGGCGCGAGCTGCGGTTTTGGAAGAGACTCATTTATCACAGAAATCAGCTCCTGTCTTTCGCTTTTTTTTGCAGTATAACACAATTTTATCCGCTTTTCAAGAATTCCCCGCGAGCCGGTATTCTGTAAATAAGATTACGATCCTACGAATGCGCCTTGCAGTTTTTTGCTGGACATAGTATAATATGCACAATATAATGTCCTGATCTCGTGAAAAAACCATACATTTTTTTACAAGCAAGTACGCTCTCATGGAGGATCGATATGTCTACATTTATTGTCAACGGCGCCACCGTTACGGTGGAAAAGAACCAGAAGCTGCTGCGCTATCTGCGGGATGAGCTGCATCTCACCTCGGTAAAGGACGGTTGCAGCGAGGGCGCCTGCGGCACCTGCCATGTTCTCATTGACGGAAAGCCCACCAAGGCTTGCATTCCCCAGACAGACAAACTGGAGGGAAAAACCGTTCTTACCGTGGAGGGACTGACCGACTGGGAAAAGGAGGTCTATACCTTCGCCTTTGGTGAAGCGGGAGCGGTACAGTGCGGCTTCTGTATTCCCGGCATGGTGATCTCTGCCAAGGGACTGCTGGATGTGAACCCCTCCCCCACCCGGGAGGAGGCGGCCTTTGCCATCCGCAACAATATATGCCGCTGCACCGGCTATGTGAAGATCATTGACGGCATTTTACTCTCGGCTAAAATTTTCCGAGAGGGCAAGCTGCCCGCTCCCTCCACCGACAGCTGGCAGATGGGGCAGAGTGTCCCGCGTCTTGATGTGGCGGAAAAAGTGCAGGGCTTCGGCCAGTACCCGGACGATGTGTATCTTCCCGGCATGTGCTACGGCTCCGCCGTCCGCAGCCAGTATCCCAGGGCACGGGTTTTGTCCATCGACACCGGGGCGGCGGAAGCGCTGCCCGGCGTTGTCTGCGTGCTCACAGCCAAAGATATTCCCGGCAAGGTAAATGTGGGCCATATTCAGAAGGATCAGCCCACCCTCATCGCCGTGGGGGAGATCACCCATTATTTAGGGGATGCCGTGGCCCTTGTCTGCGCCAGGGATCAGGCCACACTGGAAGAAGCCAAATCCCTTGTGAAGGTGGATTATGAGGTGCTTCCCTGTGTTCACAATCCGGCAGAGGCCGCCGCTCCCGGTGCGCCCCTGGTTTTTGAGGGGAACAAGGATAATGTACAGGCTCACAAACATGTCTCCCGGGGCAACGCTTCGGATGCCATCGCCCGTTCCAAATATGTGATTCACGAAACCTTCCACACCCCCTGGACGGAACACGCCTTCCTTGAGCCGGAATGCTGTGTGGCTCTGCCCCTTGATAACGGCGGTGTAAAGCTGCTGACCACGGATCAGAGCGCCCACACCACCATGCACGAATGCGCGGCCATGCTGGGGGTGGACTACGATCATTGCCAAGTGCAGAATATGTTGGTGGGGGGCGGCTTCGGCGGCAAGGAAGATATGTCGGTGCAGCATCACGCGGCACTTCTGGCCTACAAGGCCCGGGTACCGGTGAAGGTGAAACTGAGCCGGGCGGAGTCTATTCTGGTACACCCCAAGCGCCACAGCTTTGACATGGATTTTACCATGGGCTGTGACGAAAGCGGCATCATTCAGGGGGTCAAGGCCACGGTGGTCTCTGACACAGGCGCTTTCGCCTCGCTGGGCGGCCCTGTGCTGGAGCGGGCCTGTACCCATGCGGCCGGCCCCTATGCCTATGAGAATTTTGAAATTGAGGGCACCGCTTACTATACCAATAATCCCCCCGCCGGCGCTTTCCGGGGGTTCGGCGTGACGCAGACCTGTTTCTGCACGGAAACGTTGCTCAACCAGATGGCGGACAAAGTGGGCATCTCCACCTGGGAAATCCGGTATCGCAATGCCATCCGTCCCGGCGGGGTTCTTCCCAACGGCCAGATCGTGGACGAATCCACCGGCCTTGTGGAGACGCTGGAGGCTATGAAGCCCTACTATGACGCCGCCGTGAAGGAGGGCAGCCCCGTGGGTCTTGCCTGCGCCATGAAAAACGCGGGCGTGGGTGTGGGTCTGCCCGACTGGGGCCGCTGCAAACTTCGGGTGGAGGCAGATGGCAAGCTCCACATCTACGCCGGTGCCTCCTGTATCGGGCAGGGTCTCGGCACCGTTCTGGTGCAGGTGGTGGTGACCAATACCGGCCTTCCCCGGGCGGATGTTGTCTACGAGCGCAGCAATACCTGGATCGCGCCGGACTCCGGGGATACCTCCGGCTCTCGCCAGACACTTGTGACGGGCGAGGCCGCCCGCCGCGCCTGTGAAAAGCTGATGGAAGCCCTGAAAGGCAAAAAGCTGGCCGATTTAGCCGAGCAGGAATTTTACGGCGAGTATCTGGCCAAAACCGACCCGCTGGGGGCGGATGTGCCCAACCCCAAGTCTCATGTAGCGTATGGCTACGCCACGCAGCTGTGTGCGCTGGATCGGGAAACGGGCCGGGTGAAACTGCTGGTGGGGGCCCATGATGTGGGCAAAGCCGTGAACCCCCGCAGCTGCGAGGGGCAGATCGAAGGCGGCATGGTCATGTCTCTTGGCTACGCTCTGACGGAGCAGTATCCCATTGACGACAACTGTCGGCCCACCGCCCGCTACGGCACCCTGGGTCTCTTCCGTTCCAACCAGATTCCGCAGATCAAGGCCATTGTCATTGACAAGCCGGGTCTCGATGTGGCCGGCGGTGCCATCGGTATCGGTGAGATCACCTCCATCCCCACCGCTCCCGCCGTTGCCGACGCCTATTACCGTCTGGACGGCCAACGCCGCACCTCCCTGCCCCTTGACAACACGCCTTACAACCGCAAAAAATAAAAGCCAAAGGGGCGGCCGTATATGGCCGCCCCTCAGCCTGTCAAAACCACATTCCGATTTTGCTGCATAAGCAGCAAAATGAAAAAAACATTTTTCCGACGACATGCGCGTCGGAAAAATACCCCGACCCGCCGCAATCGGCGACGAAACCGGAAGGTTGTGCCGCGCAGCGGCGCGACCGTGAGGTCTCGAAAAAGTGCCGCAGGCACTTTTTCGAGAGTTTCAGGGGCGGCCGTATATGGCCGCCCCTGTCATCATATACTGTTTTTCAGTTCCTGCAGCGCCTCCGGCGTGTCCACATCCGTCAGTTCTCTTTCCGGCGCCTCCCATATAAGAAGACAATCCTCGTGCTGTCGGATCACCGTATTGCCGCCGTGATCCCCCTGCAGGGCCAGCAGCTCTGGGAAATAGGCCGCAGGAAAGAGACATGGATTGCCCCGCACGCCGCCGTAGCCCAGCGCCGCAATATCGTCCGGGTGCCGGCGGTAGAAGGCCACCAGTCCCGCCACGGTTTTCCGCCGCAGCAGCGGCTGATCGGCCACCTGGAATAAAACGGCATCCAGCCGCGCCATGGCCTGCAAACCCAGGGCGATGGTGTGACTGACTCCCCGTTCGGGACAGGCGTTGATAATAGCGGTAAAGCCAAAAGCCTCGGCCATTTCCTTTACCTCTTTGTACTGCGTCACCACGGCCACTTCCTCAAAACATTCTGTCGGCACCGCCGTCAGTGCATGCCAAATCAGCGGTTTTCCGTCCAACTGGGCCGCCAGTTTATTTTCACCGAAGCGGGCGGCGTTGCCCGCTGCCATCACGACGCATCCGATTCTGACTCTTCGCACACCCATCCCTCCTTTTAGGGTAGTATACCCGGAAACGGGGCGGGCAGTCAACAAACTGAGCGTTATTCTTTAATTAAAATAGCAAAAAAAGTTTTTTTCTGCCAAAAAAACTTTTCAAATTTGTACAGCTGTGTTATCATAATGTGTACAAATAGGTGTAATAAAGCATACTTATGGATTTATATCCTTTGCATAAAAAAGGAGGAGCAAGCGAATGGGCGAAGTAGGAAAACGGGAAGTCCGGGTAGATGCCTTTGACAAGGCCACCGGCCGGACAAAGTATTATGAAGATCTGATGCCGGCAGAGGCGCTGTATGCCCGCATCAAGCATTCCACCATTGCGCACGGCTTTGTAACGGCGGTAGATACCGCTGAAGCGGAACAGATTGACGGCGTGGTAAAGGTCATCACTTGTTTTGATGTGCCGGATCGTCCTTTCCCCACGGCGGGTCATCCCTGGTCCATGGACCCCCACCATCAGGATGTGGCGGACCGTCTGCTCCTGAACCGTCATGTGCGCTATTACGGCGACGATGTAGCGGTGGTCATTGCGGAAAACGAAGTGGCCGCCATGCAGGGTGTCCGGGCTTTAAAGGTTACATATGAGGAGCTTCCCTTCGTGCTGGATGTGCAAAAGGCCATGGAGGACGGCGCCCCTCAGCTCCACGAGGCCTATCCTCGCAACATTCTCAACCACACCTCCATCCGCAATGGCGATTATGAAACGGCCGTGAAGGAGCCGGGTCTCATTAAGGTGGAGGGTTGGTACGATACCCCCACAGTGCAGCACTGTCACATTGAAAACCACGGCTGCTTTGCCTATGAAGAAAACGGCCGCATGACGGTGGTGTCCTCCACCCAGATCCCCCATATTGTCCGGCGAGTGGTGGGACAGGCACTGGGTCGTCCCTGGGGTGACATCCGTCTCATCAAGCCTTATATCGGCGGCGGATTCGGCAACAAGCAGGACGCCCTGTATGAGCCTCTTTGCGCCTATTGCAGCACCCAGGTGGGCGGCCGCTGCGTCCGTGTGGATTGCTCCCGGGAAGAGACCTTCGTGTCCAACCGGGTTCGCCACGCCATCCGCAGCCATATTATCTCCTGGCTGCGTCCGGACGGCACCTTTGCCGCCCGCAAGCTGGAGTGCTTCTCCTCCCAGGGGGCTTACGCCTCCCACGGCCACGGCATTGTCGCCAAGGGCATGGGCGCTTTTCCCCAGCAATATCCCTGCCCCAATGTGGAGGGCGACGCCTACACGGTGTTCTGCAACAAGCCCGCCGCCGGCGCCATGCGGGGCTACGGCATTCCCCAGGCTATGTTTGCCAACGAATCCCATATTGACGAGTGTGCCAAAGCGGTGGGCATGGACCCGCTGGCTTTCCGCCGCCAGAACCTGATGCCCGTGGGTTTCAAGGACGGTTTCTCCCAGAACGAGAACTACTTTGACTCCTACAACCAGTGCATGGACAAGGGCAAGGCCTATATGGACTATGACCGCAAAATCAAGAAGTACGCCCAGGAGACCGGCCCCATCCGTCACGGCATCGGCGTGGCCACCTTCTGGTACAACACCGCCGTCTACCCCATCTCACTGGAGACCTCCTCCAACCGGATGCAGCTGAATCTGGACGGCACCGTCACCATGCAGTGCGGTGAAACGGAGATTGGCCAGGGCGCCGACACCGTCTATGCCCAGATGACTGCCGATGTGTTGGGACTCAAGAGCTATAAGGATGTCCATGTGGTATCCTGTCAGGATACGGACATCACCCCCACAGGTCTTGGTGCCTACGCCTCCCGGCAGACCTATGTGGCCGGCTTCTCCATCCGGCAGACCGGTGATCTTCTGAAAGAAAAGATTCTCAATTACGCCAGCGAGTTGAACCGGCAGGCCCCCTATAACATGGATATTGTGGACGGCAATATTGTCCGCATCGGTGACGGCCGTGTGCTGATGAGCCTCAGTGAGCTGGCCATGACCGCCCAGTATAACCCGGTGCACAGCGAGCACCTCACGGCAGAATCCACCTATACCATCCGCAACAACGCCTATTCCTTCGGCTGCACCTTTGCCGAGGTGGAGGTGGACATTCCCATGTGCCATGTGAAGCTCCTGAACATCATCAATGTCCACGACTGCGGCCGGCTCATTAACCCCGCCTTGGCGGAGGCGCAGGTTCACGGCGGCATGTCCATGGCCATCGGCTACGGCCTGAGCGAGCAGCTGCTCTTTGATGAAAAGACGGGCAAGCCCCTCAATAATAACCTCCTGGACTACAAACTCTCCACCATCATGGATCACCCCCATCTGGAAGCGGAGTTTGTGGAGAATCCGGAGCCTACCTCGGCCTTCGGCACCAAAGCGCTGGGCGAGCCCCCCGCCTGCTCCGGTGCGCCGGCCATCCGCAACGCCATCTACAACGCCACCGGCGTTGCCATCAATGAAAATCCCATCAATCCCCACATCCTCTTCAAGCGCTTTACCGAAGAGGGTCTGATTCAGGACTAAAGGAGGGAAATAGCTATGTATGATATGTCAGCGCTCTATGAAGCGCAAAGCGTGCAGGACGCCATTGAGCTGCGTCTTGCCCATCCGGATGCCCAGATCATTGCCGGCGGTACCGATGTACTGGTGCAGATGCGGGAGGGCAAGCGGGCCGGCAAGGCGCTTATCAGCATCCAGAAAATTGATTCTATGCGGGGCGTTTCTCTGGACGAAGAGGAGAATCTCCGCATCGGCAGCCTCACCAGCTTCACCCATATCACCAATGATCCTCTGATCCAGCGGTACATCAATGTGCTGGGCGAGGCGGTGGATATGGTGGGCGGTCCCCAGATCCGCAACGCCGGCACCATCGGCGGCAACACCTGCAACGGCGTTACCTCCGCCGATTCCGCCTCCACCCTTCACGCCTGGGACGCCCTCATTGAGATCACCGGCAAAAACGGCATTCGTCGCGTTCCCATCCATGATTTTTATCTGAAGGCGGGCACTGTAGATCTGAAAGTAGAGGAAGGTGAAATCCAGACCGCCATTCTCATCCCCAAAGCATCCTATGACCGTACCTTCGGTCATTACATCAAGTACGCCATGCGCAACGCCATGGATATCGCCACGCTGGGCACTTCCGTCAACGCCCGTCTCTCCCCCGATAAGAAAACCTTTGAGCGGGTACGCATTGCCTTTGGCGTGGCCGGCCCCGTGCCCCTGCGGGCCACGCGGGCGGAAGCCTTTATCAATGATAAGGAAGTCACCCTGTCCAACATCGAGGCCTTCGGCAAAATGGTGCTGGAGGACATTAATCCCCGGGATTCCTGGCGGGCCTCCAAGGCTTTCCGGCAGCACATTGCGGTGGAATCCGCCAAGCGTTGCCTGATGGAATCCGTGACGCTGGCAGGAGGTGAGCTGTAATGGCAAAGAAACAGTATCAGCTGGTAAGCTGCACCATCAACGGCAAAGCGGTGGAGCAGATGGTGGATGTCCGCGCCTCTCTCACCGATCTGCTGCGGAATGATTTCCGCCTAACCTCTGTGAAAAAGGGCTGCGAGGTGGGCGAATGCGGTGCCTGCAACGTCCTTATTGACGGCGAGTGCTTTAATTCCTGCCTGTACCTGGCCGTCTGGGCCGAGGGCAAGCATATCACCACGCTGGAGGGTCTCATGGGCCCCAACGGCGAACTCAGCGACATCCAGCAGGCCTTCATGGACGAAACTGCCATCCAGTGCGGCTTCTGCATCCCCGGTTTCATCATGACGGCGGTGGAAATTCTGAACCGCAATCGGTACTACACCGACGAGGAACTGCGTAAGCTGCTCAGCGGCCACCTGTGCCGCTGCACCGGCTACGAGAACATTTTCAAGGCGGTAAAAAAGACCATGCTGCGCCGCCTGGGTCGTCTGGACGATCCCTTTTTGACCACCTGAAGCAAAAAAATGCACAAGAAACGGCACAGGAATGCTGTCTTGTCTCTACATGGCAGACAAAATCCACATTTGCTGTTGACAAGTGGAAGAACAGGGCGTTATAATGCCAACAACGCAAGACAAGATTTGATGAAAGGAGAAAACATGATGAAGAAGTACAGCGTAATGATGATGGATATGATGGAGATGTGCATGTGCAACATGTGCATGTGCAATCGCGCTCATTTTTCCAACATGTTTTCCGTCATCTCACCGCGAGGCCGTGCATAAAGCGCAGCCAGCCATGAAATCTGTGAGGGAAGCTTCGTTGGAAGCTTCCCTTTTTTTGCGCCCTGAAAGGAGGACCTATGAAAGCCATGACACGCATCATCGTAAAGACCAACCTGAATAACAAACGAATGTGTCTTTTTCGAATGCCGGAAATAAACCAGAGTCACCCCACAAAAATAAATTTTAAAGGAGCATTCCTGTTATGAAAAAGATCATTACATTTGTTTTAACCACCGTTCTGGCCCTCAGCCTGATCCTCTCCCTCTCCGCCTGCGGCAGCAAAACCGCCAGTCTGACCATTGCCGTTCCCAACGACACCACCAACGAGGCCCGGGCCCTTCTTCTTCTGCAAGAGCAGGGTTATATCAAGCTCAAGGACGGTGCGGGCATCACCGCCACCGTCAAGGACATTGCTGAGAACCCCTATAATTTGACCTTTAAGGAAGTAGAAGCCGCGCAGATCCCCAATGTCCGTCAAGATGTGGACTTCGCGGTCATCAACTCCAACTATGCCATCTCCGCCGATCTCAACCCTGTGAAGGACGCCCTGGCCATTGAAGGCTCCGCCTCCGCCTACGGCAATATTCTGGCCGTGAAGGAGGGCAATGAGTCCTCCGACAAGATCAAGGCTCTGGCCGCGGCCCTTGCCAGCCAGCAGGTAGCCGATTACATTGCCGAAAAGTATGACGGTGCCGTCATTAGCGTGGTGGAAAATCCCGGCGACGGCTTTGACGCCAGTGTCAATTACGATTCCTTGGCCGGTGCCACCATCTCCGTGGCCGCCTCCCCCACACCTCACGCCGAGATTCTGAAGGTCGCCGCCGACATTCTGGCTCAGAAAAATATCACACTGAAGATCGTGGAATACACCGACTATGTCCAGCCCAACAACGTGGTGGAAAGCGGCGAGCTGGATGCCAACTATTTCCAGCACATTCCCTATCTGGATGACTTCAACGCCCAGAACGGCACCCACATCGTCAATGCCGCCACGATTCATGTGGAGCCCATGGGCATCTACGGCGGCAAGCAGACCACGCTGGACGCCATCAAGAAGTAATCTTAAAAAAGGGAACAGCCGCAGTGTAACACCCCGCGGCACAGGAGGTATCATATGATAGAGATACAGCATCTCTCCAAAACCTTTCAAACCGCGGACGGCACGGTGGAGGCGCTGACAGATGTCAGCCTCTCCATCCAAAGCGGCGACATATACGGTATCATCGGCATGAGCGGTGCCGGCAAAAGCACGCTGGTGCGGTGCATCAACATGCTGGAGAGACCCACAGAGGGCGCCGTCCTCATTGACGGCCAGGATATAGGAAGCCTCTCCGAAAAGGCGCTGCGTCAGGTACGGCGCAGCGTGACCATGATCTTTCAGGGGTTCAATCTTCTGATGCAGCGCACCTGTCTTAAAAACATCTGCTTCCCGCTGGAGCTTGCCGGCATCCCCAAGGCCAAGGCTCTTGCCCGAGCCAAAGAGCTGCTGGAGATCGTGGGTCTGCCTAATAAGGCCAACGCCTACCCCGCCCAGCTCTCCGGTGGCCAGCAGCAGCGCATTGCCATCGCCCGTGCTCTTGCCACAGACCCCAAGGTGCTGCTGTGTGACGAAGCCACCAGCGCCCTGGACCCCAACACCACCCACTCTATTTTGCAACTGATCCGGGAAATCAATCGAAAGCTGGGCATCACCGTCATCATCATCACCCACCAGATGAGCGTGGTGGAGGAGGTGTGCAGCCGGGTGGCCATTCTGGATGACGGCCGTGTGGTCGAGGAAGGCCCTGTGGGCACGGTGTTCTCCTCGCCCCGCTCCGATGCCGCCCGCCGTCTGGTATTTCCCGAGGGCGAACAGAGCGAGCTGCCCGGCACCCCCGGCGAGCGCCGGATCCGTGTGGTATTCAACGGTGCCTTGGCCACCGGCACCCCCCTCATTGCCCAGATGGCCATCGAAAAAAACATTGCCGCCAACATTCTCTTCGCCTCCACCCGGAGCATTGAAGAAAAGGTCTACGGCAGTATGTTGCTGGGTATCCCCGGCGGCGTGGAAAAGGTGCAGGAGGCCACGGCCTATCTGCAAAGCATGAAGGACATATTGGTGCAGGAGGTGACAGAGCGTGCTTAACAGTTGGTTTTCTTCGGATACGGTGCAGGAAGCCCTGCAAATTTTGCAGACAGAAGTTCCTCTGGCCATCTGGGAAACCGTCTATGTGACGGTACTGGCCACAGCTTTTGCCATTTTGCTGGGCCTGCCTCTGGGGGTTCTGCTGGTCACCGGTGAAAAGGGCGGCATTCGCCCTCTGCCCAAGGCCGTGATGCATGTTCTCAACGTGGTCATCAATCTGCTGCGTTCGGTGCCATTCCTGATCCTCATGATCCTGGTGTTCCCCTTGACCCGCCTGATCGTGGGCACCACCGTGGGAACGGTGGCCTCCATTGTCCCGCTGGTCATCGCCGCCTTTCCTTTTGTGGCCCGGCTCGTGGAGAGCAGCCTGCGGGAGATGAACCCCAATGTGATTGAAGCGGCTCAGAGTATGGGCGCCTCCCCCTTCCAAATTATCACCCGTGTGATGATCCCGGAGAGTATTCCCTCCCTCCTCTCCAGCGCCACCATCGCCATTACTACCATTCTGGGCTACTCGGCCATGAGCGGCATCATTGGCGGCGGCGGTCTGGGCAAGATTGCCATCAACTACGGCTATTATCGCTACAAGGATCTGGTGATGATTATTGCCGTGGTGCTGCTCATCATTCTGGTTCAGATTTTTCAGGCCGCAGGCACCCGCCTTGCGGTGAAACTGGATAAGCGTCTGAAAAACAAGACATAATCAAACAAAAGAATCAGCATAATCAATCGGATTTCTCCGGTTCGTTATGCTGATTCTTGATTTTTTTGCGGGGACACCAGAAGCCGTATTCCGAAAAAGATGATGACAGCGCCCACGCCGATATTGAGGACGGCCAGAATACCGGCACTGATAAAGCTCTTGACTACCGTTCCCAGGCAGGCCACCAGAGAAAGGAAAAGGAGCGTTGCCAGTACGCAGCCGATGCCGAATGCGGCCAGTTGTCGTTTGTTGTAATCGTGCTCAATGATCTGGGTGGAAAAAACGCCGCTCCAGAAAACAATGGTCAAAGGATTGGACGCCGTAAGCAGCAATCCCTGCACAAAGATCGTTTTTCCTGTTACGTCTGAAAACAGACGAATGCTGGGCAGTATGGAAACGCCAAATACATTTAATATGGTATTGGTGCCGAAAAGCACCAGTATTGCCGCTCCACACACCTGCACCGCTTTTCTTATCTTGGGCCGGTTGAGAACAGCGCTGATCCCCAGTCCCGACAATGAGATATACAGCGCATCCGTCAATGCAATGGCGCACACCAGTAAAAGGCCCATACCAAGTCCCCGGCTGGCAGCCGTGTTGAATACAAACAGGCACATCGGCCCAATGGCGATCTGCAGCAGCATCCCAAAGCGTAATCCTTTTATCACCATATCAAACTCACATTGTTTCAAAATTAAGGCTTTACTTATTTCTATGCGTGCCAAAAAGCCCGCATAGCCATGTCTCACAATTTTTCAATGAACCGGCCGAATTTCTCCTCAAAGATCTCCTCCCCGAAAGCATTCAGCTCCCGGCAAAATCCATCGTAGGCGTCCAGCAGCGCCACGGCCTCCTCCGTCAGCGTTGCCCCGCCTCCGTGCTTTCCACCGGCCGACGAGATCAAAAGTTTGCAGTTCATCAGCCGTTCGGCGTTTTTCAAAATGGTCCACGCCTTGGAATAGGCCATGGAGAGGTCTGCTGCCGCCGCGCGCAGTGAATGAAGCTCCTGCACCCTGCGCAACAGCATGGCAACGCCGGGTCCGAAGCACTTTTCCTCCGTGAAGAGGCGAACGGTTAACTTGTACGTAATTTTCTTATCCATACCCGTATTGTAGCAGTCCCGGTAAAAAAGGTCAACGGCCAGTCTTGACGGTTTCTGCAGAAAATGTTATTCTTTCAAAAGATAAGCGACATAAAGGAGATAGTTGTCATGGTTGTTTTGATTCGGGGCGCGGGCGATATTGCCACCGGTATCGCTCTGCGGCTGTGGCATTGTCACATACAGGTGGTCATGACCGACCTGCCCCGTCCCACGGCCATCCGCCGCACCGTCTGTTTTTCCCAGGCCATTTTACTGGGCAAGACCACTGTGGAGGATGTGACCGCCGTTTTTGTTTCCGATCTTAAAGAAGTGGCGGCCGTTCTTCATTCCGGCTGTATTCCGGTGCTGGCGGACCCGGACTGTCTGTGCCGGACAGAGATCCGGCCCGATGTCCTGATTGACGCCATTTTGGCCAAGCGGAATCTGGGCACCAAAATAACCGATGCTCCCGCCGTGATCGGCGTGGGCCCCGGCTTCACAGCGGGGCAGGACTGTCATGCGGTGGTGGAGACCATGCGGGGGCACACGCTGGGCCGGGTGATTCTCAGCGGCAGCGCCATCCCCAACACCAACATGCCGGGTCTCATCGGCGGCTTTACCGGTGAGCGCGTCCTGCGGGCGCCGGCAGACGGCATTTTTCACCAGGCATATGAAATCGGCGACCGTGTGCAAGCGGGAGATGTGGCCGGCACGGTGGAAGGTATTCCCATGCGATGCACCATCGGCGGCGTCCTGCGAGGCATTCTGCCCGATGGCACAACGGTCTTTAAGGGCATGAAAAGCGGCGATGTAGACCCCCGGGGGCACGCAGAATACTGCTTGCAGGTCTCCGACAAAGCGCTGGCCGTGGGCGGCGGCGCACTGGAAGCTGTTTTACGGCTCAGCGGTGTATTGAAAGGAAGATAAGGAGTTACTATGGAAGAAAACGTAAAACTGACTAAGCTGGCCAAATGTGCCGGCTGCGGTGCCAAAGTGGGCGCCGGGGTTCTGGCTCAGCTGCTTGATGATATCAAGGTACACCATGATCCCAATCTGCTGGTAGGCTTTGATAAGAGCGACGACGCCTCTGTTTATAAGGTATCTGATGATCTGGCGCTGGTGCAGACGGTGGACTTTTTTCCGCCTATTGCGGATGACCCCTATCTTTTCGGACAGATTGCCGCCACCAATGCCCTTTCCGATGTGTATGCCATGGGCGGTGAGCCCAAGCTGGCGCTGAACATCATGTGCGTGCCGGAAAAGATGGATAAAGAGGATGTCCACCAGATTCTCCGGGGCGGCTATGACAAGGTGTATGAAGCCGGTGCTCTGATTACCGGTGGCCACAGTATTTTTGACGACGAACCCAAATACGGATTGGCGGTCACCGGTTTTGTTCATCCCGATAAAATGCTTACCAACAGCGGTGCAAAGCCGGGGGATGTTCTCTTTCTCACAAAGCCCCTGGGCATCGGTATATTGACAACAGCCGCCAAGGCGGGACTTTGCACTGAGGCGGGCAGCAATCTGGCCATCCGTCTGATGACCACGCTGAATAAATCCGCCCGGGATGTGATGGTGAACTACCGGGTACACGCCTGCACGGATGTCACCGGCTTTGGCCTTTTGGGACACTGCTATGAAATGGCGCAGGGCAGTGATGTGCAGGTCACACTTCACGTGGAT
Source organism: Clostridiales bacterium (assembly GCA_012719745.1). Classification (GTDB taxonomy): domain Bacteria; phylum Bacillota; class Clostridia; order Oscillospirales; family Oscillospiraceae; genus Vescimonas. The sequence goes on along the minus strand of JAAXZS010000189.1, from coordinate 37,485 downwards.
GATATGGATCTGATCCCCGAGGCGCTGGAATTTGCCCGCATGGGCGTCCTGCCGGCGGGTATGTACCGCAACCGCACCTTCGCCGAAAGCGGCGTAGACGCGGGAGAAACAGAGCTGGCCCGGCAGGATGTGCTCTACGATCCCCAAACTTCCGGCGGCCTTCTGATTTCCGTTGACCCGTCGGATGCGGATGCTTTTTGGGCAGAGCTCCGGAGCGCTGTCCCCAGCGCCCAGCGCATCGGTACGGTGTCCGCCTATGGCGGCGGTGCCCGCATCCGGTTGAAGTGACTGATGTATAAGGATTTTTTTGCAGCCTGCATATAAATAATATTCACAAAAAATCTAACAATATAGGAAATACTATGGTATAATAGTAAAATCATGTCGTAGTTGTTAAATTTATCATCAGGAGGACTTTACATGGAAACCTATGGATTGGAAAAACTGGGTATTATCAACGCCTCTGCCGTTTACCGCAACCTGACACCTGCACAGCTGACGGAGCATGCGCTCCAGCGGGGCGAGGGTACGCTGTCCAATACCGGCGCGCTGGTGGTGAAGACCGGTAAATATACCGGCCGCAGCGCCAACGATAAATTTATTGTCGATACACCGGCTGTACATGACGATATTGCTTGGGGCAAGGTGAACCGCCCCATGGAGAAGGCCGCCTTTGATGCCATCTATGCCAAGGTAATTGCCTATCTGCAAAATAAAGAGGTCTTTATTTTTGACGGCTTTGCCGGCGCCGATCCCAAGTACACCAAGCGCTTCCGCATTGTCAACGAGCTGGCCTCCCAGAATCTGTTCATTCACCAGCTGCTGCGCCGCCCCACCGGGGAGCAGCTTGCCTCCTTCGAAGCGGACTATACCATTATTGCCGCTCCCGGCTTCAAGTGCATTCCGGAAATCGACGGCACACGCAGCGAAGCGGCCGTTCTGGTGGACTATGAGGCCCATCTGGTGGTGATCTGCGGCACCCGTTATGCCGGCGAGATCAAGAAGTCCGTTTTCTCCGTCATGAACTATGTGCTGCCCAAGATGGGCGTGTTTCCCATGCACTGCTCCGCCAATATCGGAAAGGGCGGCGATTCCGCTGTGTTCTTCGGCCTCTCCGGCACCGGCAAAACCACTCTGTCCGCGGATCCCAACCGCAAGCTCATCGGCGACGACGAGCACGGCTGGGCAGACGACTCCGTATTTAACTTTGAGGGCGGCTGCTATGCCAAGTGCATCAACCTGAGCCCCGAGGGCGAGCCGGAGATCTATAACGCCATTAAGTTCGGCTCCATGGTGGAAAATGTGGTCATGGACCCGGAAACCCGTGAATTTGATTTTGACGATGATTCTCTGGCGGTGAACTCCCGTGTGGGCTATCCCGTGGAGTATATTCCCAACGCAGAGCTTTCCGGCATGTCCCCCAGTGTGCCCAAGACGGTCATCTTCCTGACAGCAGATGCCTACGGCGTACTGCCCCCCATCTCCAAGCTGGATAAGAATCAGGCCATGTACTACTTCGTCTCCGGCTTCACCTCCAAGGTGGCCGGCACGGAGATCGGTATTACCGAGCCGGTTCCCACTTTCTCCACCTGCTTCGGTGCTCCCTTCCTGCCCCTGGATCCCTCCATCTATGCCGGGATGCTGGCAGAGAAAGTGGAGAAATCCGGTGCCAAGGTCTATCTGGTCAATACCGGATGGAACGGTACCGGCAAGCGCATGAAGCTTGCCTACACCCGGGCCATGGTCACCGCCGCTCTCACCGGCGAAATTGAGAAGAGCCAGTTTGTTTCCGATCCCACCTTCGGCGTACAAGTGCCCACCGCTATTGCCGGCGTTCCTTCCGAGCTGCTGATTCCCGAAAACACCTGGGAGGATAAGGCCGCTTACAAGGCAAACTGCCAAAAGCTGGCTGAGAGCTTTGTGGAAAACTTCAAAAAGTACACCCACATGAGCGCCGATGTGGTCAAGGCTGGCCCCAAGGCCTGATTGTTTCATGTCTCCTGCAATAGAATGAAATAATCTGTGGTTTGTTTTACCAAAATTTCATGCAGAGGGCGCCGGAAGAGTCTCTTTCGGTGCCCTCTGTCCAAATATGAGGACACATCTATGATTGAACTGACTGTCCGTCTGGACAATATCGACTATGATTCCGTGGCGGAATTTCTGATACCCCTACTGTCGGACAAAATCGACCGAGGCGGTATTTTGGGTTCCATGCTGGCCAAAAACCCGGAGATGGCCACCGGGATTTTCAAAACGATCTTAAACAAAATGACTCAGGAGCAGCGGGATGAGCTGGTGGTCCAGCAAATTCAGAAAAACCGCGATTCTCTTATCCGTAAAGGCGCCCAGGCGGCGGCTAAAAACGGGATTTCCATGCAAATCTCCGACATTTCCGCCCGAAAGCTATAAGTTTACACAATATAATATTAAACCGGCAGGCACTTTTGTGCCTGCCGGTTTGATGTCATATTGTGTGTGAAAGCTTCATAGCCTTTTACGTCAGGCTGCCAGAATCTCAAATTTAATGACGCCGTAAGCGCCCGAGACCCGGGCAATCATTTCATCCAGCGCCTCTGTCATGTCGGAGGTTTCCGCCGAAATGGTTAAGGCCGCGCAGCCGTTTGTGGGAATGGTTTGGTTAATGGTCAGTATATTTGCCCCCGAGTTGGCAAAAATAGACAGGAAGTTGGACAGGACGCCGGGATTATCCCGCAGCATGGCATAAAAAGTGATAATATGCCCCGTCTTCATGTCCTGGAAGGGCTGCACAGTATCCTTATACTTATAAAAAGCACTGCGGCTGATACCCACCCGGCGGGTCGCTTCGCCCACCGTATCGGCCTCACCCACCTGCAGCATCCTTTTGGCCTCCGCCACTTTAATGAATACCTCCGGCAGTGCCTCTGCTGCCACAATATAATAGGTCTTTTTGCTCATGTTTTCCACCTCCGGCGGTCAAATGTCTCTATATGTTGGTCATTTTATCACAATGGGACAGAGAATACAAGGAATACCTGATAAATTATTTAAGCAGCAAAGGAGGCTGATGGATTTTGTACGAAAAGCAAAAGCAGTTTTTAGTCCGTCTGGCCTATGTGGCAGCTTACCTGCTCCTTTTCTGGCTTTTCTTTCGCTATCTGGCCGTCTGGCTGCTCCCCTTTCTCATCGCCATGGGGCTGGCGACACTGATCGAGCCCTGTATCAATTTCTGCCGGGTCCACCTGCATTTCAAAAGGTCCTTCTCCGCCGCCGTATTTACACTGCTGCTCTTCGGTATTCTTATTACACTGGCAGCGGTTCTGATTGCAAGGCTTTTTACGGAGGCTTATGAATTTTTAACCCAACTGCCTCAATATCTTATCTCACTTCCCGATTTAGTCGCTGACCTGCGGATACGTGTGGAAAACTTCTCAGCGGCCTGTCCGGAAAATCTGCGGGCCTGGATGGAAACGCTCACCGATCAGGTCATCGAACAGATCGTGGCGCTTTTCAGCTCTTTTTCCGAAAAGTGTCTGCGCCAGATCACCGAGGCTGTCACCACTCTCCCTCAGATCTTTCTCTTTTGTGCCACCACTGCTCTGGCTGTTTTCTTTACCACCAGCAGTTTTCCCACTGTCATGGCCTTTTTACGTCGGCAAATGACGGCACCCCGGCTCCAGCGGGCCAGAGGCGTCAAAGCCAATTTGTTTTCCACTCTGGGAAAATGGCTGAAAGCGGAGCTTATCCTCTTTGTCATCACCTTTGTGCAGCTCTTTCTGGGGCTGCTCCTGATTCGCCAGAAATATGCGCTGCTGCTTTCCCTGCTTATTGCTCTGGTGGACGCCCTGCCTGTGTTCGGCATCGGCACCGTTCTGATTCCCTGGGCGCTGCTGTGTTTTCTGGCGGGCAATGTGCCCCGGGGCATTGCCCTCATTGCCATCTATGCGGTGATCTCCCTTGTACGGAGCATCATGGAGCCAAAGATCATGGCCGCACAGGCCGGACTGTCCCCTTTAGTGGCGCTGGCCGCCATGTATATCGGCTTTTGCACCTTTGGCGTTGTGGGCATGATCCTCTTCCCCATTCTCCTTCTTTTTATCAAGCAGCTTCACGATGGGGGCTATCTGAAAATATGGAAATGAGGGGCTGCAGCAGCCCCTCATTTCAGGTAAACGTAATATTAATTCTGGGGTGTACTGCCGGTCGTGCCGCCCGTGGTACCCCCTGTGGTACCGCCGGTCGTGCCGCCTGTCGTACCGCCCGTCGTGCCGCCTGTCGTACCACCCGTCGTACCGCCGGTCGTGCCGCCGGTCGTACCCCCGCCGCCAATAATAGAATCTATAATACCGCCGATAGGCGTTTTATGGATCGGGCAGACCCCTTCTCCCTTGAGGGTGGCTAGCAGGTAGGGGGTGTCCGCCGCCGTAATGCCGTTGAGAACTTCCCGGTTGTAGTCCACAGCTGACTTACTGCTTACCGAAGAGGCGGGGCAGTTGGCCGTCGCTTCACACTTGCCTTCCCCGCAGTAGCTGATGGTCTTATGGAGGTTGCAGCTGGTAGTAGGCGCTGTATCCGCCGCTACGGTAACGGTACGCACTCTGCTGCCTCGCACATCATTGGCACAGGCATCGGTGGCCAGCAGGCCGCTGTCGGCACAGACCGTCACGGTGGTGAGGCCCGAACAGTCATGGAAACCGGGGTCTGACAATCCCTCGTGGATCTGGCTCATCACCTGCCGCCACAAGATGGCGGAGGGGTTGCCGCTGGCGTTCACCACTTCGTTGGATTTATAGCCGCACCAGACAGCCGCGGAATAATAGGGCGTGAAGCCCACAAAGTAGCGGTCTCTGTCATCATCCGTGGTACCGGTCTTGCCGCCCATGGACATGCCGGAGAAGTAGGCGTTATAGCCGGTGCCGCTGGTAATGACATCATCCAGTATATTCCGCATGAGGTAGGCTGTGGTAGCCTTCATGGCCGCTTGCGCGGTCGTCTCATTATTCAGTACGATATTGCCGTTGGAATCCTCCACCTTGCTATACGTACGGGGGGCGGTATATACGCCGTCATTGACAAAGGTCGAATAGGCCGCCGCCAGCTCCTCCGTGGTAACGCCGTTGTCAAGGCCACCCAAGCCCATGTTGCCGGACTGATTGCCGTCCTGCTCCGTGAGGGTGGTGAAGCCAAGCTTGTTTTTCATAAACTCATAGGAATTATAGGTACCGTACATTTCGTTGACGCGCACCGCCGCCGTATTGAGTGACTGAATCAGTGCTGTCTGGATGGTGGTGAGCCCGGCATAGCCCGCATGGGAGTTATAGGGCCAGGGGTTGCCATATTGGAGTCTGACCGGATAATCGTCCACAATGGAGGCGGCTGTAATGGTGCCGTCATCCAGAGCGGGGGCATAGGTGGCAATGGGTTTGATGGCAGAACCGCACTGTCGGGCACTGGTTGCCCAGTTCCAGGAGCGGTCATACTCCTTGGCGCCTGTACCGCCCACCATGGCCACCACATCGCCGGTATAGGGATCCACCACCGTAATGGCTGCTTGAAGCTGTGCGCCGTTGGAGTCGGTGGTATTGACGTAGTCTGTGTTTTCAAACACATTTTCGGCAATGCTCTGCAGCTTGGGATTCTCGGTGGTATAGATCTTATAGCCGCCCTGGAATACCAGGTTGGAGGCCATCTCCGCTGTATAGCCATAGGTCTTTTGCAGGTCGCTCATGACGTCTTCTATGACCTGATCGGTGAAATAGGAGTTGTTGGCGGTGCTGATGGTTGTCTCCTCCTCCACCTCCTGCACCTCCGTGGTGTTGCCCAGGATGGTGGTGCCGTTGGTGAAGGCCACGTCCTCATTCACAGCAGTATCATGCTCTTCCTTGGTGATCTTCTTCTGATCCAGCATGGCACCCAGAATATTCAATTCCCGTTCCCGGTTGTTTTGCAGACACTCCTCGCTGAGAGTGGGGGTATAGAGGGAGGGGTTATTGGTGATGGCGATGAGGCAGGCGGACTCCGCCAGCGTCAGATCGGACACAGATTTATTGAAATACTCCTTGGCTGCCGTCTTGACACCGTAGCACTGGTTGCCCAGATAGATCGTGTTGAGATACATCTCCAGAATTTCTTCCTTGGAATATTTCTTTTCAAAGGCCAGGGCCCGGTAGATCTCCGTTACCTTACGCTTGACGGTGGTTTCATCGTCGGTGGTAATATTTTTAATAAGTTGCTGGGTAATGGTGGACGCGCCGAAGGTATTGCGCATTCCGAAAAACATGTTGAACACGGCAAAGGTAGTCCGCTTCCAGTCCACACCCTTGTGGTCAAAAAAGCGCTTATCCTCAATGGCCACCGCCGCCTTCCACACGGAATCGGGGATCTCGTCATAGCTGACCCAGATGCGGTTTTTATCGCCGTGAAGCGTCTGGTACATCTCCCATTCGCCGGTATCGGGGTTCTTATTGTACAGTTCTGTACTGACATCCAGATTATATTCTGCCATATTGATGTCGGCACTGCCCTTAATGGTTTTATTGACATAGATCATAAAGATCCCGGCAAACATACCGAATGTCACCACCAGAATCAGCAAAATCGTGCCGATGATAAACCAAACCTTTTTGGGCTCTGTTTTTCCTTTTTTCTTTTTATCCGGGCTGGCCTTTGCCATCTGATCCTCCTTCCGGAAAACTTTCGTTATCCGATTGGCGCTCTGCCGAACACTCCACTTTCTATTTTTCCCATCCTCCTGATGTTCCATAACAGGGCACCTCCTTTTTCAGAATTTTTAAAATGCGTACTACCACATAATAATTCGCTATTTATTTTATCATATCCTGTCAAATGATGAAAGCACAAATTATCAAATAATTTTGTCCTATCCAGACGCTATATTGGGCAAATGTCGCAAAACCGGGAACAAGAGGGTGCTTTTCCCGGGGGCAGGTCATAATTAGTCTTGCTTTTTGTACCGGAAAAAGGTACACTGTGGGCATAGAAATAAGGAGGTATTCTCTATGAGCGATGAATTCGGCCCCAATTTTATCACGCTGACCGATGAGGACGGCAACGAAGTCGAATTGGAATATGTAGATGTTCTGGAACACAACGGCCAGACTTATATGGCATTTTTTCCTACTGTTGCGGATGATGCGGATGAAAAAGCCGCCGAGGATTACGGTCTTGTAATTCTGAAGTCTGTGAAGGTGGATGGCGAAGAGCTGCTTTCCACACCGGACAGCGACGAAGAGCTTACCGAAGTATATGACCTTTTTATGGAACAGATTCTGGATGACGAGGATGAAAATTCCTGAGGTTTTTTCCTAAAACCACTTTTATTTTGCATCTGTTTCTGATACACTATGGACAGATGCAGAGTCTTTCTGCATCTGTCCCTGCCCGGTGCGTGATAAGTCTTTTTTATCCTCACATTGTGTTATAGGGGATGCCGTCCTCAGCCTATGGACTGCAGGCCTCCCGGCTGCCTTTTGCGGCTGGATGTTGGAAGCAACGAAATAGATTGGAGGCAACCCACCTGCTGAATCGGTGCAGGTTATAACTTGGCTTACACGGCCGATGCAGGGCAAGCGTCAAACCAGAGCCGGTACGGGCCTCCCGTGCCGGCTCCTTTTATTGCAATTTTCCGTGATTAGCCCTTGCGAAATTCGCTATTTCTATGTATAATAACGAAGTATCTTTAATAAAGTGAAGTTTTCTTTACTGATCTGAGAGGAATGAATCTAAATGAGCGCATCAAGAGAAAGAAAGAACCGTCAGGATCCTGCGGCTTCCAGTGTGCCTGACTTTAAGACACGCCGCGCCGAGGAGGAGTGGAAAAAGGAGCACAGAACCAATATCCTTTACGCCTCTGTCGGTATCGCTTTCGTTGTCGTTGCCATCGCATTACTGGTCTGGAACTCTAACTTCTTCCAGCGCCGTGCCACGGCAGTGACCATAGACGGAGAAAAATATACAGCCGCTGATGTGAGCTATTATTACACCACCGCCTACAACTCCATTGTCAATCAGTATAGCAGCTATCTCAGCTACATCGGGCTTGACACAAAAACCGATCTGAGCAAGCAGTCTCTCAACGACACCGCCAAAATGTTTTTGGGTGTCAGCGACGATATGACCTGGGACGCATTTTTCAAGCAAACCGCCAAAAACAACATGACCACCGTGACCATGCTGCTTAAGGAGGCTAAGGCCAACGATTTCGCCTTTACCGACGAAATGCAGCAGACCATGGACTCCACCCTCGATTCCCTGAACACCACCGCCAAGGAGAACGGATACTCCACCTCCGCCTACCTGAAGGCGGTTTATGGCACCTATATGAATATGTCCACCTTTAAGAGCCAGCTGAAGGACGCCATTTGGGCCTCATTTTATGAGAAGTCCTATACCGCCGGCCTTACTTACAGCGACGACGACATCAACAACTATTATCAGGAGAACAAGGATTCCTTTGATGTGGTGGATTATGACTATGTGAACATCACCGCCACAGCCGCCACCACCGACGGCGACGGTAATACCATCACTCCTACCGATGAGGACACAGAAAAGGCCAAGCAGGCGGCTAAGGATACCGCCGACGCCATTATGACCCGCTATCGGGCCGGGGAAAGTCTGAGCAGCATTGCCGCCGATTACAGCAATGCCACCGCCGGCACCCGCACAGGCGCCACCAAGGCTACCGCTACTACCACCACCTGGGCCTTTGACGCCGCCCGGCAGAGCGGCGACAGCGAAATCCTCAGCGATGACTCCTATTATTATGTAGTGGTCTTCCACAACCGCTACCGCAACGAATATGATACGGTAAACATGCGCCACATCCTCTTTAAAGTGGATACTTCCTCTCTGGATTCCACCTCCGACACCTACAACGATGACCTGGCAAAGCTCCGGCAGGAGGCACTGGACAAGGCCAACGATGTGATGCAGCAGTGGAAGGATAAGGGCGCTACTGAAGACGCCTTTGCCGAACTGGCCGATGACAATTCCGACGACAATGCCGAGGGCGGCCTATATCAACAGGTCTATAAAAATCAGATGGCCACCGAGCTTAACGACTGGCTCTTTGACGCGGACAGACAGCCCGGCGACAGCGATATTGTCTTGACCGAGGACTACGGCTATCATATGATCTATTATATCGGCACCGATGAGCCCTACTGGAAGGTACAAGTCAAAAACACCCTCACCAGCAATGACTATTCCGCCTGGAGCACAGCCCTGGTGGAAAATGTGACCGCTACCGACGGCGGCGGTATGAAATACGTGGGCAAATAAGAAACAAAAAAGGCTGGCTCTGTGGCCAGCCTTTTTTACACAGGTATGATGAGCAGAACAGAAGGGTATTGTATGAACGAACAGTTTATCCGCACGGAAATGATTCTGGGTGCGGACGCTATGGAACGGCTGACTCACTCCCATGTGCTTGTGGTGGGTCTTGGCGGCGTGGGCAGCTATGCGGCCGAGGCACTGGCCCGGGCCGGCGTGGGAGAACTGACGCTGATGGATCATGACACTGTCAGTGTCAGCAACCTAAATAGGCAGCTGGAGGCACTGCATTCCACCGTTGGTCTGCCAAAGGCGGAAGCTGCCGCCAAGCGGCTTTACGACATTAATCCGGCATTGATACTCCACCCGCTTTTTGCCGCTTATGACGCCGGGCACCGCTTTGAGCAGTGGGACTGGGACTATATCGTAGACGCCATTGATTTGGTCTCTTGCAAGTTAGATCTGATCGAACAGGCCAAATCACGCAGCATCCCCATTATTTCCGCCCTCGGTACCGGCAACAAGCTGGACCCCTCCCTGCTGCGGATTGCGGACATCTCCCAGACGTCCGTGTGCCCTCTTGCCCGCGTGATGCGGCGGGAGCTGCGCAAGCGGAACATTGAGCACCTGAAGGTCGTCTACAGCCCGGAGGAGTCGGCACAACCTGCTCCCATGGAGGCGCCGCCTCCCGGGAGACGCAGCGTCCCTGCCAGTGTACCCTGGGTGCCCTCCTGCGCCGGGCTTATGATGGCGGGAGCCGTCATTATGGATTTGACTGAGTCTTATAGGAAAGGCGGTTTACTATGAGTGCTGTTTTAGCTTTTATTTTGACGGCGGTTCTCGGCTACATGCTGGGGTGCGTCAACGGGGCAATCCTCTCTTCCCATCTTTTCTTTCACGATGACGTCCGCAAGCACGGCAGTGGCAATGCGGGACTGACCAACTTTTATCGCACTTACGGGGCAAAATTTGCTCCTATGGTCATTCTGTGCGACATGGCCAAGGCTGCACTGGCCATTCTTTTATCCGCCCTGCTGTTTCATTTGGCTGGAATGCCCACTTTGTACGGCAAATTCTGGGCCGGTATCTTTGTGGTGGTCGGCCACATGTTTCCCTTCCGGTTCCATTTTAAGGGCGGCAAAGGGATTCTTTGCAGCGGTACGCTGCTGCTGTTTCTGGACTGGCGCATCGCGGTGGCCGGCTGGGGACTTTTCGTGCTGCTGTGGCTTTTGACCCGCTATGTCTCTTTGGGCAGTGTAGCCGCTGCTATCAGCTTTCCTATCAGTACATGGTTTGTTTTCGGTGATGTGTTCATGACGGCCTGTGCCGCCGTGATCGCCGCTATGATCCTGTTTGCTCACCGTGAGAACATCCGACGGCTTCTGCGGGGGGAGGAGCGGAAATTTCATTTCCATCTGAATCCGCCCAAGGAGGGACAGTCGTGAAGATTACAGTTTTGGGCAGCGGCAGCTGGGGCACCGCTCTTTCTATGCTGCTGTGTGATAACGGCCACCAGGTGACTCTCTGGAGCCGCCACGAGGCCAAAGCCCGGCAGATGACGGAAAGCCGCTGCAATCCGCTTCTGCCGCAGCGGCAGCTGCCACAGTCGCTGACCATTACAGCCGGTCTTGAGTGCCTCTCCGGCGCCGATCTGATTGTTTTTGCCGCGCCGTCCTTTGCCGTGCGCGATACGGCACGACTGGCCGCTCCTTATCTGGCCGCAGGCACGCCGCTGGTTTCTGTTTCCAAGGGGATCGAGAAGGAAACTCATCTGCGTCTGTCCCAGATTATTGAGGAAGAGACAAAGGATATCTGTCCCATCGTGGTCCTGTCGGGCCCCTCCCACGCGGAGGAGGTCTCCCTTCGGCAGCCTACCGGCTGCGTGGCGGCCTGCCAGGATAAGACTATGGCGGAGTTGGTGCAGAATACCTTTATGAATGAGTATTTCCGCGTATATACCAGCCCCGACATGGTGGGTGTGGAGATTTGCGGTGCTATGAAAAACGTGGTGGCTCTCTGCTGCGGCATCAGCGATGGCATGGGACACGGCGACAACACGAAAGCCCTGCTGCTGACCCGCTCCATGCTGGAAATGACCCGGCTGGGACACGCCATGGGCGGTACAGCCCTCACCTTCTCGGGCCTCGCCGGCATGGGTGATCTGATCGTGACCTGCACCTCCATGCACTCTCGCAATCGCCGGGCCGGCATTCTGATCGGGCAGGGGAAAAGCCCCCAGCAGGCGGTGGAGGAGATTGGCGAGGTGGTAGAGGGCTATTATGCGGCGCAAAGCGTCAAGGAGCTCTCCGGAAGCCTCCATATGGAGCTGCCCATCTGCGATGCGGTATACGATGTTCTGTACCACGGCGCTGATCCACAGGATATGGTGGGACGACTCATGACTCGGGAACGAAAGGAAGAGGTCGGCTGGTACTGACCATCTAAGAAAAATAAAAGAATCCGCATCCTAGTAGGATGCGGATTCTTCTATTTGTTTGCATTACAAAAACAGACAGAGAAGTATGGGCAGCAAAACAGCCGGCACCATATTGAGGATCTTCAGCTTAGTCACACCCAGCAGATTAAGACCGAGGCCAATCATCAGAAGCGATCCCACAAAGGAAATCTCATTGATAACAGCCTGTCCCAAATAGGGGGCAATCAGCGAAGCCAAAATAGCCACGCTGCCCTCCGCCACCAGCACCGTGACGCCTGAAAAAGCAACACCGATACCCAGGGTAGCGGCAAAGACCAAAGCCCCAATGCCATCAATCACAGATTTTGCAAAAAGCAGACTGTGATCACCGGAAAGGCCGCTTTTCATACCGCCGAGAATCGCCATGGCACCCACGGCAAAAAGTACGCTTCCTGCCACAAATCCTTCCGCGAGGGAGGACTGGGACTGATCCCTTTTTAACCCGGACTGTAGGCGGTCACCCAAAGCGGTAATACGCCGATCCAAATCAATCCATTCCCCCAGGACTGTTCCCAGAACCATGGAAAGAATAGGAACCAGTGCATTGCTGCTGTCCATCAGACCGGGAATTGCCAGTCCAATGGTAAAAAGCGCCAATGCAGCCATAATGGCTTTTTTCAGTTTTTCGGTCAGCAGGTTTTTTGCCAGAAGGCCCACGGCGGCACCCACGACAATGGCCGCGCCGTTCACGAGCGATCCGGTCAGAATCATACTTTACTGTTCCTGTCTATTTTCCGAAATATCAAACTTACTTCAGCTCGACCTTGCCGCCGACTTCCTCGACCTGCTTCTTCAGAGCCTCGGCATCGTCCTTGGAGATGCCTTCCTTCATGGTGGTGGGAGCGCCTTCCACGGCAGCCTTGGCCTCAGCCAGACCCAGATCCATGACTTCGCGGACAACCTTGATGACCTTGATCTTGGCAGCAGCGTCAAAGCCGGTCAGGACAACGTCAAACTCGGTCTTCTCTTCGGCAGCGGGAGCAGCAGCACCGGCAGCAGGAGCAGCCATGGCAGCGGCGGAAACGCCGAATTCTTCTTCCAGAGCGTGAACCAGCTCGGACAGTTCCAGAACGGTCAGGCCCTTGATTTCTTCGATCATAGCAGTAACTTTTTCGCTCATTTTAGTAAGCCTCCTAATTGTTCGTTTTTAAAAATTGGGTTGCGGAGTCCTTCTCCGCGGGGAGAAAACCGCCTTATTCGGCAGCTGCTTCGGCAGGAGCGCCCTTTTGATCGGCAATCTGCTGGAGCACGCAGGCCAGAGAAGAAATGGGAGCCAGCATGGTACCCAGAACCTTCGCCTGCAGAACGGGCAGCGCGGGAATAGCAGCCAGAGCGTTGATGGTTTCAATGGAAACGACCTTGCCGTCCATGAAACCGCCCTTGATCTCGAACTTGTCACCCAGCTTCTTGGCGTAGTCGGCAATCACGCGAGCAGGCGCCACGGGATCGTTCTGGCAGACAGCCAGAGACGTGGAACCGTTGAGCTGATCGTCCAATTCCTTCAGACCTACGTTGTTGAAAGCAAAGCGGAGCAGCGTGTTCTTGATGACAGCGTAGTCCACGTTGTTTTGGCGGCAATCGGCACGCAGAGCGGTATCCTGTGCCACGCTGATACCCTTGTAGTCCACAATGATACCGGCGGCGGCGCCCTGCAGCTTCTCAGTCAGAGAGGCCACGATTGCCTGCTTTTCAGACAGAACTTTTGCGTTAGGCATTCTTGGATTTCACCTCCATGAGATTTGTCGGTGCGTTCAAAAAAAGGAAAACAGTCCCTGTGTTCAAAGACACAAGGACTGTTCAAAGCAATCAGTACGATTTGCCATCCTCGGCAGGATTTACGACTTCCGTCACCTGCTGTCTTTGGAACGCATCATTGATTATATCGAGAAGTGACGAAAATGTCAACCCCGGATATATGATTTGTTCTTCTATTACAGAAGTTTCGCGGTGTTCATCTTGACACCGGGGCCCATGGTGGCGGCAGCCACACAGGACTTGATATACTGACCCTTGGCGGTAGCGGGCTTGGCCTTGACAATGGCGCCCATCAAAGCGGCATAGTTCTCGTACAGCTTCTCACCACCGAAGGAAACCTTGCCGATGGGGCAGTGGATAATATTGGTCTTGTCCAGACGATACTCCACCTTACCAGCTTTAACTTCCTTCACAGCCTTAGCAACGTCAGGAGTGACGGTACCGGCCTTGGGAGAGGGCATCAAGCCCTTGGGGCCCAGGACTTTACCCAGACGGCCCACAACACCCATCATGTCAGGGGAAGCGACGACCACGTCAAAGTCAAACCAGTTTTCCTTCTGGATCTTCTCCACCATGTCCATATCGCCCACATAGTCTGCGCCGGCCTCGCGGGCAGCGTCAGCCTTGTCGCCCTTGGCAAAAACCAGGACGCGGGCGGTCTTGCCGGTGCCGTTGGGAAGGACGATGGCGCCGCGGACCTGCTGGTCAGCGTGACGGGAGTCCACGCCCAAACGGACATGCAGCTCAACGGTCTCATCAAATTTAGCCGTAGCAGTCTTGCAGATCAGCTCCAGGCCTTCCTTGGCCTCATAGAGCATGGTCTTGTCAATCTGCTTGGCGCTGTCTTTATATTTCTTACCTCTAAACATACCTTACACCCTCCTTATTCTTCCACGGTAACGCCCATGGAGCGTGCGGTACCAGCGATCATGCTCATGGCGGCTTCCACAGACGCGGCGTTGAGGTCGCGCATCTTCAGCTCGGCGATCTTCTGCAAAGAGGCCTTGGAGATGGTGGCTACCTTGGTCTTGTTGGGCACACCGGAGCCGGACTCAATGTTGCATTCCTTTTTGATCAGGACTGCCGCAGGAGGGGTCTTGGTGATAAAGGTAAAGGAACGGTCAGCGTACACAGTGATGACAACGGGAATGATAAGACCCATGTCACCCTTGGTGCGCTCGTTGAATTCCTTGGTAAAGGCGGCGATATTGATGCCGTGCTGACCCAGAGCAGGGCCAACGGGGGGTGCGGGGGTTGCTTTGCCTGCAGGAATCTGCAGTTTGACGTATCCAACAACTTTCTGTGCCATAAAGAGGCACCTCCTTCATCAAAATGTGGTAGTGGCCGGCCGACACCGGACCCACTTTTGGCGAGGCCTTTCGGTCTCTCCCACTTGCGCCGGACGATTGCCCGGCCTGTATGCAAAACGCAGGGCGCCTTGCAGCAAACTCAGTGCAGAACCTCCACCTGATCGAGCTCCAGCTCTACAGGGGTCTCTCTGCCGAACATGGAGACCACCACGCGAACCTTGTCCTTTTCGGGTTCGATGTCCTCCACTACGCCGGTAAAGCTGGCCAGGGGGCCATCAATGATCTTCACATTGTCACCCACATGGTACAACACAACAATTTCGTGTTTTTCCACGCCCAGCGCCAGCACTTCCTCCTCAGACAGGGGGATGGCCTTGTTTTCGGAACCCACAAAACCTGTGACGCCGCGGATATTGCGCACCAGATGCCAGGTATCATCCGTCAGAATCATCTTAATCAGGACATAACCGGGAAACACCTTGCGTTCTACATCCTTCATGTCGCCGGCTTCCGTCACTTCGGTCACCGACTCCAGAGGAATCTCGATCTTGAGGATCATCTCCTCCAGACCGCGGTTGGTCACCAGCTTTTCGATGGCGGTCTTTACAGCGTTTTCATAGCCGGAGTAGGTATGCAGCACATACCATCTTGCGTTATCAGCCATTCTTCTCCACCTCAGGCGGCAAACAGGCTTATCAGCAGCTTCACGGCCATAACGGCCACTGCGTCAAAGATCCAGATGCAGGCGCCCACGCACAGTGAGCAAAGCAGCACTATGCCGGTGTTTTTCATGGTGACGGCTCCGGTGGGCCACACGACCTTCTTGAGTTCGCTTCTCATCTCACGAAACCACTTGCCGCGGTCCTTCTTCGGCTTTTGAACCTTCTTTTCTTCTGCCATATTACGATACTCTTTCCTTTCTTCCAATTACTTGGTTTCAGTGTGGACGGTATGCTTTCTGCAGAAGGGGCAATACTTGTTCATTTCAAGACGGTCAGGGTTGTTCTTCTTGTTTTTCATCGTGTTGTAGTTTCTGTGCTTGCACTCATTACATCTCAAAGTGATTTTAACACGCATCTAACGGCACCTCCTTATTATTGGCATCCCACACAGGACGCCGACTGCCTCCCTACATAAATTCGGGGTCACACCCTTTCCGCGCGTTGAAGCGAAAAAGCGCGCAAAAAAAGAAGCCCTGTTCATAGGTAATGTTAAGTATACATCACTATTTCCGGCAGGTCAACACTTTTTGAGGACTTTTTTAGATAATTTTTAACCTTTTTCCCGGTTGCAGCCCGGTTCAAAAGTGTGTATGATAAAGGAAAGAATGATAAAGGGGAAAGGAACTCCGTTTTTTATGAAAATTATGGCCATTGATTATGGCGACGCCCACACTGGCATCGCTATTTCCGACGCCACCGGCACCTTGGCCGGCTTCTCCGCTACCATTGACGCTTATCGCGCGGACAGGCTGGCGGAGGCAATTCAGGCGCTCATCACCCAGCACGGCGTCACGGAGCTGGTGCTGGGCTATCCCAAAAATATGAACGGCACCGTGGGGCCCCGGGCGGAAAAGGCCGCCGCCTTCGGTGAGCTTCTGAAGGAGACCACCGGTCTGCCACTCACCCTGTGGGACGAACGGCGCACCACCATCGACGCCCATAACATTTTGCTGGGCAACGGTAAAAACGCTAAAAAGCGAAAGAAAACAGTGGATGCCGTGGCCGCGTCGCTGATGCTGGAGGGCTATCTCACCTTCCGAAAGGCAAAGATGTAAGGAGGCACTCCTATGAGAGAAATTGTGATCGCCGGGGGCGGCGCCGCCGGGCTGATGGCCGCCCTGACCGCCTCTGAAAATCCTGAAAACCACGTTTTACTGCTGGAGCGGCAGAGCCGGGTGGGACGCAAGCTGCTCTCCACCGGCAATGGGCGGTGCAACCTTACCAACTGCCGCGCCGACATCTCCCACTATCACGGGGAACACCCGAACTTTGCCGCTTTTGCTCTCTCTCGCTTCGGGTCGGCGGACACGCTGGCCTTCTTCGGCGCGTTGGGACTTGTCACTGTCACTGAGCCGGACGGCCGGGTCTATCCTTACAGCAACATGGCCAACAGTGTACTGGATGTACTGCGCTTTACGCTGGAGAGCCGGGACAACGCGTCGACCATAACGGGCGCTTCGGTGGAGCGCATCCGAAAAAATGCCGATGGCTTTACGGTGACAGCGGGTGAAACTACCTTTGCCGCCGAGGCCGTGATCGTAGCATGCGGCGGGGCGGCGGGTGGAAAGTTGGGGGGCGTCATGGACGGCTATCAGCTGCTCAAAGCCCTGGGCCATCACCGGACAGCTCTCTATCCGGCGCTTGTGCAGCTGAAAACCGATCCCACCTATCCCCGTTCTCTCAAGGGGGTTAAGGCGGACGCAAGACTTACGCTGCTTGAGGACGGTCGAAGAAAAGCCGTCAACCGGGGGGAAATCCTCTTTACCGAATACGGCGTCAGCGGCCCTGCGGTTTTTGACCTCTCCCGCGCCGCGGCGGCCGGAGAATATCTTACGTTGGAACTGGACTTCTGGCCGGATCGCACAGAAGCAGAGGTGCGGCAGTGGGTGACGGAACGGGCCGCCCGCTGGCCGACAGCGGAGGCCGGGCAGATACTGACGGGAGCCGTACACAATCGGCTGGGGCTGGTCATTGTCAAGGCAGCGGGTCTCTCCCCCGCCGTCCCTTTGGAGCAGTTGGGGGAGAAGGATCACGCTGCCATCGCTCATGTCTGCAAACGCTTTCCCCTGCCCGTCACCGGCAGCTGCGGCTTTGACAGTGCCCAGGTCACGGCCGGTGGGATGTGTACAGAGGAATTTGACGACAAAACCATGGAAAGCCGTCTTGTACCGGGACTTTACGCCTGCGGCGAGGTGCTGGATATTGACGGCGACTGCGGCGGCTACAATCTGCAATGGGCCTGGGCCAGCGGACGTCTGGCCGGGGAGTCGATCGGGTAGCAATAAGCGGCGGATGCAAGGCATCCGCCGCTTTTCTTATTTATATTTTTTATAAGTCGCTGTACACGGCCTGAATAAAGCTTTCGGAGAGTGCAGGATCAAACTGTGTGCCGGAACAGCGCCGAATCTCGGCAAAGGCATCCTCGAAGGTACGGCTCGGTTGATAGGGACGTTTGGCGGTCATGGCGTCAAAGCTGTCCGCCAAAGACAGCATCCGCGCCAGACGGCAGATTTCCTCTCCCCGAAGGCCGTTAGGATAACCGGTTCCGTCGAAGCGTTCGTGGTGCTGCATCACAATGGGCACTACCTCTTGCAATTCCGGAATCTGACTGACAATATCCGCACTGTCCACAGGATGACGCTTGACCTCTTCCCACTCCTGCTCCGTCAGCCGCTTCTCCGAAATCAGCGTCTCTTTCTTGACATTGATCTTTCCGATGTCGTGGAGGTAGGCCGCATAGACCAGGTGTACCTTATCCTGCTGGGACAGATGACAGTAATCGGCGAAAACATCACAGTAGCGTACCACACGTTCCGTATGGCTGTAAGTATAGTGGTCGCGGGAGTTGATGATGGTGATCAGCGCTTTCACTGAGGTAATGCTGTTGTCCGTGGACACATCCAGATGGGTAAACTGATCGAAAACGGTGGAATACAGTTCCACACGGTTCTTGCGAAAAAATTTAGCCCGGTACAGCGCCGCATCTGCCCGTTCAATGAGTTCCTGTACCGTGTCCTCCGGTCCCAGCCGCTCCGCCACACCAATGGACACCGTCAGGTTATGATTGGGAAGCATCTCCTGTCCCGTAAAGGCATAATCGCTGATGGACTGGCGCAACCGATCCGCCATAGCCAAGGCCTCGGTCTGCGTTGTAACGGCATACCACATCTCCCGTCCGGGCCGATTCCCCAATCAGGCGGGAAACCTGCCGCAGCACCTCATCGCCCTTTTGATGGCCGAACATGTCATTATAGATCTTAAAATGATCCAGATCCAGCATAATAAAAGACAGTGGCTTTTGAGTATTGTTCTCAAAAAGAGCGGTGATGGTATCGTAAAAATAGCGGTGGTTGTAAAGACCCGTGAGGCCATCCATATTGGCTGTTTTTTTCAGGTTTTCAATATGCTCGTTTTCCAGCTTGACATAAAAGCCCAGCACCCATGCCACCACGAAAAACATGGCTGAAAGCGCCAGATCCGCCTGAAAATAGGCATTGACGCCGCCGTCGTGATAGAGTGTCAGATCCAGCGTCACAATGGTGAGCGCACTAATACTGGCTACGAAAAAGCCGGTGCGGATACCCATATCCATGGTATATACCACAATCATGAAGATAAACATGCCTTTATAATAGCTCCGATAAGAGCCACTGTATAAAATAGCCGACAGGCATGCCACATAAAAAATGGCAATCTCCAGATAGTGACCGGCCTTGATCCGACGGAACTGGGAGTTGAGCACAATCCACATGAAAGCCACAATGACTACAATACAGAGAAAAATGACGACCATGCCAATGTTCAGATTTACCAGCATATGATTGGCACTGTCCCCAAAATAGTACTGAAACAGTGGCGCTGTGCAAAAAAACAGTGCCATGATCTTCAGCGTGAAGAACATATTATTAAAACGGGATTGCTTTTCTTTTTCTGTCAGCATACCGCACCCCCTTTGTATAAAAGAATTGTGAGAGCAGACTCCATAAGGCCAGCCGTCCGGCAAGCCGTACTTCGTCTGCCCTCACAAAGCCGTCTCCTCATATCACAGGTTCTTCAGAGATTCCGGCTCTTCCGGCTGGTAAAACCACCAGACACAAGCAGAGGTTGCCGCGAGCGTAGCAACAAGGGTCGCTACAACGGACAGAGCCGCCAATGCCTTCTTCTTCATGAATCTTCCTCCCTTCCCCTTTTATTATAATGGTCTCTTAAATCGGAGATCCACTATGCGAATCAATCGGCTGCCACACCCGGTCAGCATGGTCGTCTGCCACAAAACAGACAGGTTAAGCGCCCAGATATACCGGGCACAGTCTCCACCCCGGGTTTGCCATAAGAGGGCCGCCGCCGTCAACAATACAAAAGCAACCATCACGCCAAAAGCACCGCGGCGCAGCCGCCGCCGCTTTTCAGATGAGCGGACAGGTTTATTGGGTGAGTCCACCGGCGCAAGCCGGGCAATCAGGACAACTGCCGTCAGATAAATGGCAAGTGACGCTCCACCCAAAACCCAGAAGGGACACAGCGGCAGTACATAGTGCGCCAGTGCCGAAAAAAAGCCAATACAGAAAATACTCACCACCAGACAGCCGTTGAAGCTGCCGGCATGAGCGCCTCCAATAAGGCGGCGTAAAAAGCCCACAGAGAAGAACACGATCATGCTTTCTCCAAAAAAGCCCAGGGCCCATCCCAGCAGCGCAGCCGCCAGGAAAATAAGAACCAACTGCAAAAGCGCTGTCAGGCCGTAGGCCATGACCGCAATGCGCTCTTCATCCGTTCCCAGTGTCGTCCCGATTTTTTGTGCCCACCTGTGTGCCAATTGCTCCATGTGAACCATGCTCCTTCTTAGGCTTCATCCGAAGCTTATACGTAATGAACATGATGATGAGCAGGATCAGGTTGGTGGGAATGCCGGCAACAGCCTTATTGATCTCACCGTAAATGGTACCGTCACCAGCCAAGATCGCCATCATCGCCGGATAGCCAAAAATACCGGATAGAACAGCCATATTGATAACCTCCGCCACCAGAATGGCCACCGAGGAGATGAGGATTCCCACCACCGTCATGAAGGTGGGCGTCTTAAGCAGTAAAACCGCCAGAAGGATGATGGCAATCATGATGAGAATTGTGTGAAAGCCGAAACTGATCACATTGATCTTGCGGATGCCAAAGGCCACCAGCCCGTAAAGGGCGGCCATGGGAACAAACTCGCGGAAGGTGATTTTGCGTTTGACGCTGGCAAATACACCCAGCAGGTATCCCACGCCCTGTAAAAAATAGCCCATAATGCCGTCCGTTAAAAAGAGAAGCAGATATTCCATTGGCACCATTCCCTTTCCGGCAAAATTATTTTTCTGTCCGCTCAAAGGACAGTACCGTATAATACACAATAATGGAAACAAACAGATGGTTCAGCACATCGCCGGGGCTAAGGATGCACCAACCCAAATCAATGTAGTCACCTAAAAAAGTCAGTCTGGCACCCTCGGTCATCAGGATATGCACCTTATCAAGGCCAAGAGAAAGCGTTTCCCGGGTGCAGTAGCCCGTCCACTGAGAGAGCGTCGGCCAGACGGGCATCTGTCCGCCGTTGGCCGCCATCACCACACGGTTGAGCAGGCTGCCCACTATCGTACAACCGGCTCCCCACAGCGCCGGCTTATACAACCGACGGCGCAGAATGGGGACGAGAAGCGAAAGAAGAAGCGCCCACTGCAAATAGCGCCCCAGCCCGATCCAGCGGGTATTACCGGCAAAGCAGCTGATCTGAAAAAAAACATGGATCAGTTCTATGGCCAGCAGGGGCAGCAGATCCCACGCCTTCAGCAGCGGCCGGAGTGGATGCCGGCGAATGTGCGCCCATAAAAGCGGCAGCAGGATAAATGGCAGCATATCCGTCCCCCATGTACATCCGTTATTGGTGAAATATTGTTTATGCCCGCGTTTCGTTCTTTTTATCTCGTTTAAACATGCAAATATTATACCATGTCCACTGTGGAAATACAAGTGCTTGCCCTTTATTTGAGCGAATATCTGTATACATCTGAGCACAATTGTTTGATATATTCGTCACGCGCTCACAGATGCGTGCAATTTCGCCATGCATCCCAAATAGATGGTATTTTAATGAATTTTATTTTACTTTATACACAAAAAGTGAATAACTCCCTCCTGCGCAGACTGTCTATCGGCATGAAAGGCGGCCGGGACATAAGTCGGATAAAAACTTTCAGAGAAAAGGCTCCTCATGCGTCTGGATGGTACAAAGAATGGCGGTGTGCGACTCATCCAGATATCTGTATTCCACCCGTTTGGAACGAAGACCCTTGCCGGTATCTTCCCGGTATGTCACCGTATGGACGGCAGTGTGGGAAAGCGCCTGACGGACAAATTGGATCTTTGTCTCCGCAACGGCACGTTCCAGGTCGGGTGGGTAGCAGGTCGCTTGCAGATCGGCCACAACCCCCGCCTCCGAATCGCCCAGCGCTCTTTGCCTGTCGCGAATCCGCTGGAATATATCGCCGTGAAAAATGCTGGGATAGCCGGTGGCGGCGTCAATGGTACAGATGGCATCGTATTCCGTTTTAATCAGCGCCTGAACCACCTTTTCCAGCATTTTTTCCTGATGAATATTCCAGAAGCTGAAAAAGCCCGTGACTTTCTCTGTACCCGGCTTGCGCATCATCTTAAGCTGCATGGATATCCAGCAGAGACGACCGTTTTTAAGCCGCACAGCATATTCACAGGTTTGCTCGGTAATGCCCGTTTCAAAATCCTTCAACAGACGGGACGGAATCATCATCTCCCGGCAGCGGCGGCGCTCCTCCTCATTGGGGATGAAACGCCGGCACAGGTCCGTAAGGCTATCGTCACTGAAGACAAAGTGCAGCGGATCTTCCACCAGATACAGCGCTGAGTGAGCTTCTTCCACAAGGCCCGTGGTCAGATCAATGCGAAAGGCCGAAACCAGTTTGGAGCTGAGGGACGCCAGAAACGAGACTTCTTCGTCGTACCGCTGCTCCGCCAGTTTCTGCTCGCTGATGTCAATGGCCGTCCCGATGGCCAAAAGCGGCTCTCCGGCCTGATTACGGCGGATTACCGTATACATCATTTTATACCAGGCTTTGGTCTTTTCCCCGGGACGGAGCAGCTCCACCTTCAGGGACGCGCTTTCGTTGTTCCGCAGGGAGTGGAGCATTGCGCAATAAGCGTCATTGTAGGAGGCATCCATTTTTCCCGATGCAAGCCACGCTTCCGGCATAGGAGAAAGGCGCTCCGGCATGGTGTCGAGCTGCTGGGTATGGCCGCACAACTCCGCCGTTTTGGTTTCAAAATTGTATTCCCAGCTGAGAATTCCGCTGTGGGCCATGGCGGCCGAGAGCATATCTCGCTGCTCCTGCAGGACGCGGCTGACCTCTTCAAGTTTTTCCTCCCGCCGCATCTGCTGCGTTACATCGGCATAGGCCACGAAGCCCAAACGGGAACCATCCTCCTGCGGCACCACGCTGCCAGTGAGAGAAACCCAGAACAGCTTGCCGGTTTTGGCGTGACGGCAGCGATAGACCATATGCAGATACCCGCCGTCAGCAAAGGCGGCCCGCAGTCCTTGTGTAAAATCCGCCCGGTACTCCGGCGTCACCAGAGAGAAATCATTGGTGGCAAACGCCTGTCTATTTTCCTCATCCGTCAGCCCCATCAAATTGAGGTATTCCCGGCTGGTCAGCAATGGGGTGATTGTCCGCCCATCGGACTGATAGAGGCAGACGCCACCCGGTACGTTATTGACTACAGCCTCCAGACGTTCTGTCAGGCGGCGGTTTTCTTCCTCCACCGCATGCTGCTCCGTCACATCGGTGAGCATGACATAGGTCTCGCCGCCCGTGGGTGTGGGGTGAAAATAGGCCGTCTCGTACACACTGGCCAGTGATCCGTCCCGACGTCGGATCCTATAGGTCCGGTTGGCATATTCACCGCGGAGGGCGGGGGCAATGCCGCGGTCCGCTTCATAAATGAAATTGTCATAGGAGCCGCTGAACTGCGCTTCAAATTCCGGGCGGGTATAACCCAGCATGTGAAGCGTGCTTTCACTGACAAAGCTGAAGCTGTGGGTATACGCCTGATAGCGCAGCAGGCCGCCGGGCAGCAGATCCAGCAACAGGCGTCTGTCCTCCGACAGCTCCTCCATCTGATGCAACAGCTTTGCCCGGTGGGTGTTATCCTGTACATACTGGATGCGGGCCTTTCTGTCGCCCCAGTCCACCAGCTTTCCCTTTGTAATAAAGTGCCGACCCTGCCCTGCGTCTTCAAACTCATGCTCGCAGTAGCTGCGCTCCATCTTCTCCAGAGGCACGCAGTGATTGCAGGGATGATCCAGACCCCAAATGGCCCGGTAACACGGTTTTCCCATGCATTGCTTTTTGGATTTGCCCGTCCATGTGGAAACCACATCATTGACATAAAACAGCTCATAGCTGTCAGCATCGCAGATATACACGGCGTCGCTGGCTTCGTCCAGAATCCAGTCCAGATTGCGATACAGTATCCGATCGGGCAGCTCCTGGAGACCATCATAAAACTGAAACTGATTTTTGCCCAGCCGCTTGGCTGTCAGCAGCGCCATATCCGCGTTGTGGTACAACTCCTTATAGCTCTCCCCGTTCTCCGGCGCTACGCTGATGCCCACAGAACAGGAAAGGTTGATATTTTCCACGTGCAGCTCAAGCGCATTTAACAGTCGAGCCGCCATTTTTTCTATTTTGGTTCTGGTCAGACGAGCGGGAATGAACACGGCAAACTCATCGCCGCCCATGCGGCACAGAAGCGCCCCAGACTGGGTATGCTGTCGCAATGTCTCTGTCACAAGAAGCAGCACCGTGTCCCCTTTTCCATGGCCGTAAGTATCATTAATGGTTTTGAAATTGTCGATGTCAAGGGTCATAAATATGCCGTGCTTCTCCCGGGAAAGGAGCTCCTCAATCTGGTTCTCCATTTCCGTTCGGTTCAGAAGCCCTGTCATCGCGTCCATTTTGACCTCCTGAGAGAGGGTCCTGATCCGGCTGAGCATTTGTTTTTCCCGCTCCAGCAGCTGAATGGTGTTGTGCGCTGTTACATTCTGCACCCGATGCAGGGCAATGTCCATGTGATAGGGTTTTGTCAGGAATTCGCTGGCTCCCTGTGCAAAAGCCTGCCGCTCATCGCCGCAGCCAGTCAGGATCACGGGAATATCTCTGTAGAGCGCATTGGCCCGCAGCTTTTTGATGAAGCTGTCCCTGTCCTGTCCGGCAATGCTTGTATCCAGCAGTAAAACGGACACCTGATCGAAATATTTCTGAATGCAGGCGTAAGCGTCCTCTGTGTTTTCCGTCTCCACCACCGTATAAATATTTTGAAAATACTCTGCCAGCGCCGACCGATCCGAGCAGGCTTTGTCGGCAATCACCATGATTTCACCGCGTTCGTGTATCGGCAGCGTCACATCTGTTTCATTGGTCTCCCGGTCGGCGGAAATAGGATCGGCCAAATTGGAATGGAGCAAAATGTAGGTAAATTTCTCCGCCGGCATGGGCTTTGCATAGTAATATCCCTGCACATAATTGCAGTCCAGATTTCGCAGCACCTCCACCTGTTGCCGGGTCTCCACGCCCTCTGCCACCACCAGCAGGTTCATCCATTTGGCCAGACTAATGATGAAGCTGAGAATATTGCGGTCATTCTTCTTGCCGGTCTCCCGCTGGATCAGGTGCATATCCAGCTTCAGCACGTCGATCGGCAGCTCCGAGAGCATGTTCAGTGAGGAATATCCGCTGCCAAAATCGTCCATTTCAATGGTAAAGCCCAGTTTTTTTAGCCGACTTACCACGGAAATCAGCTGAGCAGGATTTTCCGCATAGGCCGTCTCCGTAATCTCCAGATGCAGCTGACACGGTTGAAGACCGTACTTTTTTACCAGCGCCGAAAATAGTTCCGGCAAATTTTCCCGATAAATATCACGACGGGATACATTGACGGACACCGGTACATATTTGCCTCCCCGGGCAATCCAGTCGGCAATCAGGCGGCAGGTCTGATCCCAGACATAGTTGTCAAGCTCCGTAATAAAGCCGTTTTTTTCAAAAAGAGGAATAAACGCGTCCGGGGCGAGAAAGCCCAGCTTGGGATGCATCCAGCGAACCAGTGCCTCCGCCCCGGCAATGCGTTCACTGAGCAGATCGTACTTCGGCTGGAGGTAAACCTGAAACTGCCCCCTCTTAAGGGCCCGTTTCATTTCATCGGTAATCTGCTGCTCCAGCAGCAGCTTCTGACGGATGGTATCATCATAGTAGGCGCAGGGATGGTCATACCGGTTTTTGGCGCTGTCGGACGCCAGAAGCGCCCGGTCGCACATCAGCGACACCGGTATGCGCAAATCATTGACGGGGTAAATTCCGAATTTCAGCGTTATATGCATCTTCAGCGGGTAACCGTTTATATCTTCCTCGGCCCGCTTTATTACCGAATGAAGACCGCCATCATCCGCTGATGTCGGTACCAGCGCCACAAAATGGTCGGCGCTGTGGCGCGCGCAAATACCGCCCACCTTCTGCATTTCCGCCTGCAGTCGCTGCCCCACATAGTGCAGAAGCTTATCGCCCTCCGCCGTTCCAAAGCTGTCGTTGATGAGCTTAAATCGTTCGATGTCCGTAGCCACCAGCAGGAAATAATGGGTGGGATGCTCAGAGATCATTTCTGCCGCACGGCGGCAGAAGGCATCTTTATTATAGGTCCCAGTCAGCGTATCATGCTCAATGCGCCCGATGCAGAGATTTGATTCATGGAGTTCGATCAGATTGGCAAGCCGGCGACGCAGCACACCGGGATTATAGGGCTTGGAAATAAAGTCCCGGGCCCCCAGCTGCAGTGCCTTCGCCTCCGTTTCCCCCTTGTCCGACTGGGAGACGACAATCACCGGGATGGCCGAGAGCGTGGGGTCACGCTGCATGGTTTTGAGCACATCGTATCCGTCCAGATCCGGCATCACCAGATCCAGTAGAACAGCCGACAGAGTTTCCCCCTGTGTATTGAGAATATCCAGTGCCTGGCGGCCGTTTTCCGCCTCCAATACAGTGTAGGCATTGGATAAAAACCGAAACAGGATCTTTCGGTTGATCGGCTGATCGTCCACGACCAGTATGCGTTTTTGCGGATTCATGATTTGCCTCACCTGCTTTTCTTTGCCATCTGCATCGTATGGCTTCAAAATAATGCTTTTTTATTATATCATCAGTCTTTTCCAAAGACAACAAATTTTGTCATATTTTGGAAAATTTCTTTGAATTGTCTGTCAATTAAAAAACACGGTCTCCTGGATGGGAGACCGTGTTTTTCAGCCTTTTCAATATTGGAAGCAGCTGCCGCCCACAAACTCCCGGACGATGGAGTCCAGCGGAACGAAGGGCGTCCGCAGGGGAGGCACGCTGTCCACAATGTGCATGAGGTCGGTGAGGCCGTGCTCTTCCACAAAGGTGTCGTCCAGCTCCTCCCGGAACTGAGGAATCTCCTTGAGATACTGGGAGAGGATGCACGGCTCGTAGTCATGGAAGGTATCAATGTGGATGGAGGCGTTGTTCTTATGGGGCTGGATATAATTGACTTCCCCCCGGTCCACGCTCTCCGCCCGGATCACGGTATCCCGCAGGGAATGGCCTCTTGTATTGTAGTCGCGGATCATGCGCCGCGCCACACGCAGCTGCTCGGGGCGGACAATCTTGTCGTCAGCGGTAATGATACGGGTGCGGGGCGCCACATAGATGCCGTTGGCCTCTCCGCGAAGCTTATCAAAAATCAGAGGGTTCAGCATATGAATGCCCTCGGCGATGATAATGGCGTCCTTGCTGCCCTGCATCTTGTTGTAGCCGCCGGTGTTGCCGGTCTTAAAATCATACCAAGGGATATCCACCTCCCGCCCGTCCGCCAGACGCTCAATGCAGGAGACCAGCAGATCCCGGTTGACGCAGTAGGGGGATTCCCAGTCCGTCGCCTCCGGCGGTCTTTGATCCAAGGGCAGGAAAAAATTGTCCATACTCAGCATGCAGACCTTTACGCCCAGGTTTTCCAGATATTTTTGCAGCCGCATGGCTGTGGTGGTCTTTCCGGAGCCGGAGGGGCCGGTGAGCGCCACAATGGGCTTATCCTTTTTGCCGGAGAGAATGGTGCCCACCGCCGCGCTGATCTTATCGTGAAAGACCTCCTCACAGCGCAAAACAAACTGTGTGTCGTTCTTCATGTTGTAGTTGATATTTTCAATGTCGATGACCCGCATAACCATATGCTCCTTTTCACATAAAATCTCTGACAGCTTACCATTATAGCAGGCCGGCGGCTTCTTATCAACTCATGTGTTTTAACAAATGCCTCATTTCCGCCTTACTGCCACAGGCTACACAGCAGATCCGTATAGCCGGAGGGGTCCTCCACCGGCAGCCCGGCGATCATCTGGGCTTGATTGAAGAGGATCTCCACATATTTTTTGGCCGTCTCCGGATCGGTGAGCCGCAGCGCTCCCAGCTTTATAAAGGCCGGATGGGTCACATTCAGCTCCAGAATGCGCTTGGCCTTCATCTGCATCTCCGGCTGCACGGCCATAAAATACTTCTCCATTTCAAAGGTCATGCCCTCGCCGCTGGAAAGGCACACCGGGTGGGTCTTCAGTTTGGCGGAGGCCTTGACCTCATCCACTCTGTTCCCCAGCGTCTCCTTGATAAAGGCAAAGGTCTCCTTATCGGATTCGCACTCCTCCGCCTTGGGCTCATCGCTCAGCTCCAGATCGCCGTCCACGGCGGAGCGCAGAGGCTTTTCCTCGTAGGCGTGCAGCGCTTCGGCCACAAATTCATCCGCCCGGTCGGTGAAATAGAGGATCTCCATCTTGTGATCCTTCAAAAGCTCCGTCTGGGGCAGGTGGTCGATGGTCTCCACCTTATCGCCGGAGGCGTAATAAATAAACTTCTGCTCCTGGGGCATCCGCTCCACATACTCCTTGAGCGTCACCAGCTTTTTCTCTGTGGAGGAGTAAAACAGCAGCAGGTCCTGCAGCTGCTCCTTCTTGGCGCCATAGCCGTTTACAAGAGAGTATTTCAGCTGACGGCCAAAACTCTTGTAGAAGGTCTCATACTTCTCCCGCTCGTCCCGCAGCATCCGTTCCAGATCGCCTTTGATCTTCTTTTCCAGATTGCCGGAGATGATCTTCAGCTGACGGTCATGCTGCAAAAGCTCCCGGGAGATATTCAGATTCAGGTCCGGAGATTCCACCACGCCCCGGACAAAGTTGAAGCAGTCAGGCAGGAGATCGGCGCACTTGTCCATAATCATTACACCGGAGGAATAGAGTTGCAGACCCGATTCGTAGTCCTCGGAGTAATACTTCAATGACGGCTTGGCCGGAATAAACAGCAGTGCCTTATAGGTGACAGCACCCTCTGCCGACACTGTGATGACAGACAGCGGGTCGGTATAATCGCCGAAGGTATCCTGATAGAATTTGTTGTATTCCTCCTGCGTCACCTCGCTCTTTTTCCGCTGCCACAGGGGTTTCATGCTGTTGAGCGTCTTGTCCTCCCACACATCCTCGTATTCGGGCTTGTCATCGGGAGAACCCTCCTTGCGCTTGGACTGGGACATCATCATGCGGATGGGGAAGCGAATGTAGTCGGAATATTTTTTCACAAGGGAACTGAGGGTATACTGCTCCAGATACCGGGAGTATTCGTTTTCCTCCCCCTCGCCGTCGGCTTTAATGTGCATGATAATATCGGTGCCCACCTTCTCTTTTTCACAGGGCTCGATGGTATAACCGTCGGCACCGGAGGATTCCCAGCGATGAGCCTCCTCCTCACCGTACTTTTTGGTGATAACCGTGATCTTGTCGGCCACCATAAAGGCGGAGTAAAAACCCACGCCGAATTGGCCGATCACATCGGCATCCGTATCCTTATCCTCTGTCTCCTTGCGGAACTGAAGGGTACCGCTGGAGGCGATGATACCCAGGTTGTTCTCCAGCTCCTCGGCACTCATACCGATGCCGTTATCGCTGACGGTGAGCAGGCGGGTCTCCTTGTCCGCTGTCAGACGGATCTCAAAATCCGCCCGGCTCATCCCCACCTTGTCGTCCGTCAACGACAGATAGCTGAGCTTGTCGATGGCGTCGCTGGCATTGGAGATGATCTCCCGAAGGAAAATCTCCTTGTGCGTGTAGATGGAGTTAATCATCAGATCCAGCAGGCGCTTTGATTCCGCCTTAAATGCTTTTTTTCTCATAACAAAAACCTCCTTGCTTGCTTAAGCCGTAATTTGTTAAATAGTATAGCATTCCGCACTTCTGTTTTCCATAGTCAACTTTCGTATTTTGTCGAAAGACATTCGGTTTGCATAGGAAAAGGGCTGCCGCACAGCTGTGGCAGCCCTTTCTTTTTCAATTCGTATCAGTTGCCGTTTTTTCTGGTGATGAGATAGCAGACGCCGGAGACGACCGCCGTGACAGCGGAGAGGATCATCACGCACTTCAGGACGGGCTGCGCAATTTTCCGCATACGATCCCAGCACTTTCTGCCCACAAACGCCATTGTTTTTTCTGTCAGCTGCGCGATGGTGTGGGTCACCAGCGCCGCTGTCTCCCGTGCCAGATTCAAGAAAAATCCCAGCACCGTTCCCAACATGTCTTTGCAGATACACAATGCATTTTCCATTTTGGTCATCCTCCTTATTCAACTGTGTGATACCACGCAATGATATCTTGCAGATTATCACGCTTCACGCACGATGCGCCGAACCGGGCCGCGTTGTACAGGAACCTCTGCTGTTCATCCAAGGGCTTTTCCTTTTCCAGTTGTGCAATCGTTTTTTTGCGCCACGCCTGCATCATCAGCCGATAGGCACCGTGCAGTTTATTTATGTCCAGACCGCCCTGCAGAGCAAAGAGCGGAATCTCCGGGTCTATATTATGCCACTTTCTGGTTCTTTCCAAACTGTGGGCCGTGGGAGCATCAAGCCCCACCTGGCACACGCACCGCACCTTGTACCGGGCGGCGGCCGCCGGATAGCCGGCGATACCTCGGGCGGCCAGCCATCCCATATAAATAATCTCCCGCCCGCCCCGCGGCTCCGGTACACGGTCAAGCGAATAGGCGGGCAGACCGGTTTCTTCCGAAAGCATGGCGGCATATTGTCGGGTGAAGCCCGTTTCAGATGTATAGACAATGGCAGAGATCATGGTTTTCCCTCTCTCGGTTTTGCCCGTTTTTCCTGATCCGGCGCTTCTGTCGGATATATTTAAGATGCTTTTATTATAGGGAATAAATCTATGTTTGTCAAAAATATTTCCGCATGACATTTCCTTTTTTCACGCCTGTTTTTTTACAGGTTAAACCCAAAGATCAGTCCGAAGAAAACCAGCCCCAAAATCGGCAGCAGGAGATTCCGCAAAGAACCGTTTTGGGCACATAAAATGCCGCCAATCCCTTGTTTTTCGGCCGGAGCCGTCTTCCTTACCCTGTCCGACTCAGCGTACCGCGTTCCCCTCTGTCCGGTACGTCCGGATCATCCGCGCCTTCTCCGGCCGTCCCATCAGGTCATAGAAAAGCTCCCAGTCTTCCAGTGACTGAAGCGGGATGGCCGTTTCCCCCAGATAAACGGTGCGGCAGATGCTCTGTTTTTTCAGTGGAAAGCTGTGCAGCCCATCGGAAGCCATAATGGAAAAGCCGGCCATCAGGTCCACCTCTACGCCCTCCACCGTATATTCCCGGAAGCACTCCGTCTGGTAAAGAGAATTTTGCTCCGACGGCTGGGGCTGCCCCAGGGTATCGAGTATGCGGCACGCCGTCGCCGCGTCTCCCCGGGTCACCGAAATGTCCAGGTCGTGGAAATCGGTCACAAGTCCCTCAAAATACAGCAGCACAGAGCCTCCCACTGCCCAGGTAATGCCGGCATCGTTAAAGTCCTGTGCCATACGGCAGAGTACCTGCTTCTTTTTTTCAACGGCTGCATTTTCCATTTTGCGTCCTTCTTTCCCCGCCTTTCGGCGGCAATTTTTGATGAAAAAATCCCCGAATTCGCTGAATTTGGAGATTTCTATTTAGTGCGCCCGGTACGTTTTCAATACATGTTCCGCAATATCAAAAGCAACACGCCAGATACCAAATTTCCCGCTATGATCAAGCAAATTCAAAAAAGCATTTAGAAAAATACCGTCTTCCCGCTAAAGGATGCGACATTGCTCTGGTTCTTTACCTATTACAGCTTCTAATATAGCAAGAACGGCTTTTATTGGCAAGGCGTATTTCTGCTGCTTTTTCGCTTGCCTTTTTTTGCACATATTTTGCACTCTTGAATGTCTCAAAGTGGCCTAAAACATTTCTAATTAAAACAGCATTCTATAGAAATTTATTGATGCTAATCAAATCAAGCTAAATCATGCCCTAATCCTTGATGGTACCAAAAAAGAAAAAACTGTGTTGTATGGAATTGGCAATACACCAGATCAATGGTTCATCAAGCTATGGGTAATTGCTCATTTTCCTAAAGTAGTATTTGCAACTTATCAAAGTGAAAAGAAAACATCAGAGTTAAAAAAAGTCGATCAAATAATCTCCAGTTTTACATTTGTTCAGAACTAACAACTCCTGTAAATCTCCACACAATAGTAATCTCCTGCACTGCCTGACCGTTAATCTTCTCAACACATCCCACTTGAATTTTCTCAATAAGTTTATTCAAGATGAATGGCGTTAAGGTTTCAATGTTCAGGTAGTCGGAGATTGCTTGGCGAAGCTGCTCGGCACCCACTTGGTAATCAACCTGCTGTTCCAGTTTTGCATCCAGCACCGCAATTTTACCTTGGATTTCTGTCTGCTCGGACTGGTATCTGTTTGTGAACGACACATAGTTTGCATCAGATATCAGTCCGGCAGCGTGATCCTCGAATAGCTTGAAAAGCAGCGTGGAAAGTTCCTGCTGTCTGCGTTTCAGCTTGTCACGCTCTTGCATTAAATGCATTTCAGAGGTGTCTAAGCCTGCTTTTTCTTCTACCAGCCGATAAAAGGCTTCGTCATCCTGCAATAGCCTTGCCGTTGCTCGGATACGCTCTAAAACGGCTTTGTAGAGGTCATCGTAAAAGATGGCATGGGTGTGCATACATTCGTCCGGATGGCGGTAATGATGCATACAGCGGTAAAAGGTGCGTTTGTCCCGACGGTGTGCCATAGAAAGACTATGACCGCATTCAGAGCACACAAGAACCCCACGAAACAGATTTTCTGTTTCATAAACCGATGGTGACGGACGGGCTTTAATCAGCATTTGCACCTGCTCAAAATCTTCCCGGCTGACTAAAGGTTCATGTGTGTTGGGAACAACAATGAATTGCTCTTTCGGCTGGTTCTGTCGTTCCTTGGTCTTGTAGTTGACAATCTCACACTTGTGATTCACCATATCCCCGGTGTAAACCCGGTCTTGCAGAATAATCTGAATCGTGGCGTAACACCACTCAAACACTTTATCCGGGTTCTGATTGTCATTGTACCGTGAAAAGCGTGTATCGCCGTTTTTAGCCTTGTATGCGGACGGATTGATGATTCGAAAGGCTCTCACAGGAGCATCACGGACGCAGAGAGATCCGCTTTGCTCACATTTGCTAAAACGTCTCTTGTTGATGGCAAGCCCAACAGGGCAGGTATGTGGGTGCAGATGATTTTATACTGTGGTCTTCGTCCCGGCGAAACCGCATCTCTCAAATGGGATGATGTTGACCTGGAATCGGAAACCATCACGGTATGCAGCGCAAAGGAATCCGGCAGCAACACGATGAAGGGCCCCAAAACAAAAGCCGGCATCCGTCGTATACCAATCCCGAAGGAATATCTTCCCACGCTTAAAGCAATGAAATATGTTAAAGGCGGTTACGTCTTCACCCAGCGCGACGGCAAATCCCATATAACTGAATCGTCCATGAAGCGGATGTGGGAAACTACAAAAAAATATATGGACATTCTGTTGGGCGCCGAAGTGGAGCATATCAAGCCAAAAGGAAAGCGTAAGCACTCCCTTATCATTACCAGGCATGTCCTTGCAGAAGATCTTGATCTGTATGATCTGCGCCATACCTTCTGTACCGATCTCGAGAAGAAAGGTGTTCCGATCAACATCGCAAAATATTTAATGGGACATGCAGATATATCTACCACAGCCAATATTTACACCCATCCCACAGACACATCTTTGGAAACAGCGCGGAAGTTGATAAACTCCGCGCCATAATTTGGCTCCGATTTTGCACACATTTTGCACACCTAAGTGTCCCAAACCGACCAAAAACGTCCCTAATCAAAGGCAGCATTCTCTTACTGCCGCCGCAATATGCTAAAAGAGAAACCGCCTGAACCCATTGTGTTTCAATGGTTTCAAGCGGTTTTCATTTGGTATGCCCGACTGGATTCGAACCAGCGGCCTTCAGAGTCGGAGTCTGACGCTCTATCCAACTGAGCTACGGGCACATATTTGGTTGTGGGGTTTTGCGATAGTCGTCAAATAGTAGTCAACGACCACTCATTTTTTCTCTGCCATCCCCGCAAACGCAGGCGCGGCAGGGCTTTGCGGCATATCTCAACTGGAGACGCCTGAAACGTCGGAGTCTGTCACTCTATCCAGCTGAGCTACGGGCGCATATCTATTTCCGACACGGCTTATGTATTATAGCAATTATTTTCTCTTCTGTAAAGGGAAATTTTTTAATTTAGATTGTTAAAAAAGTTGACAACTGGATAAACCTGCTGTACAATAGGTAAAACTGTGAAATAATAGTCAAGCGGCTCTCTGCAGCGCGCATCTTATTCTGAGCAATAGAGAAGGAACAGTATGAAAAAGCAAAAAATATCTGACGCCGTTATCCATCGTCTTCCCCGTTACTACCGCTACTTGGACGACCTGTACAACAAGGGTGTCGTCCGCATTTCCTCCAGCTCCCTGGGCGGTAAAATGGACATTACCGCCTCCCAGATCCGTCAGGATCTAAGCTGCTTCGGCGAGTTTGGCCAGCAGGGCTACGGCTACAACGTGGCCGAGTTGCGAGCCGAAATTGGTCATATTCTGGGCATTGACGGCGGTCATCGGCTGATTATCATCGGCGCTGGCCATCTGGGGCATGCGCTGCTGCAAAACTTTGATTTTGCCAAGGTGGGCTTCCATGTGGATTCCGCTTTTGATCTCTCCCCTGCCCTCATCGGCACCAAGATCCACGATGTAACCATCCGCTCCATGGATGAGTTGGATGCCTATGTAAAAGAATATCAGCCCAATGTGGCGGTACTGACCGTACCGCAGAATGTGGCTCAGAGCCTTGCCAGCAAGCTGATTGCCATGGGTATCCGTGGCTTCTGGAACTTTACCAATGTGGAGTTGTCCACGCAGGAACCTGATGTGTTTTTTGAGGATGTCCACTTTGTGGATACCCTTCTGACCCTGAGCTATCGCATCACCAGAAAATAAATCGCACCTTTTGCCGCAGCAGTCATACTATGGAATGAGACCTGACCGGTCTTAATTATCATAGGAGGTTCTGCTATGTGCAATAACGGTTTTTTCGGTGGCAATAACTGCTGCTGCTGGATCATCATTGCGATCATCGTCCTCTTCTGCTGCTGCGGCAACGGCTGCGGCTGCGGTGAGGGTCATCGTCCCGGCCCCTGCTGATTGATTCATAAGCATATCCTTTTCCCCCGCCTTCCCGGCGGGGGCTTTTTTTATGGCATCAGCCGTGCTATACTGCCTAAAAAGGAGGCTTGCCCAAGAACTTGCAGAATTATCCGGATCATTTTTGCCATCACTGCCCCACGCTGATGGACGCGACGGGATTTTTCGCCGTACTGGTTCCTCTAGTGGAAACAGGGGAGGGACTGTCTCTTTTGTTTGAGGTACGCGCCGGCGGGCTTCACCACCACGCCTCGGAGGTCTGCTTTCCCGGCGGGCGCATGGAAAACGGCGAAACACCGGAGGCCTGTGCGCTGCGGGAAACCCGGGAGGAACTGGGCATTCCCGCTGACGCCATTGATGTGTTGGGGGCGCTTGATTTTCTGCACCTGCGGTCGGAGGGTCTGCTGTTTCCGGTACTGGCCCGCATGGATTCTTCGGCGCTGAGCGCTCTGCGTCTCAATGCCGAAGAGGTGGCTGACACCTTTTTGGTACCTGTTTCCTTTTTTGAAAAGAATCCGCCCCATCTGTACCGCTATGACCTGCTGCCGGCGGTGGATGATGGTTTTCCCTACAGAGAGGTGGGAACGCCGCCGGACTATTCCTGGACGCCGGGCCGTATGGAGGTTCCTGTATACAGTGGGCTTGCCTATCCCCTCTGGGGAATGACCGCGCGAATCACCGATTGGCTTTTCCGGCAGATGCGCCCGTAAGACGCTCCGCCAGGGTGGAAAGTCCGTCAGAAAAAGGCAGCAGAACGGCAGCGGAGAGCAGATTGAACACCGTGTGGATCACCGCGATATTTTCAAAATCGGCGGGACGGGACAAATAGGTTTCCGCCCGCTCTCCCAAAAACAGTAGCAGCGCCATCACACCCGCCGCGCCGATCAGATTGAAAAAAAGATGGGTCAGCGCCGTCTGCCGGGCAGCCGCTCCGCCCTTTACGGTGGCCAGAAAAGCGGTGACGCAGGTGCCGATGTTCTGCCCCAGCACAATGGGCAGCGCCGTGAAAAGGGAAATCTGTCCAGTGACGGAGAGCGCCTGCAAAATGCCCACCGAGGCGCTGGAACTTTGGATAAAAGCCGTGAGCAGCATCCCGCCCAGAAGACCCAGGAGGGGATGCCCCGCCGCCCCGGCCAACAGCTCACCTCCCGGCCTCGCCGCCAGTATTTCCGCTGCGGCGGTCATGGTCTCCATGCCCGTCAACAGCAGCAAAAAGCCCAGAAGCGCCATGCCCCAGTGTTTATGCCGGGGGGAGAAGAGGTACAGTCCCACACCCGCCGCCCCGGCCAGCGCGACAGGCAGCATTGTCAGTACGGTCAAATCAGATTGAAACAAGCACAGCAGCCAGGCAGTAGCCGTGGTGCCCACATTGGCGCCGATGATGACCGGTACCACCTGCGGCACCGTCAATATGCCGCTGTCCGTCAGGGAAACAGCAATGACCGTCACTGCCGAGGAAGACTGAGCAACCGCCGTAACGGCGGTTCCCAGCAAAAAGCCACGGGTGCGGCTTTGGGTACACCGCCGCAGATATTTTTCCGCCCGGCCTCCGGCCAGACGCTCCATTCCCTCCCCCAGAAAAGAAATACCCAGTAAAAAAAGCGCCAGTCCGCAGACCAGCTTGCAAACCGTCGCCATCCGCTTCACCTCTAAAAAGATATATGAAACGGATGGCCAAATTTTTCCGATTTTTGCCGCATCCGCTTTACTTTGACGCCCGCTTCACGAAAAATACAGCCAAAAAAAGCCTACCAGCCGGCAAAACGGTTGGCAGGCTTTCTCTATTTTTGATCAGAGTACGCCAAAATGCTCCAGCAAAATTTTCAGGCCGATCAGGATAAGAATAATGCCGCCGGCCATCTCCGCCCGGCTCTTGTATTTGGCGCCGAACACATGGCCGATATACACTCCCGCCAGGGAAAGGACAAACGTGGTGCAGCCGATCAGCGCCACCGCGATGCCGATGGAAACAGCCAAGTCCATAAAGGAGAAGGTGACACCCACTGCCAGCGCGTCGATGCTGGTAGCCACCGCCAGGATCAGCAGTTCCTTGTGACGCAACCCCTTTGTATCACACTTCACCTCTTCCTTCTGTCGGCTTTCACGAATCATATTTCCGCCGATATAGGCCAATAATAGAAAAGAGATCCAGGGGGCAAAGCGCGTCACATAGCGGGCAAACTGGGAACCAAGAAACCCCCCCGCCAAAGGCAGCAGCTCCTGAAATACGCCG